>OMIZ01000022.1 GCA_900299235.1 Actinomycetota bacterium
ATTCGTCGCCTTCGAGTCGTTGACGTAGCGAACACCTGCATGCTCGCCGACCGGCTCAAGACGGTGCTTGACCCCGGGGAAGGTGCGAAGCGCCTCGGCAATCGCAGCTTCGTCGATACCCGCAGCGCGGGCGGCCGCCACAGCCGCAGCGGCGTTCTCACGGTTGTGCCGCCCGCGAATCAACGGCTCGGCGGGCAGCGGGTCGTCAGCCGAGAACTCGACGCCGGGCAGCCCTGATCCAGCAGGCACCACCTTCGCGCGAGCCCGCTCGAAGATGCGGAGCTTCGCTGCCCGGTACGCCTCGAACGTGCCGTGGCGATCGATGTGATCGGGCTCGATGTTCAACAGCACGGCGACATCGCACGCAAGCGTGTGGACGTCCTCCAGCTGGAACGACGAGAGCTCGCACACGACCCACTCCGCGTCACGCACGGTCGCAAGGGCAGTTCCGACGTTTCCCGCGACAGCCACATCTCGCCCGGCGGCGCGAAAGATTGCGCCGAGCAGCTCAACGGTCGTGGTCTTGCCGTTTGTCCCCGTCACGCCCACGACCTTCGTTGTCGCTCCGAAGAATGTCCAGGCAAGCTCGACCTCTGACCAGACTGGGATCCCCCGTTCACGCGCGGCGACGACCAACGGCACCTCGCCCGGAACCCCAGGGCTCTTCACGAGAACGTCCACACCGGCGAGCAGACCCAGGTCGTCCTCGTTTCCGAGACTACGGTCGACGAGCACCACCTCGTCGCCCCGCTCGCGGAGCCGCTCAACGGCAGCTGTCCCCGAGCGCGCGAGCCCGTAGACGAGAACGCGCATCAGTTCGGGCGGATCTGGGGGTAGTACTTGTAGAAGAGCGCGAATGCGGCGGCGCAGAGGATGCCCGAGACGATCCAGAACCGCACCATGATCTTCGTCTCCGACCATGCCTTCATCTCGAAGTGGTGGTGTATCGGCGCCATCAAGAACACACGTCTCCCCCACCACTTGTACGAGAACACCTGCAGCATCACTGAGACGGCCTCGACGACGAAGATGCCCCCGACGAGCAGCAGCAGCAGCTCGACCTTGAGGAAGATCGCCATCGCGCCAATGGCGCCGCCAAGCGCCATCGACCCGGTGTCGCCCATGAACACCTCAGCCGGGAACGCGTTGAACCACAGGAAGCCGACAGCAGCACCGATCACCGCCGCGCCAATGAACGCGGCGTCGAGGCGGTTCTCAATCCGGTGATGCAGGACGCCGGAACGGATGTAGATCGTCACCGCCATCGCAGTGAGCGTCATCAGCGAGATGATCGATGTGCCCGCCGCCAACCCGTCAAGCCCGTCGGTGAGGTTCACGGCGTTCGCAGCGCCGACGATGATGAAGAAGACGAGGAGGTACCACGCGGCGCCGAGCGGCACCCACTTGTCGACGATCGGCACGAAGACGTCGTGGCGAAGCTGCTGGTGGTGCGCGGCATAGCCAACGGCACAGGCGGTCGCGCCAAGGAGGATCATCTTCCAGCGGCCGTTGAGGCCGAGCGAGCGCTGCTTGCGTAGCTTCGCGAAGTCGTCGATGAAGCCGATCGCGCCGCACGCCACGGTCGCGCCAAGAATCGTCAGCGCGGGAAGCGTGTAGTCGCTCGTTGCGAGGAAGGCGATCGCGGCCGCGACCACAATCAGCAGACCACCCATGGTGGGAGTCCCCTGCTTGGCCGAGTGGTGCTGCGGCCCGTCCTCGCGGATATGCTGGCCGAACGCGTGGCGACGGAGGAAGTCGATGAATGTCGGCCCAGCGAGGATCGAGATGATCAACGCGACAAGCCCCGCTACGAGGACGCGTGCCACTAGGCGGCCCCGCCGGAGCCGAAGGATGAGGTGCTCGAAGTCATTCGCCGCGTAGTTTCGCCGCTACAGCCTCAAGTCCCACCGAGCGGGAGCCTTTTACGAGAACGACGTCGTGAGGCTCCACCATGTCGGGAATGGCTTCTGCCGCTTCGGCAGCCGTGGGAAACCACGTGGTGGGCACCGCGCCCGTGTCGTAATCGCGTGCTGCCTCACCCACTGCGATCAGCTGTCCGACCCCGAACTGAGCGACGTGCTCGCCGATCTCGCGGTGATACCGCACGGAGTCGGTTCCAAGCTCAGCCATCGTGCCGAGCACCGCGAAAACACGTCGTCCTGCGGCACGCCCAGCGGCATTTTCGAGCGCAGCCCGCATCGACACGGGGTTCGCGTTGTACGAGTCGTTGAGGAGCAACACACCGTGGGCGAGTTCGTGCTCCTCTTCCCGGAGCGGTGAGAAGTCGACGTCGAGCCGGCCATCCCTGATCTCGACACCAAGGGCGTCGCACACGATGAGCGCGGCGAGCAGGTTGTCGAACTGGTGCGGAGCGGTAAAGCTCGTCTGCAATGTGATCGTCCTGCCACCCACCTGAAACCGGCCGTCGCGTGTCGAGCGGCCGAACCGCCGGATCTCAATGTCAGTGCGTGTCAGGTACGGATCGAGCAGCGGGTCGTCGGGAACGACAGCGACGCCCCTGGGACGCACGTGAGCGAGGAGCTCTGCCTTGGCCTTCGCGACGTTCTCAACCGATCCGAGAAACTCGAGGTGCACCGGGCCGACATTGGTGATCAGCGCCACATCGGGCTCTGTGAAGCGTGCGAGCCAGTCGATCTGTCCTGGGCCACGCATCCCCATCTCGGCGATGCAGATCTCCGTGTCGGGCTCAATCCGGCCAAGGGTGAGCGGCACACCGAGCTCGTTGTTGAAGTTCGCCTCCGACGCGATCGTGCTCCGCTGCGAACGACAAAGCGCCGCGAGGATGTCCTTCGTCGTGGTCTTACCCGTCGAGCCCGTGATCGCGACAACCTTGGCTGACGATCGTCGCCGTACGGCACCAGCGATCGCGGCAAGTGCCGCGTGAGCATCGTCGGGCTCAAGGACGGCATCAGCACCCCGAGCGAACGCGTGCGGGATGAAGTCGGCACCGCTCTCGCCAACCGCGACGAACAGGTCACCCTCCTCTACAAGCCGAGAGTCGATCTTGAGCCCGGTGATCTCCTTCGCCCACGGCCGGGCCTGAACCCGACCGAGCGGCTCGATTTCACTGAGCGGCAGCGCGATCACGACGCGCTCCAGAGCGCGCGCAGCGCGGTGCGCACTACCTCGCGGTCGTCGAACGTGACCTTGCCATGTGCAAGCTCCTGCTCAGGCTCGGCTCCGCGTCCGGCGATGACCACGACATCGCCGCGATGCGCGCGCTCGAGCGCAGCGTGAATTGCCTTGCGCCGGTCGAGCTCCACCTCGAAGGCACCCGCGATTCCGGCGGTCACGTCAGCGGCGATCGCAGCCGGCTCCTCGCTGCGCGGGTTATCGGATGTGACGATCGCACGATCGGCAAGGCGGCCCACAACCTCACCCATCTGCGGCCGCTTGGTTCGGTCTCGATCGCCACCGGCCCCGAAGGCGACAACGAGCTCGCCGCCGTCGACGAGCTCGCGGGCAGCGCGCAGGATGTTTTCGAGGCCGTCAGGAGTGTGGGCGTAGTCGACGATCACGGCGAACGGCTGCCCCTCGTCGATCGCCTCGAATCGGCCAGGCACTCCGCGCACGCTCTCGAGCCCACGCCGGATCGCGGCATCGTCGACGCCCAACGCCCGCGCAGCAAGCGCCGCACCCGCGGCGTTCGCTCGGTTGAAGCTTCCCCGCAGCGCGAGCGCAATGCCGTCGAGGATGTCGGAGTCTCCGTCGAAGGTGATCGCACCAGGACTCGCCGAGGCGAGCTTTTGCCCCCACGGGTCAGCCGTGTTGATCACGGCGATCGCCGCCTGGTCGAAGAGGCGTCGCTTCGCTTCAAAGTACGCGTCCATCGAGCCGTGGAAGTCGAGGTGATCCTGCGTGAGGTTTGTGAAGACGAGCACCGAGAAGCGGGTGCCGTCAAGCCGCCCCTGTGAGGACGCGATCGACGTCGCCTCCATGACGCATGCGGTGTCGCCGCCATCGAGCATCTGACGAAAGATCCGTTGCAGGTCGATCGCTTCGGGTGTGTTCAGCCCGGTCGGCAGCGACTCGCCGCCTGCACGACGCTCGATGTTCGTCAACAGCCCCGTGTTCCAGCCTGCCGCCCGCACGATCGCGTCGAGGAGGTAGGCCGAAGTCGTCTTGCCGTTCGTCCCCGTGACAGCGGCGACCGACAGACTCTTGGTGGGATCGCCGAAGAACGCGGTGGCCGCGTGCGGCATGGCTGCTCGGACGTCGTCAACGACGACCTGCGGTACAGGAAGGTCGAGCGGATGGTCGACGACGAGGGCGACGGCGCCCGCTGCAAGAGCCTGGGGCGCGAGTTCATGCCCGTCAAAGCGACCGCCGCGGACGCAGAAGAACAGCGCACCCGGCCTCACCGTGCGCGTGTCGTAGGCGAGATCGGTTACCTCAACGGAAGCGGCATTCACCAGCTCGGTCGAACCGACCGCTGTGCTCACAAGCTCAAGGAGCATCGGGTCGAGTCTAACGAGCGGGGTTACAGGCTCGGTCTGGCGCCACGGCGATCAGTGCGTGCCGAGCGTTGAGCGCGTCGCCAGCTGATCGGGCGGAACCTCGAGGTACTGCAGGTCGAACTTCGCGATCTCCTGGAACGCCGGGGCGGCGACCACGCCGCCGAAGATCGCGCCGCGCGGCTCGTCGACCGTGACGAGCACGACGAGTTTTGGATCGTTTGCAGGAACCATCCCAACAAACGATGCGACGTAGTTGTACTTCGAGTAGCCGCCGTGTCCGTCGGGCTTCTGAGCGGTTCCGGTCTTACCGGCGACGGAGTAGCCCGGGATCGCGGCCTCCACGCCCGTGCCAGCCTCGACCACGCCGGTGAGCATCGTCTTCACCTGGCGGTCGACGAGTGGCGACATGATCCGGCGATGCGCGAACCCCGTGAGGACGCGACCGCCTACCTTGCTGACGAGGTGTGGCTGGATCCACACGCCACCGTTCGCGACTGCGGCGTAGACCGATGCCATCTGAATCGGTGTGACCGCGACGCCCTGGCCGATCGGCACGTTGCCGATCGTCGAGCCAGACCACTGCTCGAGCGGAAGCATCAGGCCTGGCGACTCGCCAGGGAAATCGATCCCCGTGGTGTGCCCAAAGCCGAACTTCGTGATCCAGCGCGAGAGGGCTGGCGCGCCGAGCTTCTCCGCGAGGGTGATCGCGCCGACGTTCGACGAGTACTTGAGGATCTGCGACACGCTGTAGTTGACGGTGCCTCGTCGCTCGGCGTCGTGCACCGTGCGGTCGGCAACGCGAATCGAGTACGGCAGCGTGAACCGTGTCTTTGGTGTGACGAGACCCTCAGAGAGGGCGGCCGTGACGGTCACAAGCTTGAACGTCGATCCGGGCTCGTACGTGTCGGTGACGACCCGGTTGCGCTGGACAGTCTGTGACACGGTTGGGGTGTTGTTCGCGTTGTAGCCAGGAGCCTGGGCCATCGCGAGGACTTCGCCTGTTCGCGGATCGAGTACGACGGCCGTCGCGTCCTTCGCGCCCCACTTCGCCATCGTTGCGCGCAACACGGATTCCGCGTTTGCCTGAATGGTGTGGTCGATCGTCGAAAAGATCGGCTGGCCTTCGCGCTCCGGGCGCGAGCTGATGACGTCGATGGCTCGTCCGAACGGATCCTGGACGATCGTCTGCGTGCCCGGACGCCCCGACAACGCGTGGTCGTACTGGTACTCAAGCCCTTCGAGACCCTTGTTGTCGGTGCCGGCGAAGCCGATCACCTGCGAGGCGACGCTGTTTTGGGGGTAGCCACGCTGCTCCTCGGGCAAGAAGCCGATGCCCGGGATCTTCTTCTTCGCGAGCAGGGCCGCCTTGACCGGATCAGCGAAACGCTGGATCGGCACGTACTGCGTCTTCGTGTTGAGGAGCTGCGGGTAGAGGCTGTTCGCGCTGACACCGAGGATGTCGTGGGCCGCCATGGCGACTTCACGCGCGTCCTGAATCTGGGTCGGATCCGCGAACACGGTCATCTTCTGAACGCCCGCGGCCAATTCGACGCCTGTGCGGTCGAAGATCGGCCCGCGTCCCGCGTGAACGGTGACAGTTGAGTGGTGCTGGCGCTGCGCCATGCCCGCGAACTTCGCATGTTCGGCGGCCTGGATGTAGATCGCCCGAGCAAGCACTCCGGCGAAGAGGACGGGAAAGAGGACGGCCAGCAGGCGAATGCGACTGTTGGCTCGCTTCTCCCCCACGATCAGTGCGCCAGATTGATGTAGCGGATCGCCGACGGGTCGGCTTGACTCAGACCGTCCTGCTTGCGCGCGGCGTTCTGGATGCGCGGCGAGGCGAGTTCGCTCGAAAGTTGCGACTGGAGCATCGCGTTCTCGGCGCGCAAGTGGGCACGCAGCTGCACCTCCGAGTCAACACGAAGGTTCAAGCGGAGAACCGCCAGATTGACGAAGACGACACCGGCAAGAATGACCCCCGCGACAATGATCCACACCACACCGGACCGCGCCCGGGTGCGTGTTCCGCTTCGAGCGCGATTGCGCGAGCGTGTTTCGGTGCGTGGTGCGGTCTCCTGCGGTGCTCGCCGAGGCTTTGGCCGAGGCCGAGTGATGGGGGGTGCGACGGCAGTACGTGCGCTAGCCACTCTTCACCGCCACGCGAAGACGGGCCGACTGCGATCGCGGGTTGCGAGCGATTTCGGCCGACGAGGGGCGGATTGCGCGGCGCGGTGTCGCACGAAGCGACGGGCTGGCCCCGCAGTTGCAGACCGGAAATTCGGGTGGGCAGGTACAGCCGTGCTCCTCGTTGCGGAGGAACTGCTTGACGATGCGGTCTTCGAGTGAGTGGAACGAGATCACCGCGAGGCGGCCACCGGGGCGCAGCATCTCGAGCGCAGCGGGGAGCGCGCGCTGAACCGCGCCGAGCTCGTCGTTGACCTCAATGCGCAGCGCCTGGAAGACACGCTTTGCCGGATGCCCCTCACCGAACCGTGCGGGTGCGGGAATCGACGCCTTGATCGTGTCGACGAGCTCGCCGGTGCGCGTGTACGGCTGCTTCATCCGACGGCGGAGGATCGCACGCGCGATCTGGCGGGCGTAGCGCTCCTCGCCGTAGCTCTTGAAGATCTGCGCGAGCTCCTGTTCGGGGTACTCGTTCACGACGTCGGCGGCCGAGAGGTCGGCGGACGGATCCATGCGCATGTCGAGCGGAGCATCGACGGCGTACGAGAAGCCTCTGTCCGGTCGGTCAAGCTGCATCGACGAAACGCCGAGATCCATCAGGATGGCGTCGGCCTTGACGCCGTTTTCTGCGAGCTGCTCGAGGACAGTCGAAAACTCGCCGCTGAGCAGGCGGGTCTTGGCAGCAGTCGAGCGCCGGAAGCGCTCGAAGTAGGGCTCAACGGTAGGGTCGCGGTCGATCGCGATCAGCTTGCCGTCGCCACGGAGACGTGCCGCCAACATGGCCGAGTGGCCACCGGCGCCGAAGGTGCAGTCGACAACGGTCTCACCGGGGTGAGGATCGAGCGCCGCGAGAACCTCGTCCGCCAGGACGGGGACGTGATCAGTCTCGGTTGGCAAGACGCTCGGCAACATCTTCCGCTGTCTCCTCCGTTTCTGCGAGCTGTACGGCCCACGCGGACCGATCCCAAATCTCAAGGTGGTCGTCGATGCCGGCGATCGTCACTTCACGGCCGATTCCGGTGCGCTCGAGCAGCACTGCGGGAATCACGAGCCGCCCCTGCCGATCAAGCTCGGCGATCGATGCGCTGGCGAAGAACCGCCGCTGCATCGTCCGGCCACCTGCGCTGAGCAGGTCGAGCGACGCGATGCGTTCACGGAACTTCTCCCAGTCGCGCTCGGCGTAGACGTAGAGGCAGCCGTCGAGGCCGCGCGAGACGACAACCCGCTCCCCCAGTTCGCTGCGGAACTTCGCCGGAAGGGTGAGGCGGTTCTTGTCGTCGAGTGAATGCTCATGTTCGCCAAGTAGCACTGGGTTCACCGCGCCCCACTCTAACCCACTTTCCCCCACCTGTCCACCCCAATCGACGCTGTTTTTCGAATTCCTTCCCCGGATCCCGCTGACTCGCCGCCACCGCAGGCGTGCGAGGGCAACGCGCAGCAAGCACGAATCAGGACTCCGAGGTGAGCGAGAGGCTGGGCTAGGCCCAGATCTGGGACGTGTACGGGCCTTTGCCCGTCACGACCCCTGCACCTGCACGAGCGGCAAGCGCAAGCGCGCTATCAAGATCGTCGCCACGGGCAAGTCCGTAGGCGAGAGCCGCTGCGAATGAATCGCCAGCGCCGTAGGTGTCGGCGACCGGGCCCGGAGCGGGAACCGCCGCGTAGCGCGAGCCGTTGGCCACGCCCCCGTCGATACCGTCAGTGGCGACGACGACTCCCGCATCGAGATCGCCGTCATACCGCTCTCCCGGATCACGGCCGCTGCCAACCAGCAGATCAAGGTGGACGCCACCCTCCCTCAACGTCGGCACCTCGCGGGTTGTGGCAGCAAGAAACGTCGCTGCGCGCGCGGCGCGCAGCACCGAGGGCTCGCCCGCGATGAAGAAGACGAGGTCGTAGCCCGAGAAGTCGTAGCTCGCGTTTGGGCGGAGCTTGGGCCCGAACGTTGTGATGGTGCGTTCGCGGTACTCGTCGATCAGCGTGATCGCGCGACGGGTTCGCCCAAACCACTCAACGGTGAGCGAGAGCCCCATCTCTGCGAGTCGCTCCGCGCATGTATGCCCGAGCTCGTCGTCCCCGAGCGCCGTAATGAAGTCGCAGGTGCCGGCGAGCTTCCTGATCTGAACCGCGACCACCGATCCGCCCCCGGCCGGCTCGGCCCAGTCGTCGTAGGCATGGGCGATGTTCCCGGGCGCGGGCACATGATCGACGAGCGCGAACTCCGTCCATTCGACGTGACCGACAACAGCGCATCTCACAAACGCGCAGGCTGCCACGTTTCAGTCGATGATGCAGGCCGTGCAGTCAATCCCTCCCTTCGAGTCCTTCTATGGCGAGCACGCCGATTCGGTGCTCGGCTACCTTCGCCGCCTTGTCGGCCAGCAGGCCGAGGACGTCTGGCAAGAGACGTTCTTGAAGGCGCTCCGCGGCTATGACCGCCTTCAACACGGCGACCACCTGCGAGCGTGGGTGTTCACGATCGCGACACGCACGGCGATGGATGCGCTCCGCGGTAGCTCCCGTGACGCAGCAGCTCGCGCCGACGTCGACG
>OMIZ01000023.1 GCA_900299235.1 Actinomycetota bacterium
CCCCCCCCCCGCCTCTCCCACCGCCGGCAAAGCCGAGGGTGCGCGAGGCTCGGTAGCGGCGATCCCGGCTGCTGAGGCCCAGGTTTGCGCGTCGATGTCGGCCGAGGCGGTATCGCCTGGATCATCCGCTGAGGCGCCTTCGGTTCCGCCATCGCCTGCGACGGCGGGTGTGGCGTCGCCAACGAGCGACGCGTGCGCGTCAGGCGCTTCGAGGTCTGTTGCGTCAGAGGCCGCAAACGACGCCGCCTCCACGGCGGTGGGTGCTGTCGAAGGAGCGGGTGCTGCTGTGGCGATAGCGGCGGTCACCGCCGCGGTGGTGATCGTCGTCGGCGCTGTGGCCTGAGTCGTCACAGTCGGAGTCGTTGTGGTCAGAAGCGTTGTCGCCGGCGTCGCCAGAGGAGTTGTCGTCGGAGTCGTTGTGGTCGGAGTCGTGGTCGTCGGAGTCGTCGACACTGGCGTTGCGACGGGCGACCCCGAAGCGCCGGGAGGCGTCACGACAGCGCTCTCCGCGACGGTCGTCGTGACAGCAGGTGTCGCCGGAACCGCTGTCGTCGCGACCAGAGTTGTCACAGCCGGGATCGCCGCAACGGGTGGAGTCGAAATCGGCGTCGTCGCAGTCGAACTCGGATCGGTCGCGGGCGTCGTCGGTGTCGTCACGGCTGGAGCGGAGGCAACCGGCACGGCAGCGGGCGCCACAACGGGGATGACAGGGCTCGCGCTCGGCACCACGAGCGCGGGCGGCGCGGGGACACGGGCAGGCAGGAAGCTGACAGGGTCGAGGTAGCCCTGTGCATTCGACGCAAGGCGAACCCCGAGGTGGACGTAGGGGCCGTCGACCTCGGGGTCTCCGGTCGGCCCGAGCGTGCCAACGACGTCACCTGCGACGAGGGTCGCACCCTTCGCGACCGCGATCGAACCGAGGTGGACGAGCGTCACCGAGTAGCCGTCGGGCGTGAGGATCGTCAGCGACTTGCCGTTCGTGGGAACCGTTCCCGCGAACGTGACGCTTCCGGCGACCGGAGCGCGCACAGAGCCTGCCGTCGGGCCACCGGTGTCGATTCCCCGATGCTGTCCGCCTGCGTACGGGTGCGCCGGGTCGAATGCGAAGGGCGCAAGCACCACTCCGTCGACGGGCCACACCCACGTTGGCGGCGACGAATGCGCAGCCGGCTCACCAACAAACGCCACCAAGACGAGCACGACAAGCGCGAGCCGTCGCATGCCACCACCTCCGTGTTGTCGAACGAGAGAACGTCAGTTCGGTCACGGTAGGTGCGCCGCGTGCGCGTTGTCAATTTTGGTTACACAGTTGCTACAAACGCCGCTACAGACCGTCGCGGTACAGGTCGTTTCGGGACACCTCGGTGAGCTCCGACACAACCTCGGCGGCGACCTTCCGCGGCGTTCCCGCTTCGACAAGCTTCGCGACTGCGGCATGTGCGGCACTCTCGACAGCCGCGCCGACCGCCGCTTTGCCGGGCCCGATCACGACAACGATCTCGCCTGGCGGCGGTTCCGTAATCGCCGCAGCGACCTCGGCGGCGCTCCCCCGGACGACCTGCTCGAACTTCTTCGTGAGTTCGCGGCAGACCGCGACCCGCCGACCTGGATCGACCGCCGCGAGCGACGCGAGACTCTTCGGCAGCCGCTTGGGCGACTCAAACGCCACCACCGGCCACGCCGTGGACGCGAGCTCCGCCCACAGGTCGCGCAGCTCACCCTCTTTGCGCGGCAGAAAGCCCACGAAGGCATACCGCTCCCCTACGAGGCCACTCGCGACAAGGGCCGTCTCGACCGCCGATGCGCCTGGAAGCACCGTCACGCCCGCCCCAGCCTCGATCGCCGCGGCAATCACGCGGGCGCCAGGGTCGGACACGCCCGGCAGCCCCGCGTCGGTGACGAGCGCAATCCGCTCGCCCGCAAGCAGTCGCGGCACGATCTCCGCTGCCCGCGCCGCCTCGTTGTGTTCGTGGCAGGAGAGGAGCGGCGTGGTAATCTCATAGCGGTCGAAGAGGATGCGGGTGTGCCGCGTGTCCTCGGCAAGGACAACCGACGCCTCACGCAGCTCGGCGAGCACGCGGAACGTGATGTCCTCGAGATTCCCGATCGGCGTGGCGCAGACCGCGAGCGGCACAGCAGGCCTACCCGAGCGCCTCAAGCGCGAGCAGTCCCGCCCCCACGAGCCCGGCCCGTTCGCCAAGCTCGGCGCCAACGACCGGGATCGCGCCGCCCGGGCGCAGCGCCTCGACGCCGAGCACCTCACGCGCCGGCCCAAGCAGAAGCTCGCCCGCGCCAATCCCAAAACCTCCGCCGACAACGACCACGTCGGGGCCAAAGATGTTGACGAGACCCGCGATTGCCGCGCCGAGATGCCGGCCGATCTGGACGAGCGCGGGATGGCGCTGCTCGACGAGATCATGCGCCGTCGCCGTCGGGCCAAGCGCCTGGCGTGCGACCCGCTCAGCTGCGAGGCCGGAACAGTACGCCTCAACATGCCCGTGGCCCGAGCAGGTGCCCTGGCACGGCTCGCCATCCTCAACGATCACCATGTGGCCGAGCTCGCTCCACCCTGGGTAGAGACGGCCGCCGATCACCACTCCGCCACCGACACCCGTGCCGAGCGTCAGCATCACCATGTCGGTCGATCCGCGGCCCGCACCGAAGCGGAACTCGCCGAGGGCGGCGGCGCTTGCATCGTTTGCGACGGCGACCCGTACGCCGAGGCGGCGCTCCATCTCCTCTACGAACGGCACGTTGTCGAGCGGAATGTTCACCGCACCGAGCGCGAGGCCTGTTCGCTGATCGATTCGCGCAGGAATCCCGAAACCAACAGCCTCGATCCCGGGGCGCAACGACTCCGCGACAACGCGCTCAAGCGCATCGAGCAGGTCGCCTTGCGAACCGACGGGGGTTGGATGCTCGACGGTGTCGTGCACCGCACCGTGCTCGTCGACGACACCCGTGAGGATCTTCGTGCCGCCAAGGTCGACGCCGATTACGCGTCCTTGAGGTTTCGTTATCTCGTTCTGGCCCGTCACGGTCGCCGGGTAGCCTACTCCCCGAATGGCGGAGGACGAGAAGCCGTACCGCGTCTACCGGGGTGGTCGCCAGAAAGGGAAGGTTCCGGCGCCGACCTTGCGGCAGCCACGCCGCGATCGGCGCGGTCGAGATGAGCGGCGACGCGCAGACGGCGAACCGCCGGCCGCGCGCGGCCCACTGGCGCTTCGAATCGTTCGGCAGATCGGTTGGCGGCGCGGTCTCCTGCTCGGCCTCGGCGGCTTCCTCGTGCTGTTTGTGCTCTGGGGGATCGGCAGCTGGAGTGCGGTCTCGGGCGGCATGGCGAAGGCCAACAAACGCCTTCCCGCCGCCGCCAAGCGCCAACTCGCACCGCAAAACGGGCTGCTCTTCTCGTCACCCACAACGATCTTGCTCCTCGGCACCGACTCTGCGCCGATCAAGTCACGCGCCGGTGATCGCCACTCCGACTCGATCGAGCTGCTGCGCACCGACCCCTCGCACCATCGCCTCGCGTACCTGACGATCCCGCGTGATCTCTACGTGCACGTACCTGGCCTGGGGAACACGAAGATCAACGCTGCGTTCCAGGCAGGTGGCCCAGCGCTCGCGCTCGCCACGGTGCACGAGTTCACCGGGGTGCCGATCAACCACGTGATCGTCGTTGACTTCTCGTCGTTCAAGGAGCTGATCGACTCGCTCGGGGGTGTCACGATCAACGTTCCGGCGCCGATCCGCTCAAATCGCTTCGACTGCCCCTTCAAGACGGCGTCGGCGTGCTCGGCGTGGTCGGGCTGGCGCTTCCACAAGGGGCCGCAGACGATGAGCGGCCAGCGAGCGTTGATCTACTCCCGCATCCGGGAGAACCTCCTCAACCCGCGTGAGACAGACATGGCTCGAGCGGGCAGGCAGCAGGCCGTGCTCCAGGCGACGATGGCGAAAATGACCTCGATCGGCACGATGCTCGACCTGCCGTGGGACGGGGGGTCGCTCGTCAAGCCGCTCACCACAGATCTCTCCACCACCGATGTGTTGCAGCTCGGCTGGGTGAAGTTCCGCTCGTCCTCAAGCGCAACGCTCTACTGCCGACTCGGCGGCGACACGGCATCGACGAGCGCAGGCTCCGCGATCATCCCGTCGGAGGACAACCGCAACGTTCTCTCGATGTGGGCGGGCGCCTCGGCACCGCAGCCACCGACAACCACCTACGGTCCAGGCTGCGCCGTCGGACACACAATCGCGCCCTAGAAGAACCCCTGGCTTTTCAACGTGTCGAACTCTCCGGCAGCGGACTCGTGCCCGCAGCGCGGTCAGTCGGGCATGTTGGTGATTTCGGGCGCCTTCGACGATCCTGAGTCGGACGACGAGTCCGACGACGAGGATGAGTCGCTGCTGCTCGAACCGGCCTTACGGCCACTGCGGCCGTAGTCGGTCGAGTAGAAGCCGGAGCCCTTGTAATGCACCGCGACCGGGAAAAGCACGCGCTCAAGCGGTGAGGCACCGCACTCGTCGCACTTTTCGGGACCGTTCTCGGTCATGCCGTGAAAGACCTCGAAGAGGTGACCGTTCGGACACTTGTATTCGTAGATCGGCATTAGGTCGACAAGGGTATCAGTGGTCTCGGCCCGCTAGCCTCGACCAGGTGAGGCGCGCGTTCGCACTACTCGTTGCATGTTCTGCCGCGCTCGTCGGGGCAACGGGGGCGGCCGCCCACGCCATCGTTATCTCTGCTTCGCCGACAAACGGCGTCGTCGTTGCGGCCGCCCCTCGCGGCGCGGTGATCACGTTCGACAGCGCAATTCGTGTGGGGCCGCGTAACGCGGCCGTGCGGAACGACGGGACGAACGTCCTCGGCGGCCCACCCCGGATCACCGACGGCCGCACCCTCGTAATTCCGTTCCGCACCAATCTCGGCCAGGGCAACTTCACCGTGCGCTGGAGCGTCGTGAGCCAGGACGGGCACGAGGAAGAGGGTGTGATCGCCTTCGGCGTCGGACGCGCAGCGACGACACCCGTGGCAGTGCTGAGCGCCTCGGGCACCGTGACATGGGAGCGCGTGATCATGCGCTGGCTGTTCCTCGGTGGGACGCTGCTTGCCGCTGGGCTCGCGGTGTTCGCGCTGTTTGTGCTGCGCCCGCTCGGGCATGAGGGCCCGCTCGCTCGTCCGCTTTCACACCTCGCGTTTCTTGGGCTTGGGCTGGCCTTCGTCGGCGCCGACGCGCTCGCGCACACCAAAGGTGTTGGCGGCACGCGGTTCGACCTCTGGGTGAGCGGCGCTGCGATCGTCGCTGGTGTCGGGGCTGCACTCGCCGCGTTGGCTCCTCGCGTCTCCGTCTTGCGGTTTGGGGCGTACGCGGCAGCACTGGCACTGCTCGTCGCGCCAACCCTGGCTGGTCATGCCCTGGATGCGAGCCAGACGACGGTGCTCTCGCCACTCGCGGACATGCTCCACGTTGGAACGGCCGCGATCTGGCTCGGCGGCGTGATCGGCCTTGGCGTGCTGCTCCCGCGCCTCACAGCAGCCGACCGCAAGGCCGTGCTCGATCGCTTTGGTGCGATCGCCGGCCCGGCGGTGATCGTCCTGACCGCTGCTGGTGGCTCGCGAGCGCTCACCGAACTCGGATCGATCTCCCAGCTCTGGTCGACGCCGTACGGACGCGCTCTCCTCGCCAAGACCGCGCTATTTGTCTGCGTTCTGGCGATTGGCACCGTCGCCCGCCGACGTCTCGCACGCGGTGGCGCTGGACGCATCGTTGGAGTCGAGATCGGCCTGCTCGTAGTTGTCGTCGTCGCTGCCGGAATCCTCACTGACCTGCAGCCTGGCCGTGCGGCCGCCAAGACAGCGACACCTTCGAACGCCCCGTCGCTCCTCGACATCCCTCCCGCCCCACCTGCCAACAACTACGTCGACGCAAAGGAGCTCGGGCCGTACGCCGTCGCGCTCGCGTTCGACGGGGCACGAGCCCAGATCACGGTGATCAGTTCCGACGGCACCGGCGCGAGCGACCTGACGGTACGGGTCAACGGTGCAGCGCCCACCTCGTGTGGCCACGGCTGCTTCGCTGCCCCGATCCATGGGACGGCGGTGCGCGTCACGCTCAACAGCGTTCCCGTGACCTTCACGCTGCCGATCGAGCTGATCCCGGCGGCCGAGGTTCTCCGAGCAACGACTGCCACCTATCGCGCCCTCCGAACGGTCACAGTGCGTGAGTCACTCGCGTCGCTCGCGAACAACGCGCAGATCACCGTTTTCCGCGAACAAGCACCAGATAGCTTCGCGTACGAGATCACCGCTGCCGCCGACCGTTCGATCATCGGGACAGCCGGTGTTGTGCTGGGCAAACAGCGCTGGGACCGCATCGCCCAAAAGCCGTGGACACGATCGGTGCAGATTCCGCCTGTTGTTCCGTTCAACGACTGGACAGCTGCCGCCCGCGACATCTACCAGGCGCCCGGCGGCTGGATCACGTTCTACGACGGAACGTTCCCCGCCTGGTTCCGGCTACGCGTCGACCCTGCCACACATCGGCCGATCGAGCTACGGATGATCGGCGCGGCCCACTTCATGACGCACCGCTACTCGGCGTTCAATGCGCCGCTGTCGCTCTCGGCACCCGGCTGAGCGTCAAGCTCACCGAAACACGGTGCGCTCTCGAACGCAGCCAAGCCGACGGGCGTGTCGAATCCCCGGCGCCGCTTCCGTCGCACCGTCACCACCGTCCCTGCAACGCCAACAACGCCACCGAGGGCGAGTCGAACCCGCCGCCGTTTGCTTCGCCCGTCGCGCGCTGCGTCCATCTGGCCAGTGTAGGCCGATCGACTAGGGTGACCCCGTGTCGCGCCTCCCCCACCTAATCGCACGAGCCTGATGCGCGTCACCACACTCGGCGACCTGCTGCTCGATGTGATCGTCCACCTTGAGGGCCCACTCGTTGTCGGCGACGACCGACCGGCAGCCACACGCGTGTGTGCGGGCGGCCAGGCCGCAAACGTCGCCGCCTGGGCAGCGAGCCTGGGCGCCGAGGCGCGCTACGTCGGTAAGCGCGGAGACGACGCCGCGGGCGAGATCGTTGCCGGTGAGCTCGCAGCCTACGGCGTCGAGGTTGTCGGCCCGCGTGTTGGCAGGACTGGCGTCGTCGTTTCGATCGCCGAGTCGGGCGACCGCTCGATGGCATCCGACCGTGGCTCTGCCCCCGACCTCCGACCCGACGAGCTCGACCGCGCCTGGTTTGCAAGCGACGCGCTCTTCATCTCGGGCTATGCGCTGATGCGGGAACCGATCGGCGCTGCGGCGTCGCATGCCGCCAACCTTGCCCGCGCACAGGGCGCAATCGTCTCGCTCGACCTTGCGACATGGACGCTGTTCGACGAGACCTTCCGGGCCAAGGTGCGCGCGATCGCACCTGACCTGGTCTTCGCCAACGAGCGCGAGCGGAGCGAGTTCGGCGACCTCGACACGCGCTGGATTGTCAAACGTGGTGCCGAAGGCGTCATCGTCGACGGGGTCGCGTACCCGGCGCTCCCGACGAGCGCGATCGACCCCACCGGGGCCGGCGACGCGTTCGCCGGCGGCTTCCTTGCAGGAGGCGTCACACTTGGCCTTGAAGCTGCCGCGCGCTGCTGCGCGAAGCTCGGAGCAATGCCGTGATCCGTATCGCACCCGACATCAGAGACGCACTCGCCGCAGGCCGCGGTGTCGTTGCGCTTGAGACCACGCTCGTCGCCCACGGCTTTCCACCCGGCGAGGGCGTACGCGTTGGGCTTGAGTCAGAGGCGGCAGTACGTGCCGGCGGTGCGATCCCGGCGACGATCGGGATCCTCGACGGCGAGATCGTCGTTGGCTTGACCGAGGATGAGCTCGGCCGTTTCGACGTCTCTGCCCGCAAGCTTGGCCCGCGCGACCTCGCGGCCTGCCTTGTGCAGGGAGCGGTGGGCGCGACGACGGTGGGCGGCACGCTCGCGGTCTGCCGCGCAACCGGAATCCAGTTCATGGCAACGGGCGGCCTTGGCGGGGTGCATCGGGGCTGGCCCACACCACCCGACGTCTCGGCCGACCTCGACG
>OMIZ01000024.1 GCA_900299235.1 Actinomycetota bacterium
CGAGCAGGACATCGTCGTCACCGTCACAACGTCAAAGGATCCGGTGCTCCGCGGTGAGTGGCTCAAGGAAGGTGCGCTCGTCTGCGCCGTCGGTGCCAACGACGCCTCCCGCCGCGAGCTCGACAACACGGTGCTCGAACGGGCGGCTTTCGTCGCCTGCGACTCACGAGAGCAGTCACGGCTCGAGTCAGGCGATCTCATCGAACCCGTCGAACGCGGCGTGCTCGATTGGCTTGAAGTGCACGAGCTGCAAGAGGTCGTCTCGGGCGAGGTGCAAGGGCGCGCCGCGGATACCGACATCGTCCTCTTCAAGTCCAACGGCATCACCGCGTGGGATATCGCCGCTGGCGCGCGCGTCGTCGAACTCGCCCGCGAACGGGGCGTCGGCCGAGAGCTCTAACGCACGCGAGGAGCTAGGCCGCGCCGCCGCGATGAGCGGCGATCGTGTCCTCGCCAACCGAACGGATCACTTCAGGGTGATCGAGAACCCGGGCGACCTGGTCAGGCGAGAAACGGTTCGTCACGTAGTGATCCTCGAGGATCTCGCTCAGTGAACGACCCTTGTGGTGCTCGCGAATCACGTACTCGACAACAAGCTCTTCCTTCTGCGGCTTGGAGAAGAGGAACGCGAACGGATTTGGGATGCGAGCCATCGGCCGCGGATTCTATCCCGGTCCGCCGCACGAGTGGGGGCGGGAACCGCTCAGGCCGGCCAGTTGAGGTTCGCGTCGGGGATCGGATCCCCGTGCGGATCGTGTGTCGGGAAGCCGAGGGCCGAGTCGATGCGGGCCTCGAGTTCTTCCGAGATCACGTGCTCCAACCGGTCGGCCTCGTCGTGCACCGCGTCGAGATGGAGTCCCAGCGTGCGTGCGAGATACAGCTCAAGCAGCCGGTGGTGTCGGATCACCTCGAGTGCGACCTTCTCACCCGCTTCTGTGAGCTGGGCACCGCGATACGGCTCGTGCACGAGCAGCTCAAGTGCGTCGAGCTTCTTCACCATCGCTGATGCCGAAGCGGGTGAGACACCCTGGTCGCGGGCGATCGCGGTGATCGTTGCGCGACCCGTCGCTGCCTGAAGCTTGTAGATGCCCTTGAGGTAGTCCTGAATCGACTCCGAAAGCGGCGCCGTCATAGCGCGAGCGTAGCGCCCCCCGCTGGTTGGTAGCGTGGGCCTATGGCTATCCGGGTGGGACACAGCGCAGACCCCGACGACGCGTTCATGTTCTGGGCGATCGACGCGGGCCGCGTCGACACGCGCGGGATCGAGTTTGAGCAGGTCGTCTCCGACATTCAGACGCTCAATGAGTGGGCGACTGAAGGTCGGCTTGAGGTTACCGCGATCTCGATGGGTGCCTACCCGTCGGTTGCCGATCACTACATGCTGCTGCCGCACGGAGCCTCTTTCGGCGAGAACTACGGGCCGATTCTCGTGTCGCAGGATGAGCTGACACTCGATGAGCTTCGTCATGAGGAGATCGTCATCCCCGGTCGTCTGACCACCGCCTACCTCGTGCTGCGTCTCCTGCTCGGGGGGGACGTGCGCGTCCGCGAGCTGCCTTTCGACGAGATCCTCGACGAGGTGTCGTCGGGTCGGGCGCGCGTCGGCCTTGTCATCCACGAAGGCCAGCTCACCTACGCGCAGGCCGGCCTGAAGCGCCTTGTCGACCTCGGCGTGTTTTGGCATGGCGCGACAGGGCTGCCGCTGCCGCTCGGTGTCACGGTGATCCGCCGCGATCTTGGCGAGGCGATCCCTGGCATTTCGGCGGTGCTAGGTGACGCGATCGAAGTGGGCCTCGATCAGCGCGACGAGGCACTCGCCTACGCCGAGGGTTACGGCCGCGGAATCGACAGCGAGACCGCCGACAGATTCGTCGCGATGTACGTCAACGAGTACACGGTCGACTACGGAGAGACCGGCCGTCGCGCGGTCGACGAGCTGCTTCGTCGCTCGGGCACGGGCGTCACTGCCGAGTTCGCGCCACGCCGCTGAGTGATGCGATGAGCATGCTCGACGCCCGCCTCGAGATCATTCACGCGATCGATGCGACGCGCGTGGGCTACTCGCTCGAGGAGGATGCAGCGCACGGATTGGTCGCTGCGTGGATGGAGGCCGCAGGGCTTGAGGTGACAGTCGATGAGGCGAAGAACACGATCGGCCGGCGGGGCGACGCGAACGTATGGATCGGCTCCCACCTCGACTCGGTGCCGAACGGCGGCAAGTACGACGGCGTCCTCGGTGTTCTTGCGGGTATTGAGATCGCCGAGCGCACCGACCTCCCGCTTGCCGTCGTCGCGTTCCGTGAGGAGGAGCGCGGGTGCGTTGGTAGCGAGGCGGCGGTCGCCGCCGGAGGGTTGCCGGAGGCGTACTTCGAGCTCCACATTGAGCAGGGCCCTGTGCTCGACACGCTCGACAAGCCGTTCGGCATCGTCACAACGATCGTCGGCCAGGCACGCGGCGAGGTCGTGTTCGAAGGTGCCGCTGGGCACGCTGGCACCACCCCGATGGCCGCCCGTAAGGACGCGTTGGTTGATGCTGCCGCATTCGTGTTGCGTGTCGCTGAGGCGCCGAAGGGAGACGCTGTCGCAACCGTCGGAAATCTTGTCGTCGACCCTGGTGCGGGCAACGTCATTCCTGAGCGGGTCACGTTGACGGTCGACGCGCGAGCGTCGACACCGGAGGCGCTCGACGAACTGGTAGCGACGATTGGCTTCGAGCCGACGTGGCGAACGCAGCCGGTGCCAATGAGCGGCGCGCCGCTCGAAGCACTGCGCGCGGCTGCGCCCGGTGCTCCCGAGCTCGTCTCGGGAGCAGGTCACGACGCGGCCTCGCTGGCCGCAGCCGGTGTCCCGAGCGCGATGCTCTTCGTCCGCAGTCGCAACGGTGGCATCAGCCATCACCCCGATGAGTTCTCGTCTGAAGACGACATCGCCGCAGCTCTCGAAGTGCTGATCGACGCGGTCGCTAGGATCAGCTGATGGAGATGCGGCGCGAGGTTATGAGTTGGGACGACCTCGGCACGGCGGCTCGCTCGCTCGCCCAAACGATCTACGACGACGGCTACAAGCCCGACATCATCCTCTCGATCGCCCGCGGCGGTCTGCTTATCGGCGGCGCGCTCGGCTACTCGCTCGGCGTGAAAAACACGTTCACGATGAATGTCGAGTTCTACACCGGAGTCGATCAGCGGCTCGACATGCCGATGCTCCTCCCGCCGGTGCCTGATCTCGTTGACTTCGCGAACACGAAGGTGCTCGTCGCCGACGACGTTGCTGACACGGGAGCGACCCTCGAACTTGTTCGGCAGTTCTGCGAGGGCAAGGTCGCAGAAGTGCGACTCGCGGTGCTCTACGAGAAGTCGCGGTCGACGGTGCAGTGCGATTACGTGTGGAAGAAGACCGACGATTGGATCGTTTTCCCATGGAGTGCCGAGAACCCGGTTGGTCAGACAACCGGCGCCGAAGCGTAAACCGTCGCAAATTGCCCAAAAGTGGGCCTCCAGCCGCCCGCGGAATCTCCTATAGTCGGGTTCCCCGCACTACCGGTCCGGCTCGAGGAGGGAGTTGCACGTGAGTAAGAGGAAGGTGGCGCTCGTCGCAGCGCTCACGGCGGTCGTTGCTACGGCTTCGCTCGTCGTTACCGCGGTTGGTTCCGCAAAGCAGCACGACGTGTTCAAGGCGGCGTGGATCTACGTCGGTCCGCATAACGATGGTGGTTGGTCGCAGGCGCACGATGAAGGGCGACTTGCCGTCGTCAAGGCGCTCGGCTCCAAGGTCGAGACGACCTACAAGGAAAATGTTCCGGAAGGCCCACAGGTCGCCCAGGTGATCGACAGCCTCGTGAAGGACGGCAACAAGATCATCTTCGCGACGTCGTTCGGCTACCAGGACGCGGTTCTCGCGGCCGCCAAGAAGTACCCGGATGTCGATTTCGAGATGGCGACCGGCTACAAGACGGCTAAGAACATGGCCGACTACTACGGTGCTGGTGAGGACGCGATCTACCTCTCAGGCATGGCGGCTGGTGCTGCGACGAAGACCGGCGTTGTCGGTTATGTCGTGCCGTTCGCGATCCCGGAGGTGATCCGTCACACGAACGCGTTCGCGCTCGGCGTGCAGGCGACCCACCCGGGTGCCACCGTCAAGATCGTGTGGACGAACTCGTGGTTCTCTCCCGCGACCGAGAAGAAGGCAGCCCAGAGCCTCAAGGCGGCTGGCGCTGACGTCATCGGTCAGAACGTCGACAGCCCGGCGGCCGGCCAGTACGCCGAGTCGGCCGGTCTGCCGTGGGTCGGCTACGACTCCGACGCGCAGAAGTTTGCGCCGAAGCAGTGGCTGACGGCTGCTGTCTACAACTGGGGCGTCTACTACATCCCCCGCGTGAAGGCCTCGATGGACGGAACGTGGAAGACCGGCTCCTACTACGGCTCGCTCTCGGACGGCTTCACGAAGCTCGCTCCGTTCGGCTCGCTTGTCTCGTCGGCGACGAAGGCCGCGATCGCAACGAAGCTCGCTGCGCTCAAGGCTGGCACGTTTGATGAGTTCGCAGGTCCGCTCTATGACCAGACCGGCAAGCTCCGCGTTCCCGCGGGCAAGAAGCTGTCGCTGGCCGATCTGATGTCGATCGACTGGCTCGTCAAGGGCGTCGAAGGTAGCCCGAAGGGCTAACGACTTGGCAACGCGGGGGGAGCTTCGGCTCCCCCCGCCGCCACGTTCCCCATGTCGGCGGTCAGCCTCCACGGGATCACGAAGCGGTTCCCAGGCGTCGTCGCCAATGACGGCGTCGAGTTTGAGGCTGCCGAAGGTGAGGTGCACGCGCTGCTCGGAGAGAACGGCGCGGGCAAGAGCACACTCTCGAACATCCTCACGGGCCTCTACCGCCCGGACGAGGGCACGGTCGAGCTGTACGGCGAGCGGGTCGAGTTCGACTCTCCGCGCGACGCACTTGACGCAGGCGTCTGCATGGTGCATCAGCACTTCCGCCTTGTCCCACCTTTTACGGTTGCCGAGAACGTCATCCTGGGCGACCACCGCGGCGAGGGTGGACGGCTTCTCGTCAACCCACGCCACATCGAGAAGCGCGTCGCCGAACTCGGCGAGCGCTACCGCATCGCGGTCGATCCACGCGCGCGCGTCTGGCAGCTGTCGCTTGGTGAGCAGCAGCGCGTCGAGATCCTCAAGGCGCTCTACCGTGAAGCGAAGATCCTGATTCTTGACGAGCCGACCGCGGTGCTGACACCGCAGGAGGCCGAGTCGCTGTTTGTCACCCTGCGCGCGATGGCGGCCGAGGGACGCACCGTCATCTTCATCTCGCACAAGCTGCACGAGGTCACTGCTGTTGCAGACCGGGTGACGGTCTTGCGCGGCGGTAAGACGATCGCCACCGTTGGGACGGCCGATGCGACACCGCAGTCGCTCGCGTCGCTGATGGTCGGCCGAGAGGTTGACGTGGCCCGCCGCGTGCCACGGGAAGTGACGATCGGTGACGCCGTCCTGGAACTCGAGGGGGTTGGCGCAACCGGGGATCGGGGAGCCGAGGCGCTCCATGACGTGTCGCTCACCGTTCGTTCTGGCGAGATCGTTGCCGTCGCTGGCGTGGCCGGCAATGGACAGCGCGAGCTCGCCGAGACGATCACCGGCATGCGCCCATCGACAACGGGCCGCATCGTCGTTGGCGGCAAGGCATTGAAGGGCGGTGACTCGCGCGAGGCGATCCATGCCGGCATCGCCCACGTCCCCGAAGATCGCCTCCATACTGGTGTGGCGCCCAGCCTGAGCATCGCATCGAACACCGTGCTGAAGAGCTACCGCGGCACGCACATCGCGCGCGGCCCGCTGCTGCGCCTTGGGGCAATCAAGGAGCGTGCGCTGCACCTGATCTCGAACTACGACGTGCGTACGTCAGGCCCGCACGTTCCCGCCCGGCAGCTCTCGGGTGGCAACCTGCAGAAGGTCGTCCTCGGCCGCGAGTTCTCGGGCGACCCACGTGTGCTGATCGCGGCGTCGCCCACACGCGGGCTCGACGTGTCGGCGATCGAGACGGTGCATCGCTACCTCCGCGAAGGCGCGACCGGCGGCATGGGGATCATCCTGATCAGTGAAGATCTCGACGAAATCCTCGCGCTCGCCGACCGCATCGTCGTCATGTACGAGGGGCGAATCGTGGGCGAGCTTGATGCCGAGACTGCCACCAAGGATGCGCTCGGGCTGCTGATGGCAGGCGTCACGGAGCCAGCCGCATGATTCGCGTCGAGCGCCGCCTTGAGCAGCCACGCTGGCTGTCGCTCGCCGTGCCGATCGGCTCCCTGATCGTCGCGTTCGTCGCCATGACCATCGTGCTCCTCGCGACAGGCCACGACCCCTACTCCACCTTCCGCCGTCTCTTCGACTCGGCATTTCTCGGTAGCTCCGAGTTGAACGCCACGTTAGTCTCGGCCACCCCGTTGCTCTTCACGGGGCTGTGCGCGGCGGTCGCCTTCCGCATGCAGCTCTTCAACATCGGTGGGGAGGGTCAGCTCTACGTCGGTGCGATCTTCGCTGCCGCCGCAGCGCTGCTTGTGGCGGGTGTTCCAAGCGGTGTCGCTATTCCGGTGATGATCGTCGCCGGGGCGCTCGGTGGCGCGCTGTTCGCGTTGATCCCCGCGCTTCTGCGCGCGTTCTTCAAGACGAACGAGATCATCGTGTCGCTGATGCTCAACTACGTTGCGGCGCTCGTCCTCAACTACCTGATCTTCGACTCGCTCTCGTACTGGCGCGATACGTCATCGCCCGAGGCGAAGGTATTCCCGCAAGGCAAGACGCTTCCGGACGCAGCAACGTGGCCGCTCACCCACATCGGCGGCCTTGACCTTCCGTTCGGACTCCTGCTCGGCCTCGTGATTGCGGGTTGTGTGTGGGTGCTGTATTCACGCACGCGGTTCGGCTTCGAGGTGCAGGTGATTGGCGACTCGCCCCGCGCGGCGTCGTATGCCGGTATGCGCACGCGGCGCAAGATCCTGGCGGTGATGGCACTCTCCGGCGCGATCGCCGGCGTCGGTGGTGCGAGCCAGGACGGCGACGTGCGCCATCTCCTCGATGCCCGCGGTCTCTCAGCAGCGGGCTACGGCTACGCCGGGATCGTCGTGGCCGCACTCGCGCGGTACAACCCGTTCTCGGTCGCGCTCGTCGCATTTCTGCTCGGAGGTATCCAGAACGCGGGGTACACGCTGCAGGGGGCCGACTTCCCGTCAGGCCTCGTCGGCGTCATGCAGGGCCTGATCCTCTTCTGCGCGCTTGGTGGCGAGCTGCTGATCAGGCACCGCATTCGGTTTGAACGACGTCGACCCGCGGAGAGTGCGGCATGAACAACTCGATCCTCGTTGTCGTTCTCGCGTCGGCCGTGACCTACGGCACGCCGCTCCTCTACTCGGCGCTCGGCGAACTGATTGCGGAGCGATCGGGTGTGTTGAACCTTGGCGTCGAGGGGATGATGCTCGTGGGGGCAGTGATGGGCTTCTGGGCGGTGCAGACGATCCCAGGGCCCGGCCCGCTCGTATTGATCCTCTCGGTCTGCGTGGCCGCACTCGCCGCGTCGCTGATGGCGCTGATCCACGCCTTCTTGGTGATCACCTTGCGCGCGAACCAGATCGTGTCGGGGCTCGCGCTCACGATCTTCGCGGGCGCCGGTGGGCTCTCGTCGTACCTTGGCAATGATCTCAGCCTGGCGGACGCACCCGCCAAGCACGCGTTCGGCGCGTTCTTCCCGCACAGCATGCAAACGCTCCCTGTGCTCGGCCCAATCTTCTTCGAGCAGAACGCGCTCGTGTTCGTCGCGTGGGTGTTCGTCGCCGGGGTTGCGTTCTACCTCGCACGTACGCGACCCGGGTTGAACGTGAAGGCCGTTGGGGAGTCGCCTGCTGCGGCCGATGCGATGGGCATCAACGTGACGCGCTACCGCTACATCCACACTGTTGCGGGCGGTGCGTTCGCGGGTATCGGTGGTGCGACCTTCTCGCTCGCGATCACGCCGCAATGGGTTGATGGGCTCACACAGGGTGCGGGCTGGATCGCGATCGCGCTCGTCATCTTCGCCTTCTGGCGTCCCGCGTTGTGTCTCGTCGGCGCCTACTTCTTCGGCGCGTTTGCCGGCTTGCCGTTCACGCTTCAGGCGCGTGGTGTGACCGTCGCACCCGAGCTCTTTCAAGCGCTCCCGTACGTGATGACGATCCTCGTGCTCGTCACCGTCTCGGCTGCCGGAGCCAGACGTCGCCTCGGCGCGCCGGGTGCACTCGGCACGCCGTACGTCCGCGAAGAGCGCTAGCTAGACCCGCTTAGACCAGGCGGAACGAGATCTCCTGCGCTCCCTGCCAGAGCGTCAGGCGGCCGAGTTCGGCCAGGTTCTCGTGTCCGTCGATCAGCGTCGCGAAGTGGTTGCCCGCGAGCAGACCCGCCTTCGACCCGAATGCGCAGTGGCCGTACGGGAACAGCAGCTCCGTTTCGCTGACACCGCCTGGGTAGAGCAGCAGCTGGCCGGCGGCCGGGTAGACCGTCGCGTTCTCCGGGCCGTCGACGCCGAGCTTGCGGTCGCCCCACGGAATCCAGTTCGACTCGCCACTCCAGCGGCAGTGGATGATCCGATCCTCGAACGGCAGGATCGCCTTGAACGCGGCGACGGAACGTGGCGCGTCCTGCTCCTCGAAGCGGGCGTGGAAGGTGAAACCTGCGGCGACGATCTCAAGCATCGACAGAGACGCTAGCGGGATGCGAGCCAGTTTGCGAGTTCCTGGCGCTCAGCGCTGCTGATGCCAGTGGCGTTACCGGGCGGCATGTCTGTCCCCTGCACGGCAACGCTCTGGATCGCTGGTGCGTACCGCGCCATGTCGGCGACGCTGTCGAACACGATCCCCGACGGTGCCGACGAGACGAGTGTCGGGTGCATCGAGTGACACGGTGCGCAGCGCGCCTGAACCACCGAGAACGCGATCTGGGCCGGGCTCTTCGCGGCGACGGCCTTCTTGGTCGTACCCGTCGCCGCCTTCGTGGCGGGTGTGGTCGCCG
>OMIZ01000025.1 GCA_900299235.1 Actinomycetota bacterium
ATGGCGCTCATGGACGCCGGTGTGCCGATCAAGGCCCCGGTCTCCGGTATCGCCATGGGCCTCGTCAAGGAGGGTGACGACTACACCATCCTCACCGACATCCAGGGCGCCGAGGATCACCTCGGTGACATGGACTTCAAGGTCGCGGGTACCGAGGCAGGCATCACCGCACTGCAGATGGACATCAAGATCACCGGCGTCTCGCGGGAGATCATGGAGAACGCGCTTGCGCAGGCTGCACGCGCACGCAAGGCGATCCTCCAGCGGATGCTGACGGCGATCAGCGCACCGCGGGAGCAGCTTGCTGCCCACGCACCGCGCATCTCGACGATCCAGATCAATCCGGAGTACATCGGAATGGTCATCGGCAAGGGTGGCGAGACGATCCGCTCACTCGAGGCCGACTACGACGTCCAGATCGACATCCAGGAAGACGGGACGATCCTCGTCTACGCCACCGAGGGCACGAAGGGCGACGCGGCTATCGCCGCGATCAACGCGCTCACACGTGATCCGGAGGTCGGCGACGAGTACACCGGTGAGGTCGTCAAGACGACCGACTTCGGTGCGTTCGTCCAGCTGAAGAAGGGCACTGACGGCCTGCTCCACGTCTCGAACGTGGGACCCGGCCGCGTGAACCACATCGAAGACGTCATCGCTCGTGGCGATGTCCTCGACGTTGTCGTCCAGGAAGTCGATAAGGCCCGCGGCCGCATCGGCCTCAAGCTCGTGCGCAAGCACGAGGGCGACGGGTTCGCGTCTCCTGAGGAGCTCGTCGAGCGGGCGAAGGATGCCCCGCCGCGTGAGCCCCGCGAGGAGCGCCCGCGCAGTGGTGGTGGCGATCGCCGCGGAGGACGCGGCGGCGGCCGTCGCGACTAACGCGGCAGCGCCTGATTGAGATGCAGAGAGGCCACGGGAGACCGTGGCCTCTCTCGTTTCACGCGACCGGCGGCCGACCGCCTACGATCTGGAGATGCACTCCTGGACAGTCACCGAACTCGACTCGGGCGAACGCGTGGTGTCAGAGAAGCTCGATCACGTCCGTTCCGTCGCGCTCGGCGTATGGATCGGTGTCGGTTCGCGCGACGAGAAGCCGGCTCGGGCGGGAGTGTCGCACTTCATCGAGCACCTGCTGTTTAAGGGAACGCCGAGCTACACCGCGCTCGACATCGCCGAGATCTTCGACGAGATGGGTGGTGAGCTGAACGCGGCCACGTCACGCGAGCAGACGACGGTCTATGCGCGCGTTCCCGATGTGCACCTCGCGAAGACGATCGACGTGACGACCGAGATGGTCTTCTCGCCGCTCTTTGCCGAGATCGATTCGGAACGAGAGGTCGTGCTCGAGGAGATCGCCATGGTCGAGGATGCCCCGCAAGACCTCGTGCACGACCTGATCGCCGAGGCGGTATTTGCCGACCATCCGCTCGGACGGCCGATCATCGGGACTGCGGAGGTAATCGGTAGCGTCTCGCGGCGCGCACTCCAGACGTATCACCGCCAGATGTACACGCCGTCGAACGTTGTGGTTGCAGCTGCAGGCAACGTCGATCACAAGGAGCTCGTCGCCCTAGTGGAGGGAGCTCTCGCGCGCCGTGGGGCGGTCGATGCTCCCGCGAAACCGCACGTTCGTCCAGCGCTCGTACGCACGCCGCCACCGCAGGTGCGCTTCACCGAGAAGGACACCGAGCAGTACCACGTCTGTCTCGGCGCTCCGGGGATCGCGCGCGGCGATCGACGCCGTTTCGCTGCCTCCGTCCTCGACGCGATCCTTGGCGGCTCGGCCTCGTCCCGGCTCTTTCAGGAGATCCGCGAGAAGCGGGGGATGGCCTACTCGGTCTACAGCTACCAGTCGGAGTACAGCGACACGGGCCAGATCGGTGTGTACGTCGGCACGCGCGAGGACAACCTCGGTGAGTGCATGGAGATCACCGCGCGCGAAATCGCCGAGATCGCTGCGGGTCGGATCAACGACCGCGAGATCCGTCGAGCGAAGGACTCCCTGAAGGGGCGCATTCTGCTGACGATGGAGTCGACGGGGGCCCGGATGAATCGGCTCGGTCGTGCGATCTTGAACGACTCCGAGATCCTCTCGGTCGAACGCCTGGAAGCGGAGATCGAAGCAGTTACGTCTGAGGGTGTGGCCGAGCTCGCGTCGCTGCTGCTCGCTCCGGAGAGGCTGTCGGCAGCAGGGATTGGCCCGCGCGAGGACAAATTCCGAGAGGCACTCTCGCGCATCGACCTCGATCGGAAGGTAGCGGCATGAAGATCCTCGTGAATGGCTTTGACGGCAAGGTCGGCACCGTGCTCTGCCCGGCGCTCGAAGCTGCCGGCCACACCCTCGTGACAACCGATGCCGACGCCGAGGTCATGGTCGATTTCACGGCGCCAGAGGTCGCTGTGCCCGACATCCTGCGCGCGCTTGAGGCAGGTGTCCCGTGCATCGTTGGCACGAGCGGCTGGGACACGACAGCCGTTGATGGGCCCGCCAAGCAGGCTGGGTTGCCGGTCTTCTTCGCACCGAACTTTGCGATCGGTGCCGTGCTTGGCATGCGCTTCGCCGAGGAGGCGTCGAAGTACATGGATCGTGCCGCGATCGTTGAGCTGCACCACGAGACGAAGGTCGACGCGCCATCGGGTACCGCGATCGCAACGGCGGGACGCATGGAGGGCGATGTGTCGATTCATTCGGTACGACTGCCCGGGCTGATCGCCCATCAGGAAGTGCTGCTCGGTGGTCGAGGCGAGGTTCTGACGATCCGCCACGACGCCACCTCACGGGAGGCGTACGTGCCGGGAGTGCTGCTCGCGATCGAGAAGATCGGGACGCTTCCGCCGGGCCTCACGATCGGCCTCGACAAGATCCTCTGAGCCGGCTCGTAGAATACGAGGTGTCGGTCGCGGAGGTGACGCTCAGCCTCCTTCGACCCGCCGACCCCGACGAACTCCTCGACGAGGAAGCGTTCAAGAACGACGAATTCCTGCCCTACTGGGCACAACTGTGGCCCTCGGCTCTCGAGCTCTGCGAGGCTATGCCGACGTCGCTCGCAGGGCTTCGTGTGGTCGAGCCCGGGTGCGGCCTCGGCATCCCATCACTCCTCGCGGCCCGCCGTGGTGCTCAGGTGACGGCAACTGACTGGGCGCCTGACGCGATCGATCTTCTGGTCACCAACGCTCGGCGCAAAGACATCGAGCTCGACGCAGTCGTCGCAGATTGGCGATCGTTCACGGGCACCTACGACCTCGCGCTCGCTGCAGATGTCCTGTACGAGGAACGAAATATCGCCCCGCTGCTCGCACTGCTCCCCGAGCTGGCACCAACGACGCTCCTCGCGGATCCCGGCCGACCACACGCGAAGCTCTTCTACGCGTCGGCCGATCGGCACTGGACGGTGACCCCCGTGGCACAACGGGTAACGCAGCTGCAGCGGCGCGTAGAATAGCGCGATGCTCGGATCTGTCCTCACCGCGATCATCACGCCCTTCAAGGCGGATGGGTCGATCGATTACGACGCGTTCTCAGATCTCTGTGCGTGGCTCGTCGACAACGGTTCCGACGGTGTTGTGGTTGCGGGAACAACCGGCGAATGCCCGACGCTGCTCGATCCGGAGCGTGTCGAGCTCGTTCGCGTGGCGAAGGATCGAATCGGCGACCGTGCGACGGTCGTCGCTGGCACCGGCACCAACGCGACCGCCGATTCCGTTCAGATCACCGAGATGGCTCACGAGGCCGGCGCCGACGCCTTCCTCGTCGTGACGCCGTACTACAACAAGCCACCACAGCGAGGCATCGTCGCGCACTTCGCCGCTGTTGCAGCCTGCACCGATCGCCCGGTGATCGCGTACAACATCCCCGGCCGCG
>OMIZ01000026.1 GCA_900299235.1 Actinomycetota bacterium
AGTCCGCCGCCAACGACGACGCAGCGGCGGCCCGTCAGGTCAAGACAGGCCATGTAGAACTCGGTGTGAGCCATCAGGTTCCGATCGACGAGACGCGTGCGCCCGCGCGGCCAAGGCGCAGGACGATCTCGTAACCATCGGTGGAGATCGAGATGCCGTACTCTCCCGGGCCAACCGACGTGACCGAGACCTTCTCGAGTGTGCGGCCCTCAAGGCCCGAAAGCGCCTCGGTCAGCTCGCGGGTCGACTCGGAGAGATCGCGACCTTGTGGAAGCCGGCGGAAGAGAGCAAGCGACGCCTGCTCTCCCTCGGGGCCATAGGTCGAGCGGATGCGGCCGGTCGCGAGTCCGAGCTCGAGCAGCTCGCCGAGACCCTCGGCCTGCTCGGGATCGAGGACGCCTTCGTCGACAGCAGCAGCGAGATCAGCGAGTCGCGAGCGGCGGTTCTCGTCACTCACGAGCGCGAGCACCGCGAGCGCCTCGGCGCGCGCGACCTCAGCCGCTTCGCCCGAAACCTTCACGGTTGTCGTCGCTTCGCTGCTCATCGCGTTACTCGCTGCGATCGCCGATCAGGGCGTGGAGTTCGTGCTCCAGGCCGCCGCTCTCGACGGAGCAGTGGATGCCGCACTCCTTCGGAGCGTTCGACTCCCACCACCAGCGGCCGGCACGGCTCGCTTCGCCCGGTGCAATCGCCCGGGTGCACGGCGCGCAGCCGATCGAGGTGAAGCCACGGTCGTACAGCGAGTGGTAGGGCACGTCGCGCTCGCGGATGTAATCCCAGACCTCTTCTTCGGTCCACTCGGCGAGCGGGTTGAGCTTGATGATCGCCCCGTGATCGTGGTCGATCTCAACCTTGCGGATGTTCGTGCGGCTCGCCCACTGGTCACGGCGGAGGCCCGTGACCCAGGCGTCAAGACCATGCAAGTGCTTGGTGAGGGGACGCACCTTGCGCACGTTGCAGCAGAGCAGGCGGAGGTCGACCTGCTTCTGAAAGAGGTTCGGGCCGTGCTTGGTGACCATCGCCGCAACCTCTTCGGCGTTCGGCGAGATGATCTCGAGGTTCATCAGCGGGTAGCGATCACGAAGCCGCTCGGCCAGCTCATGCGTCTCGGCGGGCAGACGACCCGTGTCGACGGAGAACACGCGGACGTTGGGCTCGATCTCGTACGCCATGTCGATCAGCGCAACGCTGTCAGCCTGGAACGACGTGCTGAGGGCGATCTTCGAACCGAACGTCTGGAACGCCCACTCAAGGACGACCTGCGGCTCCTCGCCTTCAAATTCAATGGAGAGCTCACCTGCTTCGAGCTCGTCGATCAGATCGACGCTCATTCCTCCGTCTCCTCCCGTTGTCTCGCCTTAGCCGGTTCAAGTCCGGCCAGTCGGCCGAGCTCGTCATCGTCCGTTCGACGCGCGAACGCAGCGAACGTTTCCCCTTCGTGCCGAGCTGCGATCCAGCCCGTGACAAGGCCCTGGACGGCCGTGTCGAGTGCTTCCGTCGGCACACGCCGGAACAGCGCGCGGCCGATCTGTGCGTCAGGGCCGAGGCCTCCGCGCACGAAAATGTCGTAGCCCTGCTTTCGCACACCACCGTCGTCGCGGACGGTCGTGCCCTGGAAGCCGATGTCGCCAACCCAGTGCTGCGCACACGCGTGTGGGCAGCCATCGAGGTGGAGGCGTAGGCCAGCGAGATCCTCGCGGCTAAACGTCGCCTCAAGACCTTCGATCAGGCGCCCGAGGCGCGTCTTTGTCTCGGCGACCGAGAAGTTGCAGTGCGGCTCGCCGGTGCACGCAATCGAGTTGCCGCGGAGCGGGTTGAGGTCGAGGCTGAAGCCGATCTCCTCAAGCTCCGCGATTGCCGAGTCGATCTCGCCGTTCGGCACATTCGTGACGATGAAGTTCTGCTGGCGCGTGAGCCGGATCTCGCCACCGAGACGCTCGGCGAGCGCGGCGACAGCGATCATCTGGTCGCCGGAGATCAGGCCGAGGTGCACCGGAACACCGATGTAGGAGAGACCGTCCTGCTTCTGCGGGTGCACGCCAAGGTGGTGGCCCGGCTCGACGGTGATCGGGGGCAGCGTGTAGTTCTCGAGCGTGCGGCCGAGCTTTGCCTCGACGCGCTCGCGGATGCCTTCGGCGCCGATGTCGTCGACCATGAACTTCAGGCGCGCCTTGACGCGCGAGACGCGGTACTTGAGGTCTTCGGCCCAGACCGTCGTGATCGTGCCGAGGATTTCGTTCGACTCCTCTTTCGGGATGAACACGCCCATGTCGCGCGCGATGCGCGGAACCGAGGAGAGGCCGCCACCGACGTGAACGGCGAAGCCCTCGCGACCCTCGTGGACTGTCCCGATCAGCGAAATGCAGTTGATCTCGGGCGCGTTGCAGCGGTCGGCGCACGCGGAGATCGAGTACTTGTGCTTGCGCGGCAGGTTCGCGTAGTCCGGGTTGCCGTAGAACGTGTCGGAGGCCGACTGCACGATCGGTGTGGCATCGAACAGCTCATCGGCGGCAAGGCCTTGCACCGGGCAGCCCGTGATGTTGCGCACCGTGTCGCCGCAGCCCCCGGCTGTGGTGATGCCAGACTTCTCGAGATCCTCGAAGACGTTCGGTAGCTCGGCGAGGTGGAGGTAGTGCAGCTGGATGCACTGGCGCGTCGAAAGCTCGCCGTCACCCTTGCCGTACTTGTTCGACACCTCGCCGATCGTCCGCAGCTCCGCTGGGCTGAGCTGACCGGCCGGGATCTTGACGCGCAGCATGAACGTGCCGATCTTCGGCTTGTCGTGGTAGAGGCCCCACCACTGCAGGCGAACGACATCCTCCTCGGCGACGTTCTCGTACCCGGCCGCGATCAGCGCAGGGAGCTCGTCTCGAATAAGCAGAGGCGCCTTCTCACGCTTGAGGCGCTCGACGGGATTTCGCTTGAGAACGAGGTCCCAGTCGGGAGGTGGTTTAGGCGCGGACTGTGTGCTCATGTGAGGTGTGAATGGTTGTGTGGTGTCGAGTTGAACGGCGGCGGCGGAGTGTGTGTGCTCCGCCGCCGCCGGACCCCAAGTCGTGAGAACCACCCGAAAAATCGGACGTCCTCCGATCCACCGCAGGCCACGATAGCCAGCGAGCTACACAAAGTAAAGTCTTTAGCGTTCAAGCCATCGACCGCCGCTTCACTTTCTGCAGAAATATCGCTGCAAAAAACGTAGAAACGCCACTTCACAAACGATAGAAATGGATTTCGTGGCCGTCTGAACCGCGACACGCACCGTCAGGTTTTGCGTAGGGTAAGAACGAAATGACAGACCGCCCGAGAGTTCTCGTTCGCGAAGAGATCGCCGAAGCCGGCATCGACCTGCTCCGCTCGAAGTTCGATGTCGACGTCGACCAGGAGTCAGATCTCGCGAGCATCATCGGCAACTACGAGGCGATCGTCATTCGGTCAGCGACGAAGATGACGGCCGACCTGATCGAGGCTGGCACACGCCTCAAGGTGATCGGTCGAGCCGGGGTGGGCGTCGATAACGTCGACGTACCGGCCGCGACGAAGCGCGGCATCGTCGTCGCAAACGCGCCTGAGTCGAACATCGTCTCGGCCGCCGAGCACACCGTCGGTCTGCTCCTTGCGCTGGCCCGCAACATTCCGCAGGCGCATGCGGCCCTCGTCGAAGGACGGTGGGAGCGCTCCAAGTGGGGCGGAGTCGAAGTCGCCGAAAAGACGCTCGGTGTTCTTGGGTTTGGGCGGATTGGCCAGCAGGTTGCGCGTCGCGCCCTCGGCCTGCAGATGCGCGTCGTTGCCTACGACCCGTTTGTCTCCGCCGAACGTTTCAAGGAGCTCGGCGTCGAGTCGGGCACCGTCGACGAGGTGCTTGCCCGCTCCGACTTCCTGACGCTGCACCTTCCGGCGAACGATGACACGCGCCGCATGATCAACGCGCCGACGATTGCGAAGATGCGCGACGGCGTGCGGCTCGTCAATGCTGCCCGCGGCGACCTGATCGACGACGATGCGCTGATTGCGGCGCTCGAGTCGGGCAAGGTTGCCGGTGCAGCGATCGATGTCTTCTCGCCCGAGCCATACTCGGGCCCGCTGCTGCAGGCGAAGAACATCGTTGTGACGCCTCACCTCGCGGCTTCGACCGACGAGGCGCAGGATCGTGCGGGCGTCATCGTCGCCGAGCAGGTTGCGGCCGCCCTTGAGGGCGGACTCGTGTCGAACGCCGTCAACATCCCGACCGTCGGCGCCGACGACCTTAAGGTGCTCGGCGCGTTCGTGCCTCTCGCGGCGTCGCTTGGACGGCTCGCGCTCGACCTCGCCGGTGGCGAGCCTCACAAGATCGAGCTTGAGTACTACGGCGAGCTTGCGAATTTCGACACGCGGCTGCTGACCGTCGCCGCACTCAACGGCGCGTTCGCGGGCCGCACCGACCAGCCGGTCAACTACGTCAACGCCCCGGTGATTGCCGCCGAGCGTGGCATCGAGGTCGTCGAAGAGAAGCGCAGCACCTCGCGCGACTTCACCAACCTGATCGCGATAACTGCAGGGGACATGCGCGTTGCGGGCACGACGATCGGTCGCGAGAACCGGCAGTGGCTCGTCTCAGCGCTCGGCTTTGAGGTTGAGATTGAGCTTGCTGAGCCGATGGTGCTGCTCCGCTACGACGACGTCCCCGGTGTCGTCGGGCGTGTCGGAACGATCTTCGGAGACGCCGAAGTGAACATCGCCAACATGGCGGTGTCGCGGACGAATGACGGAACCAAGGCGCTGATGGCGATCACCATCGACGGCAGCGTTCCCGCATCAGTCATCGACCGGTTGGCCGCCTCGTTCGACGAGGTCTGGGTCACCGGCGCGAACCCCGCCTAGTACGCCTCCGACAGTTCGCCTGCCAATCTGGGCGTCGCTTTCGCTACAGTCTCGGCAGGTCGACCGTCGTCGTAGACGGCCGCCCGAGGCACTGAGGCCTCAGGAACTAGCTCCGGCTAGCTCCTGAGGCCTCTTTTTTTTGTTCTCGAGTGAGGGGAGAGGCGAATGGTGAAGGTAGAGGCGGTGGTGATCCGGGAACGGATCGAGATCGTCATCGACGCTGTCGAAGAAGCGACAGGGCATGTCGGTGTCACGGTCATCGAAGCCGTGGGTCACGGTCGACAGCGTGGTCTCACGCACGAATACCGCGGTCGCGTATTCGAGTCGCGGTTTCTGCCGAAGGCGATGCTCATCTTTCTCGTGAAGGACGAGATCGCTGACGAGGTCGTCGCGGCAATTCGCGATTCGGCACCAAGCGGGCACGTCTCGGGCGACGGTCTCGTCTGGACGTCGGCCGTCGGCAACGTGATCCACAACCGCACAGGAAGCAAGCTGGAGGAGGTCGAGCCCGGTGTCTAGCCTCGTTGGAGCGGACGTCTCAAACGGCAATCTCCTGATTGCTGCGAGCACGATCTGGGTCGTCGTCACGGCGGTACTCGTGATGTTCATGCAGGCGGGCTTCGCCTTCCTGGAGGCCGGGCTCACCCGCATGAAGAACGCCGGCCACATTGCTGGCAAGAACGTCCTGATCTTCGCGATCGCATCGCTCGTCTACTGGGCCGTTGGCTTCGGTATCGCCTTCGGCGACGGCAATCTGATCGTGGGTACCCACGGGTTCTTCCCGTCGGTCGACACACTCACCGCCGTCGGCAAGGCGCCGTTCGACTGGTTCTCGGAGATTCCGGGTGCCGCGGGCTACCTCTTCGAGGTTGTCTTCGCGGGCGTCTCACTCGCGATCGTCTGGGGCTCGATGGCTGAACGGGCCAAGCTCTACGTGTACGTCGTGTTCGGCGTGATCTTCACGCTCATCTACTCGGTCACCTCGCACTGGATCTGGAGCCCGCACGGCTGGCTCTTCAAGGGCTCGCTCACGGGCGGCGTTGGTATGCAGGACTTCGCCGGCTCGACGGTCGTCCACTACCAGGGTGCTCTCGCGGCGCTCGCCGGGGCGCTGCTACTCGGTCCGCGTATCGGCAAGTTCGGCACCGACGGTCGCGCCAACCCGATTCCGGGCCACAACATCCCGTACGCGGTGCTCGGCACGATCATCCTCTGGTTCGGATGGTTCGGCTTCAACCCGGGCTCGACGCTCTCGGTTGACTTCGGCGGGTTCGGCTACTTCGCGTACGTCGCGACGACGACGAACATCGCGGCGGCGGCTGGTGGTATCGGCGGGTTCTTCACGGCGTGGATCGTCTTGAAGAAGCCGGACATCTCGATGATGTTGAACGGTGTTCTTGCGGCGCTTGTCGCAATCACCGCTGCCTCGGGCTTCGTTGCCCCATGGGCTGCTGTCGTGATCGGCCTCGTCTCCGGATTCATCGCGGTCGTAGGCGTGATCTGGGTTGAGAGCATCGGCATCGACGATCCGATCGGCGCAGTGTCGGTGCACGGCATGTCGGGTATCTGGGGCACGCTCGCCTGCGGTCTGTTTGCAGTGCCGGAGCTCGCGAAGAATCTCGCGACCGGTACGGGCGGTCTCGTCTACACCGGCAGCTTCAAGCAGCTCTGGGTGCAGTTCCTCGGCGTCGCCTGTGTCGGCGTGTGGACGTTCACCACGTCCTTCGTCGTCCTCTGGGTGATGAAGAAGCTCTGGGGCATTCGTGTCCACGAGGAGGACGAGGTGCTTGGTCTCGACGTGTCGGAGCACGGCATGTGGGGCTACCCCGAGTTCTACATCCCGGTTCCGGGCGGCTACGGCACCGGGACTCACAGTCACATGCTCTCCGCGGCAGGTGGCGGAGGTGGTGCGTCGCACGCGGCGCACGCCCCGACACAAGAGCCGACAATCGAGGGCTGACAAGAGGGAGCGGGGAAGGGGCGTTATTCGCGGGGAGTGTCGCCCCTTCCCCCGCTTTCCTAGGTGCTGTGACAGGCGGAACAGTCTGGCCGGTGTTGCCCATTTCGATGGTGCGGCGCCGGCCGTTGTTCCTTAAGCAGCGCCTCGCCTGAGTGGACATGTCCCGTGGACGTGTCCACGTGGGCGACGACGCGCCGTAAACGGACACGACCGCCGCTCCGGGGATTGGACGTGTCGCGGTTGGCCATGCGGCGCGCCTCGAACCCGCATCGCGTCGTTCCCCGGCGCGCCGCTTTTAGCCATGCCCTGCATGCCCTGGGGACAGTCCCCAGGGCATGGCTGCGCGAGACGGGTGGCGTCTCGCAAGGACACGTCCAGTGGACATGCCGGGAATGGGCGTGTGGGGTGGCCGGCTAGCGCACGCCGCCGGCAACGGCCGGCAGCAGGATGACGGTGGTGCCCGGCGAGACCGCGGTCTCAAGCCCGTCGAAGAGGCGAACGTCCTGCCCGTCGATAAAGACGTTCAGGAACTGCGGCAGCTCGTCGCCCGCGAAGATGCGGTTCGCGAGGCTCGGGTAGGTCGCGACAAGCTCATTCAACGCCTCGCGTACCGTCGCGCCGCCGGTCTCAACCTGACGGTTATTTCCGGCCTCAGGACGGAGAATCGGTGGGATGCGGATCGTTGGCATAGTCGCGAAAACCTCAATACCGACGCTACCACAAGGCTAGACGGGCGCTCCCCGCCTAGGCGGCAACTTCAACAGGCTTCGGTCGCGCATCCTCAATACGGTCGATGCGTGACAGCGCAGGGAAGATCTTCGGCCACGCTGCGGCGAGCCCCATCGTCAGCAGGCCGCCCGCGACGACCGACGTCACCGTCCCGAACGCGGCAGCGGCGGCGCCTGACTCGAACGCACCGAGCTCATTGGACGCACTGATGAAAACCATCTCCACTGCAAGCACGCGCCCGCGAAGCTCATCGGGCGTCGCCACGACGACCGCGGTCGCGCGGATGTTCATGCTGACCATGTCGACCGCACCACTGACCGCCAGCGCTGTGAGTGAAAGCCAGAACGAATGCGAGAGGCCAAACACGACCATGCACAGCCCGAACGCGCCGACGACGATCAGCAGGCGTCGCCCCGCGTGACGCTCAAGCGGCCTCCGCGCAATCCAGATGCCAGCGAGTAGAGCGCCGATCGATGGGCCGCTCCGCAGCACGCCAAGCCCTATCGGGCCGACGTGCAAGATCGTCCGCGCAAACACGGGGGCGAGCGCGATCGCGCCACCGAACAGCACGGCGAACAGGTCGAGCGTGATCGAGCCCATGATCACCGGCGTCTTGCGAATGAAGTGGATGCCGGCAACGAGGGCGGCAAAGCCCTTAACCTCATCGCCCGGCGCGCGCTCGGTGCGTGCGGGTTCGCCGACACTGAGCGTGGCAACGATGCCCACGACGATCATCGCGGTTGCGACGCTGTAGACGACGTTCGGTGAGATCGTGAAGAGGAAGCCGCCAAGCGCAGGCCCAGCGATCGTGGCGGCCTGGAACGCGATCGAGCGGAGAGCCATCGCGCTTGAGATCAGATCGAAGGGCACAACCATTGCCGGGAGTGCGCGTCCGGGAGGGGTACCGATCGCGATCGACACGCCGGTCGCGAAGCCGAGTGCAAGGAACGGCCACAGCTGATGCGCGCCCGAGATGCTGACGATGAGTAGTCCAATCGTCACGCCCGCAAGGCCGATGAGCGAAAGCAGGAAGAGCAGGCGTCGCGAGAAGCGGTCTGCGAGCTGACCGGCGGGCAGCGCGAGGATCGGCAGCGGGACGAACTCGGCGAGGCCGATGAGGCCAAGCTCGAACGGCGAGTGGTGGATCGAGTAGACCTGCCAGCCGACAGCGACTGCCGTCATCTGCCCGCCGAAACCTTCGGAGATCATCGCGAGCCACAGCAGCGTGTAGTCGCGGTGACGCAGGACGGGTGGGAGGAATCCCTTCCGCGAGGGCGCCTCAGCTGCGCTCATCGGCAGCTCCGATGGCGTGCAGAGTGGGCGCAGGACGCAACTGCCATCGCAGAAGTATGGGGTTGGGAGCCCGTCTTGTGACGGACTCCCAACCAGCTACTCGTCTGCAGGTGCGTCTTCGGCGAGGATCCGATAGAGCGAACGTCGCGTTTCGGCGAGCACTTTCGCTGCCTCGGCGACCTGCGCTTCGGTTCCTGCGTGCATCACTTGCCTGGCCGCATGAGCGACCTGGGCGAGCGACTTGCCGACATCGATCATCCCGCGAGGGATGCCCGCGCCGGCCTGCTCCCAGGGGGAGCCGAGTGCCGCGCGGTTCTCTTCGACGTGGGCGCGGCCCGCGTCGGTGAGGGCGTAGATCGTGCCGCCGTCCTTGCTCTCGCCGACGACAAGGCCCTCGTCGGCGAGCATCTGGAACGCCGGGTAGACCGAGCCAGGGCTTGGGCGCCAGAGCCCTTCGCTGCGGGCCTCGAGCTCCTGGATCACCTGGTAGCCGTTACGGGGCTCCTCGTTGAGCAGGAGCAGGATGGCGGCGCGGACATCGCCGCGACCCATCCGGCGGCGGCGACGGAAGCCGCCAGGGCCACCGGGGCCGCCCGGACCGCCAGGCCCGAAGATGCCGAACATCGGCGGGAAGGGGGGTGGTCCACCGGGGCCGCCGAAGCCGCCCGGGCCGCCAGGCCCCATGAATCGTACGTTGTGCTTGTGCATGTCACGATATGTAGCAGATATATCGTTATGCGTCGAGATCGCCCGTGGCTCGTGCTCAACGCCGAGCGTGCCGGTGGCGCGGCGGATGCGTGTTCGCTGCGCGGCCGCGCTTGCAAACCGGGCCGACTTGCTCGTGCGTATCCTTGCCAGCGATGAACGTTGTTCTTCCTGACGGCAAGACCCTTGAGCTCCCCGATGGTTCGTCGGGTCTCGATGCTGCGCTCGCGATTGGCCCGAAGCTCGCTGAGCAGGCGGTGCTCATCAAGGCAAACGGTGAGGCACAGGATCTTCGGGCACCACTGCCTGACGGGGCGAAGATCGAGATCCTCACGACCCGCAACACCGCCGATCCTGACGCGCTCTACGTGCTGCGTCACTCTGCCGCGCACCTGCTGGCCGAGGCGGTACGTCGTCTCCATCCGGGCGTGAAGGTTGCGATCGGCCCACCGATCGACGATGGCTTCTACTACGACTTTGAGTTCCCGTCGCCGATTACCGAGGCCGACCTCGACGCGATCGAGAACGAGGTCAAGCGCGAAATCGCCGAAGGCCGCACGTTCAGCCGCGAAGAGATCACCGCCGACGAAGCACGCGAGCGATTCCGCGCCGAAGGGGAGCCGTACAAGGTCGAGCTCGTCGATACCGCACAGGGCGCAATCAGCCTCTACACCCAGGCCGGCGCAAATGGCGGGGAGTTCACAGACCTCTGCCGCGGGCCGCACCTGCAGAACGCGGCGCCGATCAAGGCGTTCAAAGTCACGGGCCTTGCGGGGGCGTACTGGCGGGGCGATAGCGCGAACACGCAGCTGACTCGCATCTACGGCACCGCCTTCTACACCCAGAACGATCTCGACACCTACCTCGAGCGGATGGAGGAGTCGCGTAAGCGCGACCATCGCCGTCTGGGTGTCCAGCTCGACCTCTTCCACTTTTCGGAGCTTTCGCCAGGGTCGCCGTTCTGGCACCCCAAGGGAATGAAGATCTGGAACGTCCTCGAGGATCTGCGCCGCCGCGAGAACCTGGCGCGCGGCTACGTCGAGGTTCGCACCCCTCAGATCTACGACAAGGAGCTGTGGGTCACCTCGGGTCACTGGGAGAAGTACCGCGAGAACATGTTCACCTTCGAGTCAGAGGAGCGCACCTTCTCGCTGAAGCCGATGAACTGCCCGGGCCATTGCGTGCTCTACGCGAGCGGCGCGGTGAGTTACCGCGATCTACCGATCCGCATGTCTGAGGCAGGCGTGCTGCACCGCGACGAGCTCGCGGGCGCGCTCCACGGCCTCCTGCGCGTGCGGATGTTTTCGCAGGACGACGCCCACATCTTCTGTACCCCGGAGCAGGTCGCCGACGAGGCGCATGGCTGTCTCGACTTCGGCTACTCAATCTACGAGAAGCTCGGGCTTGAAATCAAAGTCGAGCTCTCGACCCGCCCCGACAACAAGCTCGGCACCGACGAGGAGTGGGACGCCGCTGAGGGCGCACTGAAGGCTGCGCTCGACCGGCAGGGCCTCACCTACAGCGTCAATGAGGGCGACGGGGCGTTCTACGGGCCGAAGATCGATCTGCACATGCTCGATTCGCTTGGACGCGGCTGGCAGATCGGGACCGTTCAGCTCGACTTCCAGCTGCCGCAGCGCTTCGGGCTCACCTACCAGGGTGCAGACAACGTCGAGCACACCCCGGTGATGGTGCACCGTGCGCTGATCGGGTCGTTTGAACGGTTTATCGGCATCTTGATCGAGCACTTCGCCGGCGCGTTCCCGTTCTGGCTTGCGCCGGTGCAGGTGCGGATCGTGCCGGTTGCCGAGGTGCACGCTGCTGCGGCCCACGAACTCGCTGCGAAGCTCGGCGACTACCGGGTGGAGGTCGACGATTCGGCCGAGACGCTCGGCAAGCGCATCCGCAACGCAGAGATCGAGAAGATCCCGTTCGTCATCGTCTACGGCGAGAAGGAGTCAGACGAGGCTCTTGCCGTACGCGAGCGGGGCGGCGGCCAGTCGACGAAGTCGCTTGCCGAGCTGCAAGGCGAGCTCGCTGTGCTCGCCGCCGGTGCGTAATTCGATCGTCCGCGTGGTGCGCGCGGTGCGGATCCTCGCCCGCGACGGTCGCATCCCGCGTCCGCTCCGCCTACTCGTCCTCGTGGGGGCCGCGCCGGTGCCCGGGCCGTTCGACGAGATCGTGCTGCTGATCGCGGCCGTGCCGCTCGCGCTCTTCTACCGCCCGCTCCTGCGTGAGGCATGGGAGAGTGCCGCCGTTGCAAAATCCCCCGCGTAGGCCGCTTTCCGCTACGCTTCATCCCTGGCAAGCAGGGGCGTTCCGTTCCTCACCTCCCGGCCAACGGCCTTCGGGGGTTCAACCAAGTGGGTTGAGTTCGGTGTCTGCCGCTGCCTGTCGACCGGTTTTTCATTGGCGAAGGAGGACAGACACAGCTTGGTGACAGGGATTTGAGGCCGCGGCGAGGCTCCTTTGAGCCCCCGCGCCGTCCGGAACCCCAGACGCGAATCAACGATGCGATTCGTGTTCCTCGGGTGCGTCTGATCGGCGAGGAAGGGCAGCAGCTCGGGATCAAGACGACGGAAGAGGCGCGTACGTACGCCTATGGCAAGGGCCTTGACTTGGTCGAGGTCGCTGCAGGCGCGGATCCGCCCGTGGCCAAGGTCATGGACTTCGGGAAGTACCGCTATGAGCAGGAACAGAAGGCGAAGGCGGCACGGAAGAACCAGACGCAGATTCTCATCAAGGAGATCAAGCTCCGACCCAAGATTGGAATTCACGACTACGAGACCAAGAAGGGCCACGTCGTCCGCTTTCTGCACCAGCGGGCGAAGGTGAAGGTCACGATCATGTTCCGGGGCCGCGAACGCGAGCATCCGGATCGCGGACGAGACCTGTTGATGCGGCTCGCCGACGATGTTCAGGAGATTGGAACGATCGAGATCCAGCCGCTCCTCGAAGGCCGCAACATGACGATGGTGCTTGCACCGACCAAGAACGCAGGAGTCAAACGAGATGCCGAAGCAGAAGACGAATTCAGGGGCGAAGAAGAAGTACAAGGTGACGGCGACGGGGAAGCTCCTGCGCCGAGTGGGGAACCAGAGCCACAACCTGGAACACAAGAGCCCGCTGACTAAGCAGCAGTTCAATAAGGATCTTGCGGTTGATAAGTCGCAGGAGCGCAACATCAACCGTCTCCTTGGGAAGGCGTAACCGATGCCACGCGTAAAACGAGGAGTTCACGCGCGCAAGAAGCGCCGTAAGGTTCTTGAGCAGGCCAAGGGGTACTGGGGCCTCAAGAGCACCAACTACACCTACGCCAAGGAGCAGGTCGAGCACTCGCTGACCTACGCCTACCGCGACCGCAAGGTCAAGAAGCGCACGTTCCGGCGCCTCTGGATCATGCGCATCAACGCAGGCGCCCGGCTGCATGGCCTGTCGTACAACCAGTTCATCGCTGGCCTCAAGGCCGCGAACGTCGAGCTCGACCGCAAGGTGCTTTCCGACCTTGCCGTGAACGATCCGGCAGCGTTCGGCAAGCTCGCGGAGCAGGCCAAGGCCTCGCTCCCGGCCGCGTCGTAGCTTCGCTCCCGCGCGTGCGGGACGCTCGACTCTCGTTGACTCACTGACGCCCGGTTCGCCGGGCGTCAGTCGTTAACGGACGTGTCCAGGCGGGAGGCTGTATTTCCGGGAACCCCACCTCCCTCCCCGTTGGTTCGACCCTAATCCCTGGGAGTGGGGGTGCGCCAGATGTCTTTTGAAACATCTTTGAAACACGTTCCCTGCGCACAACCCCACCAAACAGGGGGAGAATGCGCGCAACGGCCGCAGCGCCCCGTTCCCACCCCCGGCCCGAGGCAGCGCATTGATCAGCTCACCTGACAACGAGAAGCTCAAGCTCGTCCGCAAGCTCCAGGATCGACGCTGGCGAGACAAGCTCGGCCTCTTCGTCTGCGAGGGAGAGGATCAGGTCGCTGCCGCAACCGCCGACCCCGTCGAGCTGCTGATCGCCGGTGAGAACGTCGAGGCGGAGCTACTCGCCCAGGTTGCGACCTCGGGTCACCCGCCACGCGTGATCGGGGTCTACCGTCGTGCCGACCTTCCGTCGCTTGCCGATCGTCGCGCGACCGTGGCGCTCTGGCAGCTCGCCGACCCCGGCAACGTCGGCACGCTGATCCGCACCGCCGACGCCTTCGGTGCCGCGGTCGCGCTCTCACCGGGCTGCGCCGACCCAACGAGCCCCAAGGCCGTCCGCGCGTCGGCCGGGTCGATCTGGAATGTGCCGACGCTTTCCTGGGACGACCTACCTACCGCCACTCCGCGGGTTGCGCTCGTCGCACACGGCGGCGTCCCTCTGTCCGAGGCCAACCTCGCCGGCCCCGTGATCCTCCTGCTCGGTGCGGAGCGTGAGGGGCTGCCACGCGAGATCGATCGTGATCTCGACGTGACAATTCCGATCGGCAGCGCCGAGTCGCTCAACGTCGCTGCCGCGGGCGCGATCGCTCTCTACGAGTGGCAACGCCAGAACGGGCCGCAATGAGCGGCGCGGCGATCTCACGCATCAACGTCACGCCGGTTAAGGGGTGCGCGCTCGTTCATCCCACAGAAGTGCAGCTGACACCTGCGGGTGTCGCGGGCAATCGCCGCTTCTTTCTCGTCTCCGGTGACCGCGCGTTCAACGGGATGCAGTGCGGTCAGCTCGTCCAGATCGTTCCGACCGTCACGAACGGCGACCTGACGCTGGCGTTCCCCGACGGCACGGCGATCACGGGTGCGATCACGCACGGCCGAAGCGTCCAGACCACGCTCCCGCGCGGCACCGTCAGTGGCCGGATGCTCGATGGCCCTTGGGATGAGGCGCTCTCCGACTTTGCAGGTGCAGCCGTGCACCTCGTCGACTGCGACGACCCGACAGGTGCGCTCGACAGCCACGCTGGCACGCTCGTTTCGGTTGCATCGTGTGCGGAGCTCGGCAACGTGCTCGGCGAGGAGGTCGACACGAGGCGCTTCCGCATGCTCTTCGAGGTCGATGGTGTCGCCCCGCACGAGGAAGAGACATGGGCTGGCAGTCGCGTCGCGATTGGCGAAGCGATCGTCCGTGTCCAGTCGACCGTTCCGCGGTGCGTGATCACGACACACGACCCCGACACTGGCCTGCCAAACCTCGACGTCCTCCGCGGGATCAAGAAGCTCCGCGGTCTCCACGAAGGGGATAGCGTCGATTTCGGTGTCTCGTTTGAGGTGGAGCGACCGGGTCCGATCCGCGTGGGCGATCCCGTCGTTGTGCTCTAGTGCGGGTCGCGCACAGAGCAGACCCACACCGAGTCTTCACCGCCGCGCCACGGTGAGTTGTCGAACCACCCGTAGAGGTGGCTGACAGCAAACCCGTGTTCCTCAAGCAGCAGCCGCCACTCCGGCACCGAGAGCCACGCGAGTGAGAGCTCGGCCTCAGATTCGGGGCCGCGCACCCGCAGGATCAAGCTGCGGTTGTGCTCATCCCAGTCGGCCCGCTCGAAGATGCCTGGTTCGCGCTCAAGCCACAGGCCGTGGGTCTCGGCGATGTCCTCTTTCCCTGGCGTGAAGACGTCGAAGACGAAGATGCCGCCCGGTGCGAGCACCCGGCGCACCGCTTCGAGCGCAGCGTGCCGATCGGCGTCGGTCTGCATATGCAGCAGGGTGCGAAACGGGATCAGGACGAGCGGGAACTGCTCATCGACGGGTGGGTCGCGAAGGTCGCCGTAGCGAAAGTCGACCTCGACCGACGCGAGCGCCGCTCGCTCACGTGCGACCTCGAGCATTCCCTGCGACGCGTCGACGCCGACCACGCGAATGCCCTCGGCGGCGATCGGAACCGAGATGCGCCCGGTTCCAACGCCGAGTTCGAGTACGGGCCCTCCGGAGCGTCGCGCGTGCTCGACGTAGAACCCGATGTCCTCGAGCACGCTGCGCGACCACGGGTCGTAAAGGCGAGAAATGTTGTCGTAGGCACTCATGTACGGCGCTTTCGGTTAAGACAGGCTTTTGCGTTAGCGAAGTTCCTTCTACCTGAACAATCACGTGTCTACGGTGGTACCAACACCGGTTGCAGGCGCCGGCGGACTCCCAAAAACCCCCGGTACCAAGGAGAACGACCATGGCGAAGAAGCCCGCAGCTAAGACCAGCTCCAAGAAGACCACCACGAAGAAGAAGAAGTAGTACGCGTAAAGCGCGTTTGTACCTCCGTTGTTCGTGTCAACGCCAGCCGCCGTGCCCTCGTCCTCGGGTGCGGCGGCTGGTCTCTTTCAGGCATCGAAGGCCTTCCGTGAGATCATGCAGCTCCTGCGGTCGAGTCGTTGGTGGCTTCTCGCGATGGCGTCGCTCACGGTCGTTGGGGCCGTTGTCGGACTCGTCACGCCGTTCGCGCTCGGTCGGGCAATTGACGAGGTCAGTCGCGCCCATGCAGCCCGGTACGGGCTGATTGCAGCGGCCATTGCCGCCGGTGCTCGCATCGGCGAGTCGGCCGCCTATGCGCTCTCCGATCTCGCTCGCGCGACTGCATGTGCACGCATCACGGAATCACTTCGGCTACGCATGGGAGACCGCGCGGAAGCAGGCCCGACACTCGTCGCTCACGTCATCTCAGACGCTGATGCGGTCGAACAGGCTGTCGTCACCGTCCTTGACCAAGGAGTCTCGGCGCTGCTTGATCTCACTCTGCCGGCGATCGCGCTTGCGTTCGTGAGTCCGTGGCTCGTTGGTTCGGCCGCGACAGCGATCGTTCTTGCGGGTGTCGCGACTCGCATGCTGCATCGGCCGGTTGGAGCTGCTTCGCACGATCGGCAGGAGTCCCTTGAGGATCTCGTCGAGGCCGCGACGACGGGCGAACGGTTTGTCGAAGCAGTTCGCGCCACGGCTCTGAGCGATCGCCGTCTCGTCGCTCACGCCGGTATCGCGCTGCAGACAAGCGCAGCAGCGACCGCGGGTGTTTCCGTCGCTGTCCTTGCAACTGCCATCACGGTGGGTCTTCGACCCGGGGCAGCCGTAGCCGCGTTCCTTCTCGCGCAACGTGCTGGCGCTGCGGCAGAGACGTTGTTTGACGCGGGGCTCGATCTTGAAGTCGCCCGCGGCGCCATCTCGCGGTGCCTCGCGTTCATCGCCGTCTGACGTTCGTAGTCGCCGGGCTATGCTTACGCGACTGTGACGGCACGCGCACGCTCAACACTCTTTATGCGGCCCCGGTTCGGTTCGGGGACGCAGGAGTTTGCCTCCTAGTCATCCGTTCCGGCGCCGGGGCTCTGGCCCGACGACCTGTGAACGAAGGAGGATTGACCGCTGTGACCGACACACCCGACTGGAACGCGTACGAAGCTGAGGCCGCTGCCGCGGCGCAGGCTGCCACGTCCTCGGATGAGCTCGACGAGGCGCGCGTCCGCTTCCTCGGCCGCAAGAGCGGCATCGCACTCGGACTCCGTGAAGTGCGCGACCGCGAGACCGGCATGCTGCTGAACGGCGTGCGTACCCGCCTCGAGGAGACCTTCGATGCGCGTGCATCGCGGCTTGCCGACGACGAGCTCGACCGTCGCCTGCGCGAGGAGATCGTCGACGTCACGCTTCCGGGCGACGACTTGCCGCTCGGCCACTTGCATCCGATTACGCAGGTGCGCCGCATGGTCGAGGATGCGTTCCTCGGCCTTGGGTACGAGGTGCGCGACGACCGCGAAGTCGAGACCGTCGAATACAACTTCGACAAGCTCGCGTTCCTGCCGACCCATTCGGCACGTTCACCGCGCGACACGTTCTTCTTCGATCCGAACCACGTGCTCCGCACCGAGACGAGTCCGTCGCAGATCCACATCATGGAAGAGAAGGAGCCGCCGCTCTACATGGTCTCGATCGGCCGTGTTTATCGCCGGGATGCGATCACCGCAACCCGCTATCCGATCTTCCACCAGTTCGAAGGCCTCGCCGTCGACCGCGGCCTCACGCTCGCCGATCTCAAGGGGACGCTGCTGCATGTCATGCGCGCGCTCTACGGGCCCGAGCGCAAGGTGCGCTTCCGCACCCACTACTTCCCGTTTACGGAGCCGTCGATCGAGCCCGACGTCTCGTGCGGCATCTGCGGTGGCTCGGGCTGCCGCACGTGCAAGTACTCCGGCTGGATCGAGATGGGTGGCGCCGGCATGGTCGATCCGACCGTGCTGCGCAACGTCGGCCTCGACCCCGAGGAATGGAGCGGCTTCGCATTCGGCTGCGGTCTTGAGCGCACCGCTCAGCTCCGCCACGACATTCCTGACATCCGCGCCCTCTGGGAGGGCGACCTCCGCGTGCTGAGGCAGTTCTGATGCGCGTACCTGTCTCCTGGCTGCGCGACTACGTCGCGATGGACATGCCGCTCGCGGAACTTGCAACGAAGCTCTCCGTGGCAGCTGCCGAGATCGAAGGCATCGAAACGCGCGGCGTCGCAGACGAGGGTGGCAACCTCGGCCTCTTCCGCATCGGCGAGGTCGTCGAGGCGATCAAGCATCCGAACGCCGACCGCCTGCAGCTCACGAAGGTCGACCTTGGCGAAGCTGAGCCACGCTCGATCGTCTGCGGTGCCTGGAACTTCGGTGTGGGCGCCACGGTTGCCGTCGCGCTGCCGGGCGCGACGCTGCCGCCCCGCCCGGGTCTGCCGGAAGGTCTGACGCTCGAGCGCCGCAAGGTGCGCGGTGAGATCTCCGACGGCATGATCCTGGCCGAGGACGAGATCGGCCTCGGGGCCGACCACGAGGGGATCATGGTCTTCCCCGAGATCGAGCCGGGTACGCCCCTCGCCGACATCGTTCCGCTCTCCGACAAGGTGCTGCTTGTCGAGGCGACGGGCAATCGTCCCGACCTCCAGTCGATCTATGGCATCGCTCGCGAGATCGCCGCGATCTACGACCTCGACCTCGCTGAAGCGCCCGGGCTGATCCCCGTCGGAACCCCAGGCGGCCCGGTGAAGATCCAGGTCAATGACTTCGAGCGGTGCTCGCGGTATGTCGGGACGATCGTCCAGGGCGTCACGATCGGCCACTCACCGCTGATCATGAAGGCGCGCCTGCTTGGTGCCGGCATGCGTCCGATCTCGAACGTCGTCGACATCACGAACTACGTG
>OMIZ01000027.1 GCA_900299235.1 Actinomycetota bacterium
GTGGAGTTCGAGGACGGGGCCGCCGTTCAGCACTCCTTCCCATTCGCCGCCGCGGAGGACGAGCCACGGTCGCCCGGCCGGTGTGTCGGTGCGTGGTCGCAGGCGCCAACTGCCGCTCATGCGTAGGTGCGAGCGGACGGTGATGCCGCCGGAGAAGCGGAGGATCAGGTTCTTGCCGAGTGCGGTTGCCGATTCGAGGGTGTGGCCGTTGATCGTTTCGGCTACCCGAGTTGCCTGGGCGCGTGGGTGGAGCGAGAGCGCCTGGATCTCGTGTCCGACGAGTGGCTGGAGCGCGTTTGCTGCTCGGTGGAGGGTGTCGCCCTCTGGCATGGCGTCACGATAGGGGTTGCCCGTAGGCTTGCCGCATGGATTACGAGCGTGAGCGTGCGGCAGCGGCGGGTGCTTTGGCGGCTTTGGCGTGGGCTGCGTCGGAGCCGTTTGACGAGGTGTTTCTGCGCACGGGCTACTCGGATGTGGCGTTGCTTGGGAAGGGCGTGACGCGAAGCTGGTTGTGGTGGCCGCTCGGGTTGACGGCGCACGCGGCGAACGGCGCCGCATTCGGAGTTGGGGTGGCGACGGTGTCGAAGCATTCGTCGTTGCCGGTTCGAAAGTTGGCGTTCCGGTTGGCGATGGCTGAGCACTTCTTGTCGTTTCCGTTTGCGCGGATTGCGGATCGGAAGCATCCGGCGCGCGGACAGAAGGGTGTGATGCCGGTGTTTACGTTCCGCGGTTTTGTGCAGGCGACGTGGCGGCACGCGTTGTTTGGTGCGTTGCTTGGGCGGCTGCTGGAGCACGCCGAGCAGCGGTCACGCCCGTAGAACGACGCGCTTGGGGCCGGCGAGGAAGCCGGCTTCGATCAGCAGTGGCAGTGCGTCACTCTCGGTGACGGGGACACCGTCGAATTTCTCGATGGCGAGCCGCTTGATCGACCCTTTGCGCACCTCTTTGACGACGGCGGCGAGCGCCGGGCGGAGCCAGCTCTCGTCGGGGTCGCGGAGCGGGATGAGTGTCTTGCCGCCACGCTCGATGTAGAGCACGGCGTCGCCACCGTCGAGGACGACGTGAGCGCCTGCGACGCGGGCGGCTCGGGCGCCTTCCCGCTTGGGCCATGGGATTGCGGCTCCGTAGGGCTGCCCTGGGTCGGCTGCGGCGATCACGACTGGGAGATCGTCGTCGTCGCGTTCACGAAGTTCGCGGATGCGTTCGACAGCACCGCCAAGCGCGAACTGCGCGCCGCCGAGGCCTTCGACGAAGTAGCCGCGCCGGCAGAGGCCGAGCGTTTCGAGTGCGCGGAGCTCTGCGTAGACGGCGCCGTAGCCGCCGGGGATTCCTTCGGAGCGGACGCCGTCGCGCGTGACGATGCCGTGCCGTTCGAGGAGCAGCTCGGCGAGGGCGCGGCGGTCGGGCTGCGTGGAGAAGAGCTTCTCGACGCGTGACCAGCGGCCCTGCGTGGCGGTGATCGTGGAGGCGCGGCGGCGTGAGAATCGTCGCGGCCGTCGTTCGGCGCGCGGGACTCCGTTGCGACGCCCGGCGCGGAGCGGCGTCCAGGCGTCGTTGGTTACCTCGCCTGCCCAGACGAGATCCCAGAGTGCGGGTAGCACTTCTTCGTCGGCGAGACCGGTCTCTTCGAGCAGGTCGTGAAAGAAGAGTGCGCTGCGGTCGAGGGCTGCGCGGAGCTTGTCGTGGAGTTCGCTTTCGGGCGCGGCAAGGCCGGGCACCTTGCCGAGGACGCCGGCGTCTTCGCGGAAGTAGAGCGCGACGCGGTCGAGACCGGCTCCGACCCAGACGACTTCGCCTGAGGCGCAGAGCGCGTCGAGATGTTCGGGGCGATAGTCGGGCACGCGGCGCGGGAGAATCTCGCTCTCCCAGAGCGCGACCGGCACGGCGAGCGCCTGCAGCGGGACGAGCGCCTCGCGAAGCGTGGCGCGACGGTCGACCCCATGCCAGCCGGGCAGGAAGCGTGCGAGCGCAGCATGCTCGACCGGCTCGACTTCGCGGCGGAGCGCGGCGAGCGAGGCGCGGCGGAGGCGGCGGAGAACGTCGGGGTCGCACCACTCACGCTCGGTGCCGCCCGGGCGAAGCTCGCCGCGGACGAGCAGTTCGGCGCGTTCGAACTCGACAAGCAGCGGGCCGACGTCGCGGCCGAAACGTTCGTTGGCGTCGGCTGTCGTGAACGGCCCGCGCCCCTTGGCGTACCGAAGGACGAGTTGGCTCAGCGACTCCTCCCCGCCTTCGAGGAATGCGTCGGGTAGGCCGGATGGCGGCATGACGCCGAGGGCGTCGCGGTAGCGGCCTGCGTCTTCGGCAGCGATGAGCGCCTCGTTACCGTCGATGCGGACGATGACGGCGCGCCGCTCTTGAAGTAGCGGCGCTGCGAGATCGGGGTTGTACTCCCCTTCGCGCAGATCGCCGCGAACACGGAGGACGTCGTGAAGCTCGTCGGGTGTGCGTGGATCGCCGCGGAGCGAGCGTTCGACATCGGCTACTGCGTCGGCATCGAGAAGGTCGCGGAGCTCTTCCTGGCCGAGCAGCTCACGGAGGAGGTCGCGATCGAGCGAGAGCGCCTGCGCCCGCCGCTCTGCGGGGGGTGTGTCGTCTTCGTACATGTAGCTCGCCACGTAGTCGAAGAGCAGCGACGAGCTGTAGGGCGAGGCGCTGCCCGTCTCGACTTCGACCACGTCGATCGTGCGCGTTTGGATGCCCGCGAGCAGGCTCTTGAGGGCCGACAGATCGAAGACGTCTTGGAGGCACTCGCGGTAGGTCTCGAGGATCACCGGGAACGAGCCGTATCGCCGCGCGACCTGCAGGAGCGACTGTGCCTTGAGGCGCTGCTGCCAGAGCGGCGTACGCTTGCCTGGTGCGCGGCGCGGGATCAGCAGCGAGCGCGCGGCGTTCTCGCGGAAGCGCGCGCCGAAGAGCGCGGTGTCGCCGAGCTCGTGCACCACGAGGTCTTCGAGCTCGCCAGGATCGAGAACGAAATCTTCAGCGCTCGGTGGTGTGTCGGCGTCGGGGAAGTGGAGCGCGATGCCGTCGTCAGACCAGATCGCCTGGGCGGTGATTCCTTGCGACTCGCGCAGCCGTGCGGCGAGCGCCATTCCCCACGGGGCGTGAACGCGACCCCCAAACGGCGAGAGAATGCAGATGCGCCAGTCGCCGATCTCATCGCGGAACCGCTCAACGACGATCGTGCGATCGGACGGCACAACACCAGTCGCTACGCGCTGGTCGCTGAGGAACGCGAGCAGATTGCGTGCCGCGCGCTCATCAAGCGAGTACTCGTCTTGGAGCCGGTCGAGCGCCTTCTCGTCGGAGAGCGCCGAGAGCTCGCGTGCGGTGTGGCCGATCTTCTGACCAAGCTCGAACGGGCGCCCCACGCCCTCACCGCGCCAGAACGGCACCGCTCCCGGCACCCCCGGGGCTGGCGACACGAGCACGCGGTCGCGCGTGATCTCTTCGATGCGCCAACTTGAGGCTCCGAGCAGGAACGTCTGCCCCACCCGCGCCTCGTAGACCATCTCTTCGTCGAGCTCACCGACACGGCTGCCGCCTTCGACGAGGAAGACGCCGTACAGGCCGCGGTCGGGGATCGTGCCCGCATTCGTGACGGCGAGTCGACGCGCCCCCTCACGGGCACGGACGATGTCGCCGGTGCGATCCCAGACGATGCGAGGCCGAAGCTCGGCGAATTCGTCGGACGGGTAGCGCCCCGCGAGCATGTCGAGGACGTTCTCGAGCTGGGCGCGCGAGATTTCGGCGAACGGGTAGGCGCGTTTGACGAGCTCGTGGAGCTCGCCAACCGAGATCTCCTCGTCGGCGGAGATGGCGACGATTTGCTGCGCCAACACATCGAGTGGGTTGCGCGGGATGACCGTCTCTTCGATATCGCCCCCGCGCATCGCCCGCGCAACGACCGCTGATTCGAGCAGGTCGGCCCGGAACTTCGGGAAGATCCGCCCCTTCGAAACGGCGTGAAGCTCGTGGCCGGCACGCCCGATGCGCTGCAGCCCGCGTGCGACCGACTTGGGCGACTCGATCTGGATGACGAGGTCGACCGCCCCCATGTCGATACCGAGCTCGAGCGACGAGGTCGCAACGAGACACGGGATACGGCCGGCCTTGAGGTCTTCCTCGACGATCACGCGCTGCTCACGCGCGAGGCTGCCGTGGTGGGCACGCGCAATCTCGGCCTCGGCGAGCTCGTTGAGGCGCAGCGCGAGCCGCTCGGCAAGACGGCGGTTGTTGACGAACACGATCGTCGAGCGATGCTCCTGGACGAGCTTGAGCAGCTCGGGGTACATCGACGGCCAGATCGACGCGCCCGCGAACTCGTTGGAGCCGTCGGTGACCTGCCCGTCGGCCTGCACCGGGTGCGACATCGCGGCGGTCGACCCAAGCTCACGCAGATCCTCGACCGGGATGACGACCTGCAGGTCGAGCTCCTTGCGCGTGCCCGCATCGATCAGCGTGATGTCGCGACCTCCCGAGACGAACTTGCCGATCTCCTCGAGCGGGCGCTGGGTGGCCGAGAGCGCAATCCGCTGCGGCGGTGTGTGCGTGATCCGTTCGAGACGCTCGATCGAGAGCGCGAGGTGCGAGCCGCGCTTCGTGCCCGCGAGCGCGTGCACCTCGTCGAGGATCAGCGTGTCGATCGTACGGAGGCTGTCGCGCGCCGCCGAGGTGAGCATGAGGAAGAGCGACTCGGGGGTGGTGATCAGGATGTCGGGCGGCTCCTTCGCGAGCTCACGTCGTTCGCGCGGCGACGTGTCGCCCGTTCGCACACCCACGCGGAGGCTCGACTGCAGCCCCGCGAGCGGCCCGCGCAGGTTGCGCTCGATGTCGTAGTTGAGCGCCTTGAGCGGCGAGACATACAAGACCCGCAGCCCCTCGCCAGGAGTCGCCGTGAGACGGTCGATCGCCGAGAGGAACGCTGTGAGCGTTTTGCCCGAGCCGGTCGGCGCCTGGATGAGCACGTGCCCACCCGCAGCGATCGCGGGCCACCCAAGCGTCTGCGGCGGCGTTGGCCCCTCGAACGCGTTCTCGAACCATTTCCGAGTGGCTGGCGAGAACGATGCGAGCGGATCCATTCGTCCAGACTACAGACCTTTGCGACACCGAACAAGTGTTCGTTTTGGACATCTTGCGCGTGCCTCTACGATGGTTTGTAGATGCCGACCGCGCTCTATTTCACGAACGACCAGAAGGCCTGCGAGCTGCTCGCTGCCGACCCGTTCGCACTGCTTGTGGGGTTCGCGATCGACCAGCAGGTGACCGTGCAGAAGGCGTTCGAGGGGCCGTACGTCTTGAAGAAGCGGATGGGCACACTCGACCCGAAGAAGCTCGCGAAGCTCGACCTTGAGGACGCGTTCCGCGAGAAGCCGGCCATCCACCGCTTCCCCGGCGCAATGGCCAAGCGCGTGCAGGAGCTCGCCGCCGTCGTAACCGAGGATTACGCCGGCGATGCTTCGAAGATCTGGACGGAGGCGAAGGACACAGCCGACCTGAAGCAGCGCCTTGAGTCACTTCCCGGGTTCGGCGAGATGAAGGTGCGCACGATCTCAGCTGTGCTCGCGAAGCAGTACGGCGTCAAAGCGGCGGAGCCACTCGCTCCCACCCACATGAGCTTGGGCGACGTCACCTCGCCCGAGTTCCTGCTTGAGTACCAGGCCAAGAAGGCCGCAAAGAAGGCAGCCATGCGCGCAGCTGCCAAGAACTAACTCACCGGCGAGCTAGGCGGCCGCGCTTTCAAGCGCCGCAAGGGCGGGCGCGAGCGAGGGCCCGCCATCCAATACCGGAGCCCACAGATCGCCGCGCTCCTCGTACCGCGCGGTCGCAACCGCCATGGTGAAATCGCACGGAGTGATCGACTCGGTGAGCTCATCCCACGCAAGCGGGGTCGAAACGGGCGCGCCCGGCTTCGGGCGAACCGAGTAGGCAGACGCGATCGTCTTGCCCCACCCGTTCTGGCGGTGATCGATGAGCGTGCCGGTGCGCTTCTTCTTGAGCCACTGCGTTGTCGCCTCACCTGGGTAAGCCTCTTCGATGCGATGGCCGAGCAGTTCGGCGAAGCGGTAGGTCTCCTCGAAGGTCGCGCCACCGTCGATCGGGGTGACTACGTGAATGCCGTCGGCACCGCTCGTCTTCACGTAGGCCGGAAGGTCGAGCGCAGCGAGCGCCTCGCGGATCAGGTGCGCGACCCGCACACCCTGCGCGAAGCCGCCAGGCTCATCGGCGGGGTCGAGATCGAACAGCACGAAGTCGGGGCGGTCGGGCGTCTCCACCCGCGAGTACCACGCGTTCATGTCGATGCAGTGCATCTGCACCATCCAGAGCAGTGCCTCGCGCGAGTCAACGATCGGGAAGTCGACCATCCGCGTTCCCCCCTCGCGCGGGAACGTCTGGAACGTGTGGGTGCGGATCCACTCGGGGATCCCCTTCGGTGCTTGCTTCTGGAAGAACGCGTCGCCCGCGATGCCCTCACGCAACCGCTTCATCGTGAACGGCCGGTCGCGCAGGTGGGGGAGGATCGCAGGCGCGATGCGGTCGTAGTAGACGAAGAGGTCGCCCTTCGTAATGCCGTCTTCCGGGAAGAGGACGCGATCGGCGCTTGAGAGTTTGACCTCGTAGGGCGCGGCCACATGGTGAGTGTAGGAGCCGGGCGGGTCCGTTGGTGGCTAGGCTCGCGGGGTGATTCTCGAAAACGGGTTGATTCGCACGATGGATCCGCAGGTGCCGACGCAGCGGGCGCTCGCGATTGCCGACGACAAGATCGCGGGCGGCGTGGGTGTGCACGAGCGCGCGCTTGCCTCGCCGGAGGTCGTCGACCTTGGCGGGCGCGTCGTCCTCCCTGGCTTCACTGACTCACACGTGCACTTCCCCACCTGGGCGCTCGCGCAGACGCAGATCGCGCTCGACGGCTGCACGTCACTCGACGAGGCCGTCGCGCGCGTCGCAGCGGCACCGCGCACGCCCGGTCGCGTGATCCGCGGCTACGGCTGGCGCAGCGGTGATTGGCCCGAGGGTCGTGAGCCAACGAAGGAAGATCTCGACGCCGTGACGGGTGACACGCCCGCCGCGCTGATCGCGAAGGATTACCACTCGCTGTGGCTCAACTCGGCCGCGCTCGCGCTCGCGGGCGGCGACCTTGAGCGTGAAGGTGGCGTTGTCGAGCGCGGTGCAAACGGCGAGCCCACCGGCGTACTCCGTGAGGAGGCGGCCTGGCAGTTCAAGGAGGCGTACCTCGTGGTGCCCGACGACGAGTACGTCGAGGCGATGCGGCTCGGTATCCGCCTCGCCAACAGCCGCGGTGTGACGGCCGTGCACGACAAGGACGGCTGGCTCGGCGCGATCCGCATGTGGCAGCGCCTCGACGCGATGAGCCACCCGAACCTGCGGGTGTGGCAGTCGATTCCGCACGCGATGCTCCCCCACGCCAAGGAGCTTGGCCTGCTGTCGGGCTTCGGCGGCCCGAACCTGCGCCTCGGCTACCTGAAGGTGTTTATGGACGGGACGCTCGGTTCGCAGACCGCCTGGATGCTCGACGGCTCAGGCGTCGTGATCACGAGCGGCGAGGAGCTTGCCGAGATCATCGTCGCGGGAGCCAAGGCGGGCTTCCCCGTCTCCGTTCACGCGATCGGTGATGGCGCGAACCGCGCGGCGCTCGACGCGTTCGAGCGTACCCGCGACACATGGGCCACACGCGGCCTTCGCCACCGGATCGAGCACGCCCAGGTGCTCGCCCCTGAAGACATTGCGCGCTTCGCGGCGATCGGTGTTGCGGCCTCGGTGCAGTTCACGCACGCGACCTCCGACCGTGATCTCGCCGAGCGTTACTGGGGCGACAAGGTCGCGGGCGCCTACGCGTTCCGGTCGCTGCTCGACTCGGGCGCAGTGCTCGTGAATGGCTCCGACGCACCGATCGAGGAGCTCGATCCTCTCGCCGGTGTCCGCGCTGGCGTGCGCCGCACGAGCGACGATCGCCCGGCCTGGCAGCCGCGGGAGGCACTCACCGTGCATCAGGCGTTCGAGGCGACCTGCACGACGCCCGCCTGGCTTGAAGGTGCCGAACGCCGCCGCGGCAAGCTGATTCCGGGGCAGTACGCCGACCTCGTGGTGCTCGACCGCGACCCGTACGAGGATCTCGACGCGCAGGTCGTGGCGACGATGATCTCGGGCCGCTGGGTTCACAACCCGCCGCCCTGGGGCTAGGCCACTTACCCCTTTTCGGGATCGTGAAGCCAACGTGGCGCCCGACGAGACATGTCCAAATTGGTCAAGTTGACCAATTTAATCAATCATTCTACGATCTAACCGTGGCCACCCTCCTTCCCGAGCGCCAGTTCTCCGAAGCGAAGTCGGGGCTCTCTGAACTCATGAACGATGTCGTTCATCGCCACCGCCCCCAGGTAATCCGTCGACATACGCGCGACCGCGCTCTGCTCGTGCGCTCCGACGACGCGCTGCGCTGGCTCGGCGGCTTCCGACTCGATCTGATCACGATCTTTGACCCTGGGCAGGTGAGCGTCGTCGCTCAACCTCTAGGGGTGATCGGAATTGGAACCTCACTCGACGAGGCGTTGGACTCGCTCGTTGAGAACATTCGCGCGTACACGGAGGCGTACTTCGCGTCCGAGTTCCAAGTGCCCGACCATCAGCCGTATCTGCTGCGGTTCGCCCTCACTGATCCCGAGCACCATCGAGCGCTTCTCGACGACGACATCGAGGACGACCTTGCGCGCAACCGTCGGGCCACCCACGAAGGGTGACCCCGCCGTCTCCCGTCCCAACCTGGGAGGACATCGATAGGTTCTGCCGCGCTGACGGATGGGAACCGAGACGCAGCACGGATCACAAGTTCTGGACGAAGGTGGTCCCTTCGGGTGAGGCGCTTAGCACCCATCGCTCGTTTTCGGCAAGCACAGAGATCAGCGACGGACTCTTCGCACACACCCTGCGTTCGCAGCTTCGCGTTTCGCGCGAGCAGTTCTGGCAGACGATCCGTTCGGGCAAGCCAGCTTCTCGAACGAGCGCCGCGACTCTCGATCCGGCCCCACCCGAGCATCCAACTTGGGTCGTTGTTGGACTTCTCCGCCACGGATTGACGAACGACGCGATCGCAGCGATGTCGCCTCGTGAAGCGCGAGAAGCACTTGAGCGCCTCTGGGCTGAAGCCCCCTAGCGCTACTTCCGGCGCTTGCGGCCGGGACGGTCGGGCACGGGGCCGCCGTCGACGATCGCGCCGGGCACGTCTTCCATCAGCCACCGGGCGAGCGGCTCGTTGTCAAGCGCCCGCCGTGCAGCAGTCATGCCGATCGCCCGCAGGTTCGCCGCGTGCGCGTCGGACGACACGACGTGGGCGCACCCAAGCTCAAGCAGGCGAAACGCCGTCTCCTGCGGCTCATGTCCGAAACGGCCATCGACCGACCCAGCAGTGAGCTGCACGAGCACGCCCGCATCGACGACCGGCTCAACGAGCGTCGGCTCGTCTTGTACGCGCGGATTGCGCTCGGGATGCGCGAGCACCGGCGTCACACCCGCAGCGACCAGCGCGCCAAGCCGTTCGGCCATATCCGTCGGCCACCCGAAGTAGGGCGTCTCGACGAGCAGGTAGTTGGCGTTGCCGCCGAGCGCGAACTTCTTGAGTTCATCGAGCGGCCGTTCAAGCTCGGGCAGCGCGACCTCACCGCCGGGAAGCAGGCGAATCAGGTCGCCCACCTCGGCACGCACGAGCGCGAGCTTAACCTGCATCTGCGCGGCTGTCGTTGGGTGGTCGTCACGCACGTGCGGCGTTGCGACGATCGTCGTGATGCCGTCGGCAACAGCGTCGTGACAGATTGCGATCGACCCGTCGATCTCCTCGGGCCCATCGTCAAGCCCAAAAAGGACGTGGCTGTGGATGTCGATCATCCCCACGTCAGCACCCCCGCCCTGCCACGGGCTTAGAGCCCGGCAAGCTCGCGGAACAGCTCTTTCGCGACCTCGATCCCGAGCGGGATGTAGGCGGCGGGCAGGTTCTCGTTCGGCGAGTGGATCTGCGCGTCGGGCAGGCTGAACCCGGTGATGATCGTGTCGATGCCCTTGTCGGCAAGCGCGGGCACGATCGGCAGCGTGCCACCCGTGCGGATCAGTGCCGGGCGCCGCCCCAAAACACGCTCGAACGCGTTCTGGCCAAGCTGGATCGCCCGCGCATCGGGAGCCATGATCCCTGCGGGTGCGGCCGACCACTGCTCGATCGTGAGGTCGGCCCCCTCGGGCGCAGCCGCACGGAGCAGCCGCTCAACCTCGGGCGCGATCTCTTCGACCTTCTGGCCCGGTGCGAGCCGGATCGACAGGTTCGCGACGGCCTCGACCGGCAGCACCGTCTTCTGCAGATGCGGCGAGCCCGACTCGACGCCGTTCACGTCGAGCGACGGCTCGGCGAACGTGCGCAGGTAGAAGTCTTGCGCCGCGCGGGCATCAGCGCCTCGCGCGCCGGCAACACCGAGCTCGTCGGCACCCACCGGCAGCTCGGCCCAACCGGCGAGCTCCTCGGCGGTTGGCGGCACGATCCCCTTCCGCAACGCATCAACAAGCAGCCCGTCCTTCGCGACGATGCCGTCGAGTGTCCGCACGAGTGCGTGCACCGCGTTGAGCGCGGCGCCGCCGTACATGCCCGAGTGGAGATCCTTCTCGCCCGTGCGGAGCGTCAGGTGGAAGTAGATGAGGCCACGCGTCGCGATGTTGAACGCGGGGATGCCCTCGCGGATCATGCCGCTGTCGAAGATGATCGCTGCGTCGGCGCCGCGCTCGTCGGCTTCGAGGAACTCGACGATCGAGTGGCCGCCGGTCTCCTCCTCCCCGTCGCAGCAGAACCGCACGTTCACGGGCAGCTCGCCCGCAACGGCCAGGTCGCGCGCGGCGGCGAGCAGCAGGTAGAGCTGGCCCTTGTCGTCGGCTGCGCCGCGGCAGTAGAGCTTGCCGTCGCGGATCGTCGGCTCGAACGGCGGGCTGTCCCACAGCTCGAGCGGCGCGGCGGGCTGCACGTCGAAGTGGCCGTAGACCATGATCGTCGGCGCCGAGTCGGCCGACGTCGATGCCCGCAACTCGCCGATCGCGAGCGGCTGGCCGTGCCAGTCGACGAGGTCGCAGGTGCCGCCGGCGGCGCGCACGAACTCGCAGAGCCACTCGCCGGCGCGGATGACGTCGCCTGCGCGCTCCGGGTCGGCGGAGACCGACGGGATGCGCAGCCATTCGGCGAGTTCGTCAAACCAGGGCTCGGACATGCAGGCGAGTCTAGAGGCTCCTTAGACTTGGCGCATGTACACCCCGGCGCACTTTGCGGTCGATGACGAGACAACGCGCGCCTTCCTTGCGCAGATCGAAGCGGCCGATCTCGTCACGCCAACCACTGACGGCCTCGTCGCGACCTTCCTGCCGCTGCTCTTCGACCCCACCCGCGGCGCCCACGGTGCCCTGCTCGGCCATGTCGCCCGCAAGAACGACCATTGGCGCGCCGCCGCCACCGCCGAGTCGCTTGTGATCGCCCACGGCCCCGACGCCTACGTGAGCCCCGGCTGGTACGCCACCAAGAAGGAGCACGGCCGCGTCGTCCCCACCTGGAACTACACGACCGCCCACATCTACGGCGAGCTGCACATCCACGACGACCCGGCGTGGGTCGACGACGTCGTGCGCCGCTTGACCACCCGTCACGAGGCGCACCGCGAGCACGCTTGGAGCGTCGACGACGCACCCGCCGACTTCCACGCGGGCCAGCTGCGCGCAATCGTGGGCGTCGAGCTCGAGATCACGCGCGTGGAGGCGAAGTTCAAGCTGAGCCAGAACCGCCCGGCTGCCGACATCGACGGTGTAGTCGCGGGCCTCACGGCCGAGGGCAACCCGGCGAGCGCCGCGCTGGTTGAGAGATACCGGCGGTCTGAACAGCCTTAGA
>OMIZ01000028.1 GCA_900299235.1 Actinomycetota bacterium
GGCAGGGTGCGCCTCGCCGGTGCCGGATTCGCGACCGCTGCCATCGCGGCGCTGGCAATGTCGATGGCGCCGACGTTGCCGGACCTCGCGCTCGCCAACGGGGTGCTCGCGGCCGCGGGGGCCCTGCTGCAGGCCCTGCTGATCGGCTGGCTTGCCGAAACCGTCGTCGCCCGGCGTCGGTCCGCGGCTCTCAGCCTCTCGCTGCTCCCCCTGTACGCCGGTGCCATCCTCGGGCCGGGCGTCGCAGCCGTCGCGGTGCGGCTCGGCGCGTCCAGAGCGGGCGACGAGCTGGCGCTCGGATCGGTCTTCGCCGTCGCAGCGGCCGTGCTGGCGTCCGGGCTCTTCGCAGTGCGACGGCTTCGCCCATGATCGCCGGGGCGCTCTTTCTCCTGTCGCTTCTCGGCTATGTCGCGGTGAACCACGGACAGCATGCGCGCTTCGACTATTTCACGCTGCTTGCCGATGCATTCCTGCACGGTCGTCTCGGTCTCGACGGGGCGCCGCCGTGGCTGAACGAGCTGGTGCCCACCGCCGACGGCCGCTTCGCCGTGGTCTATCCGCCCGCCCCGGCGGCGCTGCTGCTGCCGCTCGTCGCCGTCTTCGGGCGCGGGCTGCACCAGGAGATCCCGTCGATGCTGATCGGCGCCGCGAACGTCGCGCTGCTCTCCCTCGTCCTGCGGGAGATGGGCGTTCCACCGCGTCGTCGCATCCTGCTCGCGCTTGTCTTCGCCTTCGGGAGCGTGGCCTGGTACTCGGCCGTCGTCGGAACCGCCTGGCATTTCGCCCATGTGGTGGCAACCTGCGGCATGCTCCTCGCCGTCTACGCGGCCCAACGCGACGCACCGACCTGGTCCATCGGGCTCGCCTTCGGCCTTGCCGCGCTCTCGCGGCTTCCGGTCGCGGCGGCCGCTCCGTTCTTCGCGGCGTATCTCGCCGATCGCGCTGCACGATCGCGACGCGGCAGCCGTGTCCCGTTCGGCGTCCCGCGCGCGATGCGCGCCGCCGACTGGCGACCTCCCGTGCGGGTGTTCGCGCACCTCGCGCTCCCGTTCGTCGCCGCACTCGCAGTCCCGGTGGCGCTCGACCTCGCCTACAACGCGGCGCGGTTCGGCTCGCCACTCGAGCCGGGATACGCGCTGATTCCCGGCCTGCTGAACGAGGCGCAGTATCGCAACGGATTCTTCAGCCTCTCGAACATCCCCCGGCAGCTCCATGCGCTCTTCCTGACGGGTCCCGCGTTCTCGTCGAACCCACCCTGGATCCGGCCGCATCTCGTGGGCGGACTCAGCGTGCTGCTGACGACGCCCCTCCTGCTCTGGTCGTTCCGTGTCCGGGATCGAGACTGGTTCACGCTCGGCGCCTGGGCCTCCGTCGCCCTGATCTTCGTGCCGATCCTCACCCATGCCGACCCGGGCGGCGCGCAGTGGGGGTACCGCTACGCCCAGGACGCGTACCCGCTCCTCTTCCTCCTCGTCGCCCGCGCACTCCGCGCCGGGGCAGGACTCGCCGCGCGGCTCGCCGCAGTCGCCGGCTTCGTCGTCAACGCATGGGGAGCGCTCGCGTTCTACTACGGTTGGTGGGCGTGATCCGCGCGGCGCGCTAGTCTGCGCACATGACCGCGATCCAGACGGTGACGGGCCCGATCGACTCCGCCGCGATGGGCCTGACGCTCACTCACGAGCACGTGTTCAACGACGTGCTCTCGTGGTGGCATCCGCCGTTCGACGAGTCGCCGCGCTCGCGCGAGCTCGTCGACGAGAAGGTGTCGATCGACAACATCTGGGAGCTCCGCCACGACCCGTTCATCAACCGCGACAACTGCACGATGGACGATGTCGACCTCGCCATCCGCGAGGTGCGGCGATTCGCCGATCAGGGCGGGCGAACCATCGTCGAGACCACGCCTGGCGGCGTGGGGCGGAACCCCGAGGGTCTCGTCGCGGTCAGCCGAGCGACGGGACTGAACATCGTGATGGGAACGGGCCACTATCTCGATGCCGCCCAGGGCGCCACGAACGACGGGAAGAGCGAGCGGGAGATCGCCGACGAGATGATCCGCGACATCGTCGACGGCGTCGGCGGAAGCGGCGTGCGCTCCGGGATCATCGGCGAGATCGGCGTGGGCAGCTCGTTCACCGCGCGAGAGCGGAAGTCGCTGGCGGCGGCGTGCGTCGCCCAGCGGGAGACGCACCTGCCCATGCAGATCCACATGCCGGCGTGGTTCCGACTCGGCGACGACGTGCTCGACGTGTGCGCCGGCATGGGCGTGCCGATGGAGAGCATCGTGCTCTGCCACTCCAATCCGAGCGGAGACGACCTTCCGTACCAGCGGCGCCTGCTGGAGCGGGGCATCTACCTGCAGTACGACATGATCGGCATGCAGGTCTTCTACGCCGACCAGCAGGCTGCGTGCACGAGCGACGAGGACGACGCCAGGAACATCGCGCGTCTCGTGGGGCTCGGGCACGGTGCGAAGATCCTCATGTCGCAGGACATCTTCCTGAAGAGCCTGCTCCGGTCGTACGGCGGACCCGGATACGGGCACCTGGTGGAGTTCTTCCTGCCGCGGCTGGCTCGGCACGGCGTGCCGCTCGAGCAGGGCATCGCGATGATGACCGACAATCCGCGCACGTTGTTCGAAGCGGCGCGGTAGCGCCGGAAAGGGGAATCATGGGCAAGCGCGTACTCCTCGTCGGCGAGTCCTGGGTCTCCGAGGCGACCCACTACAAGGGCTTCGACTCGTTCACCAGCGTCACCTTCCACTCCGGTGCGGACTGGTACAACGCCGCGTTGCGCTCGAAGGGCCACGACGTGGAGCAGATGTACGCCCACGACGTGCCGGCGAGGTTCCCGCACACCGCGGACGAGCTCTCGGATTACGA
>OMIZ01000029.1 GCA_900299235.1 Actinomycetota bacterium
ATGAGACCGCGGTCGTACTGCCCGTGCACTTCCTCGATGCGCTTCTCGTAGCCGCCGAGGATCTTCTCCTTGCTCGGCGGGATCACGATGTCGTTCTTCGAGATCGTGACACCTGCCTGCGTTGCGTACTTGAAACCAAGGCCCTTGATCGTGTCGAGCACCGGCGCAAGGGTGTGTGCGCCGTAACGATCTGACAGCGACAGCACGAACTTGTCGGTATCCGACTTCGAGAGCGAGTGGTTGACGAAGACAAAGTCGTCGAGCTGGCCCTTGTCCGTGCCGAGCAGCTCAGCGAGCTGGCGGTACACGGCCGAGTTGAACAGCACGCGACCAGCGGTCGTCAGATACAGCTCGCCGTTGAACCGGAACTCGATCGGATCGCCGAGGCCGATCGACTGGCCCTCGATCGCGAGCTCCACTTCGTCGGCCGAGTTGAACCGCTTCGGACGCGGGTCGAGGCTCGCGCCCTCGATGTTCTGGAGGTCCTTGTCCGAGTACGTCAGGACGTAGATACCGAGAACCATGTCCTGGGTCGGCGTCGCAAGCGGACGACCCGAGGCAGGCGACAGGATGTTGTTCGAGGACAGCATCAGGATGCGGCACTCGGCCTGCGCCTCAGCAGACAGCGGAAGGTGCACGGCCATCTGGTCACCGTCGAAGTCAGCGTTGAACGCGTGACAAACGAGCGGATGAACCTGAATCGCCTTGCCTTCGACGAGCATCGGCTCGAACGCCTGGATGCCCAGACGATGGAGCGTCGGTGCGCGGTTGAGCAGCACCGGATGCTCGGCGATCACCTCTTCGAGGACATCCCAGACCTCGGGCGTCATCGAATCGACGTACTTCTTCGCAGCCTTGATGTTCTGGACGACCTTGCGCTCGACGAGCCGGCTCATGATGAACGGCTTGAAGAGCTCGAGAGCCATCAGCTTCGGCAGACCGCACTGGTGCAGCTTCAGCGTCGGGCCGGCGACGATCACCGAACGGCCGGAGTAGTCGACGCGCTTGCCGAGCAGGTTCTGGCGGAAGCGACCCTGCTTGCCCTTGAGCATGTCGGACAGCGACTTAAGCGGCCGGTTGCCCGGGCCCGTCACTGCACGGCCACGGCGGCCGTTGTCGAACAGTGCGTCGACGGCCTCCTGGAGCATGCGCTTCTCGTTGTTGACGATGATCTCCGGCGCACCGAGATCAAGGAGCCGCTTGAGGCGGTTGTTCCGGTTGATCACGCGGCGGTAGAGGTCGTTCAGATCGCTCGTGGCGAAGCGGCCACCGTCGAGCTGAACCATCGGGCGCAGCTCCGGCGGAATCACCGGAACGGCCTCGAGGATCATCCACTCGGGGCGGTTCTCCGACTTCAGGAACGCCGACACAACCTTGAGGCGCTTGATCGCCCGCTGCTGCTTCTGACCCTTCGACGTGCGGATCATGTCGCGCAGGAGCTTCGCCTCATCATCGAGGTCGAGGTCGCGGAGCAGGTCACGGATCGACTCCGCACCCATGCCACCACGGAAGTAGACACCGAAGCCATACGGCGAGCCGAAGCGATCCTTCAGCTCGCGGAACAGCTGCTCATCGTTGACGACGAGCTTCGGCTCGAGCTCGCGGAAGAGACGCCAGGTCTCTTCGAGCCGCTTGACCGAGTCGACAGCAGCCTCGCGCGTGTCCTCACGGCGCGACTCGATGTCGAGGTACATCTCGCGAACCTTGAGCGCCCACTGGATGAGGTGATCCAGATCTTCCTTCTGGATCTTCCCATCGGTGCGCAGGCACAGATCGTTCGTGAGCTCGCGAATATCGACGTCGTCCGACGCCCCGGCGACAACGTCGCCGAGGAGGCCGTTACCGAGGTCGCGGGCCTTCTCCAGGTTCTTCGCATCGACGGCCGCAACGATCTCGGCGTCTTCCGCGTGCACCTCGCCGCCCTTGAGCAGCGTGTCGAGCGCACGGTTGACGTGCTTCGAAACGGCGCCCTTCTTCGAGCCGGACGCAGCAGCCTGCTCGGCACGAAGTGGAGCAAGTGCGGCGACGATCTGCTCGGCGGCCGATGCGACAACCTCGATCTCACGCGGGGTGAGCTTGCGGTCGTCGCGGATCGCCGCGTTGCGGACGAGCTCGCGGATCTTCTTCGCATCCTCGGTCGTGATCTGGCCGACGAGTTCGACGAACAGACCGCTGACGAGCTTGCGGGCCTCCTCGAGCGTCGGGAGCGCCTGCTCCTCCGCCCAGGTCGCGAGACCGCGGGTCCAGAAGTCGTCGTCCTCATCGAAGCCCTTGTCCTTGCCTTCGGCGAAGTACGCGCGACGGCGGGCAAGACGCTGCTCGAGCATGGCGAGGCCTTCATCGCGATCGACGTAGATGCGCTCGACCTCACCCTTGACCTTGTCTTCGAGGTCGTTCAGGTCCTTCGCGCGAGCCTCGACGTCAACGTAAGTGACGATCGACGCGGCGAAGTAGAGCACCTTCTCAAGCTCACGCGGAGCGATGTCGAGGAGGTAGCCGATGCGGCTCGGAACACCCTTGAAGAACCAGATGTGCGAGACCGGGGCGGCCAGGTCGATGTGACCCATCCGCTCACGGCGAACCTTCTGCCGCGTGACTTCCACGCCGCAGCGCTCGCAGATGATGCCCTTGTACCGGACGCGCTTGTACTTCCCGCAGTAGCACTCCCAGTCCTTGGTCGGACCGAAAATGCGCTCGCAGAAGAGACCGTCACGCTCAGGCTTGAGCGTTCGGTAGTTGATCGTCTCCGGCTTCGTGACCTCGCCGGACGACCAGTCACGGATCTGCTTGCTCGACGCGAGACCGATGCGGATCGCGTCGAAATCGTTGATATCGATCAAAGTTCTCTCGCTTCCTTCTTCAGGTCATCCGGTCAGTCTTCAATGGGCAGGTCGCCGTCGTCGAAGGCGCCGACAGGTGCGTCGGCGTCCTCGTCGTCGGTGATGTCGGCGAGCGTCTCGTCGGCGGGAAGCATCAGGTCGCCATCGGTCTCGTTGTCGAGCGGGTCGACGCCTTCCTCAAGCTCTTCGCCGGTCGCCACATGAGCCGTGGCGCGGAGCGAGCCGGGCGACAGGTCGATGCCGAGCTCTTCCGCGGCGCGGAGCAGCTCGTCATCTTCCTCGCGAACCTCGACCTCGCCACCGTTCTCGGAGATCACACTCACGTCGAGCGCAAGCGACTGCATCTCCTTCAGGAGCACCTTGAACGATTCGGGGATCGACGGCTCAGCGATGTTCTCGCCCTTGACGATCGCCTCGTACGCCTTCACGCGGCCGACCGTGTCGTCGGACTTGATCGTGAGCATCTCCTGCAGCGTGTACGCGGCGCCGTATGCCTCGAGCGCCCACACTTCCATCTCGCCGAAGCGCTGACCACCGAACTGGGCCTTACCACCCAGCGGCTGCTGCGTCACGAGCGAGTACGGGCCGGTCGACCGTGCGTGGATCTTGTCGTCGACCAGGTGGAGGAGCTTGAGGATGTACATGTAGCCGACAGTGACCTGCTGCTTGAAGGGCTCGCCGGTCCGGCCGCTGAAGAGCCGCACCTTGCCCGAGGCCTGGCGGCCCGGGACAGCCTTCTTGTCAATGTCGAAGTTGATTGCGCTGTCGGTGTTCTGCTCCATCCACATGACGAGACCGCGGTCGACGTCCTCGACGGTTGCACCGTCGAACACGGGCGTCGCGACAGGCGTCGGCTTCGGCGCGTTGATCACGCGGGCCGCGTTGCCGGTCATCGGCTTCACGTCATCGCCGGCGAAGACACCGTGTGCCGCCGACCAGCCGAGATGTGTCTCGAGAATCTGGCCGATGTTCATGCGGCTCGGCACGCCGAGCGGGTTGAGCAGGATGTCGACGGGACGACCATCCTCGAGGAACGGCATGTCCTCTTCGGGGACGATCTTCGAGATAACGCCCTTGTTGCCGTGGCGACCGGCGAGCTTGTCGCCCTCGCTGATCTTGCGCTTCTTGGCCACGTAGACACGGACGAGCTCGTTGACGCCTGCGGACAGGTCGTCGCCGTTGTCGCGCTGGAAGGTCTTGACATCGATGACGACGCCACCTTCACCGTGCGGCACCTTGAGAGAGGTGTCGCGAACCTCGCGAGCCTTCTCCTTGAAGATGGCGCGGATGAGCTTCTCTTCCGCCGTGAGCTCGGTCTCGCCCTTCGGCGTGACCTTGCCGACGAGCAGATCGCCCGAGCCAACCTCCGCGCCGATGCGGACGATGCCGCGCTCGTCGAGGTTGCGGAGCGACTCCTCGGAACGGTTCGGAATGTCGCGCGTGATCTCCTCGTCGCCGAGCTTCGTCGAGCGGGCGTCAATTTCGTACTCGTGAATATGGATCGACGTGAGGACGTCCTGCTTCACGAGACGCTCGGAGAGCACGATGGCGTCTTCGAAGTTGTAACCCTCGAACGGCATGAACGCGACGAGCAGGTTCGCACCGAGTGCGAGCTCGCCGTGGTCGGTCGAGGAGCCGTCGGCAAGGACAGCGCCAGCGTCCACCTTGTCACCGAGCTTGATGATCGGCTTGTGGTGGATGAGCGTGCCCTGGTTCGACCGCATGAACTTCGTGAGGTCGTACTCGTCACGGGTGCCCTTGCCCTCGATCACGATGTGCGTCGCGTCGAGCTCAACGATCGTGCCGGCGTTCTTCGCCACGACGACGTCGCCCGAGTCGACCGCTGCGCGGTACTCGAGGCCGGTGCCGACAAGCGGCGCCTGAGGGATCATCAGCGGAACTGCCTGCCGCTGCATGTTGGCACCCATGAGCGCACGGTTGGCGTCGTTGTGCTCGAGGAACGGGATCATCGCCGTAGCGACCGACACGATCTGTGCCGGGGCAACGTCCATGAACTCGATGTTCTTCGGCTCGACCATGACTGCCTCACCCTCACGGGAGCGGCAGAGCACCATGTCGTGCGTGAACTTGCCGGTCTTCGGATCGACCGTCTCCGACGCCTGCGCGATCGTGTACTGCGCCTCTTCCGACGCGTCGAGGTAGACGATCTCGTCGGTGACCTTGCCGCCGACGACCTTGCGGTACGGGGTCTGGATGAAGCCGAACTCCGAGACGGTCGCCATCGAGGCCAGCGAGCCAATCAGGCCGATGTTCGGACCTTCAGGCGTCTCGATCGGACACATGCGGCCGTAGTGGGTCGGATGGACGTCGCGAACTTCGATCGGTGCGCGCTCGCGGGTGAGGCCGCCGGCACCGAGCGCCGACAGGCGGCGACGGTGGGTGAGGCCGTCAAGCGAGTTGGTCTGCTGCATGAACTGCGACAGCTGTGACGAGCCGAAGAACTCCTTCAGCGCGGCCACGACCGG
>OMIZ01000030.1 GCA_900299235.1 Actinomycetota bacterium
AGATCGTTGGGTATGCCGCGGTCGGCGCAGGCGGCGGTCTGATGTTCGCCACAGCCGATCCCGCCGAAGCGTCGGAGTTGCTCGGTGCAGCTCTCACACGCGCGGCGGAACGTAGCGAGACGGCATTGCAGATCATGATCACCGATCATCAGGGCGATCTCGCGGCAGCCGTCGACACGTTCGGCTTCAAACGCCGGCGCTCCGTCGTACGCATGTCGGTCGGAATCCACGACCTCCCCACACGAACGTCGCTTCCCGCGGGCGTGACGTCGCGGACGTACCTGCCCGATGACGCCGCACGCGTGCACGCGCTGCTCGACCGCGCGTACGAAACGTGGGACACCGACTACGTCCGGGTGAGCCACGACGACTGGGTTGCATGGATGACGAACGACCCGGAGTTCGACGCGACCACCTGGTTCCTCGCTGAACGCGACGGCGCCCTCGTCGGCTGCGCGCTCTGGTGGTCGTCGGGCTGGCTCAAAGATGTCGCCGTCGAGCTGAAGGAACGTGGCAATGGACTCGGCCGGGCCCTCGTGGTGCACGGGCTGCATGAGCTCGCCGGGCGTGGCATCACGAGCGCAGGCCTGAAGGTCGATGGGGCGAACCCGAGCGGGGCCGTCGCGTTGTACGAGAGCCTCGGATTCAGAGCGGTACGCGTCGAGACGCTCTGGTCGCTGCCGCTCTAGGCGGTGCCGCGACGAACAACCTGCACACCCCACGCCTCACCCGACGCAAAGAGCGTGTCGGTGTCGACTTCGTCGGCCCAGCCGATGAAGTGGCGCTCCGGGTTCGCCTCAGTCGATCCATAGACCGCAGCACGGCCTGCGGCGAGCGGCTTCAACGGATCGTCGCCGCGCTCAAGCGCAGCAAGAGGCTCCTCGACTGCCGATCCCTCCGCGTAGCCCTTTCCCATGACTTCAGTATCGCCCGTTCGTCTACCGTGCCGACGACCGCGACGTACCCTTGTCGCGCGAGGGCCGGTAGCTCAGTTGGCAGAGCAGGGGACTTTTAATCCCAAGGTCGTGCGTTCGAGCCGCACCCGGCCCATTCAGAAAATCCCTGCTAAAGGGGTTTTCTGTTTATCGAGTGATGCGCGGCGTGGGCTTGGGGGCCACGTGTGGGGCCACATCGGCGACTCGATGCCGTCGCGGGTGTTGGACGTTGGGGGTTTCTGAGGCGGTTCTTTAGCCACCACTCCGCGTGGTTTGCGTTGTAGAAGGTGAGGGCGCGGGCTAGAGAGGTTGCTGGGCTACGGGAGAGGACTTCTGCGCGGGTGTGATTTGGCCTATACGATTTCGCCTGTGACTACTGTTTCTCGTAAGACCAACTCGCTTCTCAACATTGGATTGTTGATCGGTTCTGTTGAGTTGTTGAAACGGACACCGCGGCCCCTTTCAATTCCGTTGCTTGCATTTGTGCTCGCTGTGGGTGCCACATTCGTGATGCTTGTTTTGGCGTGTGTTGAGCTGATTTTTGAACACGCCGGGATCATTGATGTCGCTCTAATCGCACTGATCGGATGGAAGATACGAAAAGACTTCTATCGCGGTTGGGTGGGGCTCTAGCGGGATCTCCCCCGGCAGGCAGCGCCACAGACAACGTGCCTGATGGTGTCTACCCGCTCTACACCCCGTAGCGTCCGGCAGACCACCCTTCCCGTAACCCGCCTGATCGTGAACGATCGGCTGTTCTAAGGCGTATGCCCCCGACAAGAATCGAACTTGTGCACGCGGTTGGGAAATACGTAAATCCGGATTGCCTCCGGAACGAAAGGCCGATCGCGATTCGATATTCTTTCCGATTGACCGATGTTTGCCGCCCGTCTCTTCGCCATTATTATCGCGGTTCTGTTGGCGGCAAACGGTACGATCGCCGCGACCGTACGTGCGTCTAGCCATCCCCACCTAAAGGGGCAGTCGTGCACGTTGCCTGTTGGGGCTAGGCTGGTAGCAGTTCAGCCCACCGTCGCTCCTGGTGAGAAGGCCGTCGTTAGCGGAGATCACTTTGCCCCAATGTCCAGCATTTCTGTGCAGGTGAGTGGCCGCGAATACAACGCACCCAATTATCGGGTGCGGACAGACGCACATGGGGCTTTCTTGCTAGGAGTTGCGACGGGGAATACCGTTGGCGATAAGTACCTGTTCTCCGTGACGTGCGGAACGCGGTATGTGTCCGCGTGGGTCGCAGTCGGTGCATCCAACAGATGCTCGATCTTCCCGGCCGCCATGATCAAAGCCAAGCTTTCGATCTCTGTCGATGCCCCGCGCTTCAAGCGTATCTCGGACAACTTCTTTAGTTGTATTTATCCGAGGCACGATAGGCCGATTGGCGACCAAGTCGTAATCTCAGTTCGCTCACACTTCTCGAAAGCCGAATTTGCGTCACTACGACGTGTGACTGATAACGATCTCGCAAGTACACACGGTACGCCGACAAAGACAATCGCAGATCTCGGAGATGCTGCCTACTGGAGTGTGCAGGGCGGTTTGATCGAAATGGATGTGCTGCGAGGTTCGACTGCGATATCCATCGCTGGCCGATTCTCGTTTGAAAGAGGAGTTGACCTGGCAAGATCGGTTATCGAAGCAGCCCCATAGACTGGGCGGCTCCAAAACGAGCAACCGCGGTCTTGGTGACCGGTGACCTAATGCAACCTGCCGAGGGCTTGCGCCCCATGGTGAGCCTGTAAGCGAGCCAGTCCTCGTACGGCTACTACCGTGCAATTTTCTGTGTTGCCCGACAAGAATCGAACTTGTGCACGCGGTTTAGGAAACAGCCGGATCGGCCGCGCTCGTCATAGCGAACGCCGGCTACTTCCTACCCTACGGCGGCGCTTCGCCGGGTCCGCGGTTCGTCGCGCCCGCACTGCCGTTCCTGTTGCTCGGACTTGTCGAGGCGTACTCCACGCGGCCGCGGCTGACTGTGCTTCTGTCTGTGATGTCGGGGGCAATGGCAACGGCGGTCGCCCTCACGTGGACGCAAGGCACGATCGTGATGCGAAACACCGTGTGGGCGGAACTCGCTCGCGCCCCCTTCGCGGGATCGTCGAGCCGCCTTGCTCGGGCGATTCCTCCGAGCATCTTTGGGACGTCATCGCTCGCGCGGTGGCTTGAGGTCGTCGTGGTCGTCCCCGGGGTCGCCGTCGCCCTTGCGATCGCTGTGCGCGCGCTTCCGCCGCGCGCGATCACCGCCTCGGCGGCAACTGGGCGGCCGCGACTGGTCGGTGCAGCAGCGGTCGTGGCACTGCTTGTCGCTATCGATGCTGGTGCGGTGCTCGGCTACCCGTCGGGGAACGGGTATCAACCTCGACGATCGCCGCTCAACGTCGCCGTCTCTGGTTCACCAGCCACGTCCTATCCAGGGGGCGAAGTGAACTACCGAGTCGACGTCACGAATGAGAGCGACGTCGTACTCCTGCCCGACATGACGCTCACGCTCACCTTGGCACCAGGCATGCACCTCGTAGGTGCACCAAAGCTGCTCACTGGACAGGGCTGCACCGGGGACGTCGTCGTGCGTTGCCACCTCGACTACCTCGCGCCGCGCCAGCCGACCACGCTGTGGTTCGGAATCCAGTTCTCCGAGCCCGGCATCCACCGTTTGCTCGCACGGTCCTCATCGAACGGCTTCGAGGGCCCTCCCGCGACCGCATTCGACGTGCCGGTCGGTAGCTAGCTCGACCCCACGGGCGACTGTGTGTAAGGAGCGCGAGAGATCGCAGGCAGCGGTCTCACGGGGCCGCTCTCATCGGTAGCTCATCCAATCGCGACAGAGTCACGGAGTAGATGATCCATGAACGCGCGACGGCAGGCCCGAAGCGCCGAGGTAGCTTGCTCTGCGCTGTCTGCATTTGCGGGGCAATCGCGGTCGCCGCGCAGGCCTCCGCGGCAGCCACAGCCCCTCGCAGGCTCCACGAACGCATCACAGCGCACCTCCCAGCGGCGCTACAGGATCCATCCGCAGCGGTATCGCGGGGGCGCGTCTTTCTTCTCGGCGGACTCACAGGCGCGGACACATCGACCGACCAGATCGTGGTCGCCACCTCAACGGGGGCGCACGTCGGCGGGTATCTGCCGTCAGCCCGCCATGACACGGCGGCAGCGACGCTCGGTGGCAACGTCTATCTCTTCGGGGGCGGGAACGCGACCCAGATCGACGAGATCGTTCGCATCAATCCCCACACCGGCGCCACGGCGATCGTCGGCCACTTGCCAGCGCCGAGCTCCGACTCGGCAGCAGCTGTTGTCGGCGATACCGCGTACATCATTGGTGGGTACACCGGCACGCGCTGGCTCGACACAGTCATCGCCTGGCGAACTGGCCATACCCCGAAGGTTGTCGGGCACCTTCCGGCGGCGCTGCGCTACGCGGCTGTGACCGCGGTTCACGGGAAGGTGATCATCGCGGGCGGCTCGCTGCCAGACGGCACAGCGAGTTCTGCGGTACTGCGCTTCGATCCCACAACCAGCACCGTTTCTCGCATCGGAGCACTGCCAGCGCCAACGACACACGCTGCCGCTGCGGCACTCGGCGGGATCGCCTACGTCATCGGTGGGCGCGGGGCGACAACTGGCACCGTCGTCGCGACGATCACGGCGATCAACCCGGCAACACGCACGGTAACGAGTGCGGGCAGCCTTCTGAGCGCAACCTCCGATCTCGCTGCCGCGACGCTCGGCGATCGAATTCTCATTGCAGGAGGGAGGACAGCGGCGGGCACGCAATCAACCATTGGGGTGCTCACTCCGACGGCAAGCCGCACCACACAAAGTGCGCGCGCGCCTCGCACTGCGTCGCTCAACATCTACGCACACGATGGCGTCGGGATGCTCCGCGGGGCCGCCCGCACTGCGCTCCAGCGGATCTACGTTCCAAACAGCGAGAGCAACACCGTCGACGTCATCGATCCGAAGACCTACAAGATCGTCGGCCACTTCGGGGTCGGGCGCCTGCCACAACACGTCGTCCCCGCATGGGATCTGAAAACGCTGTACGTCACAAACGACCTCGGCAACTCGCTCACGCCGATCGATCCCCGAACGGGCCGGCCCGGCACGCCGATTCCGGTCGATGACCCCTACAACATGTATTTCACCCCCAACGGGAAGTACGCGATCGTCGTGGCCGAACGATTGCACCGCCTCGACTTTCGCAACGCCCACACGTTTCATCTGAGCCACTCGCTGACGGTTCCCTGCAGCGGGGTCGACCACATGGACTTCACCGCCAACGGGCGGTACCTGCTTGCGAGCTGCGAGTTCTCAGGCGAAATGCTCAAAGTGAACGTCGCAACCCAGCGCGTCGCCGGCACGGTGCGCCTGCCCGACTATCCGGCCGGAATGCCCCAAGACGTGAAGCTCTCGCCCGACGGGCGCGTCTTCTACGTCGCGGACATGCATGCGAGCGGCGTGTGGGAGATTGACGCAACGCACTTCCACGTCCTGAAGTTCCTGGCCACCGGCGCTGGCACCCACGGTCTCTACGTGAGTCGAAATACCCGCGATCTGTACATCACCAACCGCGGCGAAGGCTCGATCTCCGTGCTCAACTTCGCCACCCGAAGGCTCGTCGCCAAGTGGCGGCTGCCGGGCGGCGGGAGCCCAGACATGGGTGGCGTGTCAGCCGACGGAAAGGTGCTGTGGCTCTCTGGGCGCTACAGCGGAGTCGTCTACGCGATCTCAACGAGCGACGGAAAGCTGCTCGCGAAGATCCCCGTCGGCAGTAGCCCCCACGGGCTTTGTGTCTGGCCCCAGCCCGGCCGCTACTCCCTCGGGCACACCGGAATTCTTCGGTAATCCCGCCTGAGGCTTACCGCGACAGCGCCCACGCATGCTCAAGCGCGGCCGCGGTCTTCAGCGGTGCATTGAGCACTGGGCGATAGCCACGAATCGTCGCTGGCACGAGCCGTGCTCCGGCCACGCCGCGAGCGTCGAGCGCAACAAGCAACACGCCTGTCTTGGTCGCTGCCCCAACCGACGGGAACACGAAGTTGCCAAGGCTCCACGCAACGGCTGTGTGTCGCTTGCGCTCCAACGGCTGCAGTACGTGCGGGTGTGCACCAAGCACCAAAGACGCGCCAGCGCGCAGGGCCGTCTCGGCGAGTAGCGCCTGCCGGGCATCCGGCCGATGGGCGCTCTGGACTCCCCAGTGGAACCACACGACAACGACGTCGGCGTGCTTGCGCGCCTGGGCGACATCCGCGCTGACGTAACTCGACTCGGCGGGTGCGGCACCGGGCGTGGCAGACCCTGCGTCAAAGCCTGCCGGGCGAATGTCGGTGTACCCGAGCAGCGCGACACGCAGTCCACCAACACGAACGATCACAGGCCGTCGCGCCTGGGCAAGGGTCGCACCACCCCCGATTGAGCGCACGTGCACCTGGCGTACAGCGCTCAGCGTTGCAAGCAGCCCGGGCCGGCCGAAGTCGAGACTGTGGTTGTTCGCAACCGTCACAACGTCCAGTCCACCCGCCGTCGCGGCGCCGCGAAGGAACCGGGTGCTGCCGCGGAAGTGGTACTGCTTGTCCGGCACCGGCTTGCCGACACTCGCGATGGCGCCCTCGAGATTCGCGGTCGCAATGTCGGCGCTCCGCAACAGCTTGCCGACACCTGCCCATGCGTACCCAGGGGCCACCGCGTGCGAGCTCACGGCGTCGCTTACGCCCTCCCCAGGCGTCACGTCGCCAACGGCAGCGAGGCGGATTGGACGAACGAGAAGATCACCAGCGGGGAACACGCGACCGCCCGCTCTGATCGCCACGGCCACCTGCCCGGCACCGCTCAACGGCGCGGCGATGACAAACTTGCCGCCTGGCCCGGCGGTCACAGCGGCGGCTCGACGCCCTCCAACCGTCAGCGAAACACGCACCCGCGGCCGCGTCCATCCCTGCAACGAAAGCGTCGCGCCTGGCGCGAGCCAGGCCGGCAGCTTTGAGGTGAGCTGCACGGACACGGGCGCCGACGTCGGCGTCGTCTCAGCCACGCTCGTGGCGGTAGCCGTGCGTCGATGGGTGCTCCGCTCGGCGAGCACAAGCGCGACACCAGCAACGACCACGAGAAGCCCCGCGATCAGTAGCAGCCGCCACGGCAGCGGCTTTGACGGCGCATGCTCAGGCGAATCGTCCATCACCACACCGTAGTGCAGCCACCGGAAGGCCCGACGATGGAGGTTGAGCTACACCGCGTGACCGGCCGCCAGGATCAACGCGGCACGACGTTCCGTTCCGGATGAGGCTCAAGCAAGATCAGCACCAGGACGGCCGTCATCGCCACGGGCAAGACCCAGAAGGCCGTTGCATAGCCGGCGGCGCTCGCGACAAGCCCGATGAAGATGCCGCCGAGCCCGACACCGAAGTCGATTGCGATATTCCATGCTGTTGTCGGAACGGCAAACGAATCGGTCGACCAGCGCGACAACATGTCGAGCTGCGACGAGGTTGCGAGCAGCCCGTAGCCAAGCCCAAAGAGGAGGCCCGCAGCGACGACCGGCCACCAGGCGTGGTTGCCTGAGGCGAGCAGCACGAGACCGAGCAACGATGACACGGAGCCCGGGACGACGAGCCGTCGTGCTCCGTAGCGATCAACCAGGCGCCCGCCTCCCCACCGCGCGAGGTACGCGAGCGTGCCGAAGACGAGTAGGTAGGTCGAGGCGGAGGCGAGTCCGCCATGAATCAGCCACAGGGGAACAAAGCTCACTGCGGCGCCACGAGTGAGGCTGACGATCAGAAACCAGCCAAAGGGCCACCGCAGCGCTGGCCCAGCGATTGCGCGAAGGAGCCCTTTGGGACGCGGGCGGCCGGCGGCCGGTCGGGAGTGCAGCGCGAGCGAAAGAACCGCGCCGACTACTCCGACCGCACCCGCCGCAAGGAACGCAGTGCGCGCCCCAAGACCATCGAGGAGCCAAAGGCCAGTGGCAGGCGCGAATACCGGCGGAATCCCTGCGAGGAGTCCCGACATGCCGAGCACGGTGCCGCGGCGTTCAGGCGGTGCGAGCTGAGCAGCGAGCGTCCCGACGGCAACCGTTGCGATACCAAAGCCGATTCCGCGCAGCGCGGTCGTTGCCAGGACAAGGCCAAGACTGTTCGGCGCAGCCGCATAGAGCGCGCACGGCAGCCCAAGCAACGAGAACGCCGCGACAAGCACCCAGCGAGCTCGCACACGATTCATCACCCACGGCATCTGCAACTGCGTCGCAACGGCGGGGAAGTAGAAGCAGCCGGTCACGAGACCTGCAGCGCCTGATCCTCCGCTACGCCCCGCCACGACCGGCAGCACCGACACGAGGCCCGTGGTGTTCGTAAAGAGCAGAAACACCCCCGCGAGCACGAATACGAGGTCACGGGTCCAGAGCCGCTCGCCTTCCACTCGTTGAGTCTTACGCACTCCTCTAACGCTGTGGGGTTGTGACCTCCCGACGGTTGTAGACTCGGCTGTCGCGCTGGCGAGACACCCAGCCAAGGCCGAGCGAGAGGGGGCAGAAGATGACGATCGTCGTAACCGTGCGCATCGAGGCAACGCAGGAGCAGCTTGCCGCGGCCGACCGTGCAGAGCCTGGCCTCTACGACGAGATCATCGCGCTCGCGCACCAGTACGGGATGCTTTCGCACCGCCGGGTGTACCGCGACGATGCCGTGATGGATATCGACGAGTGGCCGAGCGAGGAGGCACGCGACGCTTTCCGTGTTGCTGCCCAGCCGCTGCTCGCACGCATGGGCGCTGCTCGCGGGACGAAACCAAGCGCGGCCGAAGTGTGGCGCGACCTGCCCGGGTCGAAGCACTGAACGGCCGTCTCGATCCGCTCGACGAGTCGAAGCTCGGCGAGGTTGTCGTCAACGGCATTCGTACCCGCACCTACATCGACGGGCCGGAGGGGGCACCGATCCTTGTGTTGCTCCACGGCGGCGACTTCGGCCACGACACCGCGCTCGACTGCTTCAGTTTCGTGCTGCCGCTGTTTGCGGCGCGCTACCGGGTGATCGCGTTCGATCGCCTGGGGCAGGGGTACACCGACAACCCGCCCGATGATTCGGGCTTCACGATCGACGGGCTCATGGAACACACGCACGCCGTTCTCGACGCTTTGTGCCCCGGGCCGGTGCACCTCGTCGGGCATTCGCGCGGGGGGTTTGTCGCCACGCGAGTCGCCGTCGAGCGACCCGAGCGCGTCAGCTCGCTCACGATCGTCGATAGCAACACGACCGCCCCAGAGGATCCGACCTTCCCGAGCGGGCAGTTCTACCGTGATCTCGAGGCACGGATGCCACCAGGGCCACCATCGCTCGCATCAGTGCGGATTGAGCCGGACGCGCAGGCCTACGACCCGACAAGCGTCACCGCCGCGTTCCTCGACCGGATGTTGGCCATCGCGCAGCTCCCGATCCGCCAGGAGGGTGCACGACGCCTTGAAACCGCTGACGGTGCGATCTGGCGGCCAAGCCTGAACGTTCGGCGCGAAGAGACGCTGCGCGTCTTTGACGAGCATGGGCTTGCGGTGCCGACTCTCGTGCTCTGGAGCCGAGATGATCCGTCTGCTCCGCTTCGCCTTGGGTACGCGTTGTACGAGCGCATCGCCGCGAAAACAGCAGATGCGCGGCTCCACGTCCTCAACCGGTCGGGCCACTATCCGTTCCGCGATCGACCGACCTCGTTCGTCGCGGCAGTCGCATCGTTTGTGGAATCCGTCGCCTAGCGCCACGGCCGATCCATACCGAACCCATTCGCCGCGGCAGGGTCGTTGCCGGTTGAATATGGCCTGTGACACCCCTCGGCGATAACCCAAGGAGCCACTCAACTTCTCGCTCTCTCGGTCGATTATCCGCAGCGTGATGCGCCTTCCGACCTCCCCTTCGCGGCCGCTCGCCGCGTGGGCACTAATCGCGGCAGGCCCTATCGCCGTTGCAATCTGGCTCAGCGGACCGTCTGGCCATCGGGGGTTTCTGATCGACGACGGCGCAGCGCTCACGTTCGTCGCGGTTGCCTGGCTGATCGGGCGCCGCACAAGCTTCCGCTCGGCACCCTTCTGGTTCCTGCTTGCCGCAACGACCTGGGCTGTCGGCGACGCGACGTGGGACGCCGTCGACTGGTCTGGGCACTCGGCCCCCTTCCCGTCTCCTGTCGACGCGCTGTACCTCAGCGGCTATGCCTTCGTCGGACTCGCGTTCGTCGTTGGCTGGCGCCACCAGCTTGGCGCCCTGCTTGACAGCGCCATCGTTGGGACGTGCATCGGCATGTTCTTGTGGGCCGTCTACCTCGATCCGTCGCACGCCCCACACGAAACGCCAAGCAACGCCGTCGTCGGAGTGCTCTATCCGACGCTCGACCTGATCTTCGTCGGGATGCTCCTGCAACTGACGATCCTGCAATGGCGCCAGAGGAATGTCGCGCTGATCGCGCACACGCTCGGCATGGCCCTATTCCTGGTCTCCGACTGTGTGTACTCACGCGGCCAGATGCTTGGCACCTACGGCGCCCACAACATTGGAAGCGCGGGGTGGCTGCTGCTCTTTGCGCTCTGGCCCGCAGCCGGGCTGCACCCCTCGGCGAACAGAATGGGCTTGCCTACGGCGATCCGCATGACCAATGGACGCCTGGCAATCCTCGGAGCGAGCACGTTGCTCATCCCCGTTGCGATGACCATTCAGCAGTTCCACGACGGCGTCGACATCTGGGTGGTCATCGCGGCCGCGACGCTTCTCATCATCTTCACCTTCTCGCGCGTCTGGTTGATCTTCTCCGACCTCCGCGCACGCGAGACGGCACTTGGGCAGACGAGCGCCCAGCTACACACGCTCATTGACACCGCACCTGTCGCTGTGATCGCGGCCGACACGCAAGCGCGCATCACGATGTGGAATAAGACCGCGGAGCAGATGTACGGCTACACCGCCGAGGAGGTCATCGGGAAGCACACGCCGCTCCGCGCAGGGGAGTCGGCCGATGAGGTGATGGGCGACTTCCGCGAAGGGCGCCGCCTTTCACGCGAGGTCGTCCGCCGCCGCAAAGACGGCACCGAACTACACGTGATGGCCGTCGCCGCACCCGTCAACAACGAGGATGGCGAACTGCAGGGCGTCTTCACGATCCACGTCGACCTGAGCGAGCGGAACGAGCTTGAGGAGAAGCTCCGCCACGCGCAAAAGCTCGAGGCCGTCGGGCAGCTCGCAGGCGGTGTCGCCCACGACTTCAACAACCTCCTGACCGCGATCTCGGGCTATGCCGAGCTTGCCTATATGCAGGCGCAGGGCAACCCGGAGCTCCAATCAGAGATCGAGCAGATCGCACGTGCTGGCGATCGCGCCGCAGCCCTGACGCGGCAGCTGCTCGCGTTCAGTCGCAAGCAGGTATTGACGCCGAAGGTGGTCAACCTGAACGCCCTCGTCATGGACGTGAGCACGATGCTCAGCCGCGTGATCGGCAGCCACATCACTCTTACGACCGACCTCCACGACGGTGCGTGCCTGATCCTCGCCGACGCAAGCCAGGTCGAGCAGGTGCTGATCAACCTCGCCGTCAACGCCCGCGATGCGATGCCCGGCGGCGGCGCGCTCGTCATCACAACAGCGATCCGCAACAGCGATGGTGTCGATCAGGTGCTGCTGACCGTGACAGACAGCGGAACCGGCATGGATGAGCAGACACAGAGCCGCATCTTCGAGCCGTTCTTCACCACCAAGGATGTCGGTAAGGGCACCGGTCTCGGCCTCGCGACGGTCTACGGCATCGTCAATCAGACAAACGGCACGATCGCCGTCAAGAGCGAGCTTGGCGTTGGCACAACCTTTGAGATCGCGTTTCCGTCGGCCGGCGATGAGGCGATCGCCGACGCTCCCGAATCACACGACACCGCCGGTCACGAGCGCGTCCTGCTTGTCGAAGACCAGCCAGCAGTTCTCTCCCTTACTGCACGCATGCTTGCCGAAACACGGCTACAACGTCGTCTCGGCCCCGGATGGGAATGTCGCAGTCGAACTCGCCTCACGCGAACGGTTCGACATCCTCGTAACCGATGTCGTCATGCCCGGGCTGAACGGCCGAGAGCTGGCGCAAACAGTCACGGCTCTCCAGCCCGACATTGCGGTGCTCTACACCTCCGGGTACCCGGATCAGGAGCTTGAAAGCCGCGACATCGTTGGTGCCGTCTCGCTACTGCGTAAGCCATATTCGGCCGAGGCCCTCGCTGGTGCGGTGCGCCAGACGCTCGAGCTTCGATTGCCTGCTCTGAGCGAAACGCCCCTTCCGTAGCCACCGATCAGCGCCCGCGTGTTGTACCTTGAGGCTATGCGCCCAGGTACACGCCCGATCGTCCTCCCTTGTCACGGCGGATCGACGCCGGCGGGTCGCGCAACCGTCATGGCAGAGTCGCTCGCTGCAACGGGAGACGCGGAGCTCGGCGACAGCCTCGACGAGATCGTTGCCGCAGCGCGAGACGGTCGGTCGGTGGTCACCCTCGACGGCTGCGCATCGGCATGTGGTGCACGACTCCTTGAGGCGCGTGGCATCGCCCCAACCGTCGAACTTGACCTTGGTCGGGTCAACGACGCCGAGCTCGCGCTGATCACACCCGAGCGTTTGGGGGACCTCGGTGCGCGTACCGAACCGAGTCGCCGTGCGAAGCGCCTTTCACGCCTCGAGAGCGGCACCGATGCCGCTGCCCCAGGGCGAGCGCACTCGACCGACGACTACCTCCTCGCGCTCGACTCGCTTACGACGCTGCGCGTCGAATGCGGTGCGCTGATTGCCGATGCACCGACGCTCTCCTCGCATGTCTCGCACGCGCTGCATGTCTCGCGGCCGACCGCTGGCGAGACGCTCGCTCGGCTTGAGCGCGAAGGCTACGTCGAACGCAACGCCCACAAGGAGATCCTCCTCACCGTCCACGGGCGCGCCGAGGCCGACCGTGTGATCCGGGCGCAGCGGATCCTTGAGCGGTTCGTTACCGACATCCTCAGCTACACGCCCGAAGAGAGCTACGAGCGCGCCCGCGAGATCTCGCCTGGCTTTGACGCCGAAGCGCTCGAGCGGGTCTACGGCGCCCTCGGGCAGCCGACCACATGCCCGCACGGCTGGCCGATCGATGCCGCCGAAGGACGCGCGACTGCACGCGAGCTCACCGCGCTGTCAGCCGCAGTCCCAGGCGATCGCCTCGTCGTCGACCGGCTTGAGGAGAGCGCACGGTCGCGCCTGCCGGTGCTACTTGCTGCTGGCCTCAAGCCCGGCCAAGAGGTGACCGTGACTGCTGTCGATCACGCACAGGGCACGATCGCTCTCTCGTTTGCCGGCACGGCGACGACGGTTGAACTCGACGACGCCGCAGGCGCCTTCGTCCGTTCCGCCTCGCTCGCCGTTTAGAACCGTCAGCCCAATCTGCGATCGCAGGTAGTTTGCGGGTCGGCATGGGCGAAATGCGCAGCACCCGCTGGTTCGGCGGCAAGGACATCTCGGGCTTCATCCATCGAGCATCGATGCACGCCGAGGGCATTTCGAAGATGGCCCTCGACGGTCGGCCGATCGTTGGCATCTGTAACTCGTGGTCAGAGCTCGTCAACTGCAACCTCCACTTTCGCGGCCTCACAGAGTCGGTGAAGCGCGGCGTGTTGCTTGCAGGCGGTCTACCGCTCGAGTTCCCGGCAATGTCGCTCGGCGAGAACCTGATGAAGCCGACCTCGATGCTCTTCCGCAACTTGATGGCAATGGACGTCGAGGAGTCGATCCGGTGCTACCCGTTCGACTCGGTCGTGCTCCTCGGCGGCTGCGACAAGACCGTGCCTGCCCAGATCATGGCTGCGGTCAGCGCAGACCTCCCCGCGATCATGGTGACGGGTGGCCCATCGCAGCCCGCCTGGTTCCGCGGACGCCAGCTCGGTGCCGGCACCGACCTCTGGCACTACCTCGCCGAGCTGCGTGCCGGGCGGATGACCCAGGAGGAGTTCGACGAGCTTGAAGCCGCAGCGACGCCGAGCTTCGGCCACTGCAACGAGATGGGAACCGCATCGACGATGACTTCGATCATCGAAGCGCTTGGTATGGCGCTTCCAGGCACCGCGTCGATCCCCGCCGTTGAGGCTGGTCGCGGTCGCGCGGCGGAGGAGACCGGTATCCGCGCCGTCGCTCTCGCCCGCGAAGGACTGCGCCCCTCCCAGATCGTCACCGAAAAGTCGCTCGACAACGCGATCACGTTGCTGATGGCGCTCGGGGGAGGCACGAACGCTGTGATCCACCTGCTCGCGATCGCCGGGCGCGCAGGCGTGCCGCTGACGCTCGATCGCTTCCATGAGATTTCTCGCCGCACACCGGTGATCGCAAATGTCCGCCCATCAGGCGAGCATCTTGTTGAGCACCTGTACCACGCGGGTGGCATCCGAGCCGTACTCAAGGAACTGCTGCCGCTGCTGCACGGCGATGCCTTGACTGTTACCGGCCGCACACTGGCCGAGGAGGTCGAGGGCGTCGAAGTTCTCGACCGCAACGTGATCTTCCCGCTCGACAAGCCGCTCGCTACCGAGGGTGGCATCACCTCGCTGCGCGGCTCGCTTGCGCCCGGTGGGGCGATCATCAAGCGCTCCGCAGCGTCGCCCGAGCTGATGCGTCATCGCGGCCCCGCGCTCGTGTTCGAGGACGTGTACGACGTTGCCGAGCGGATCGACGATCCCGACCTGCCAGTGACCCCCGACACGGTGATGGTGCTGCGCAACACCGGCCCAAAGGGTGGGCCAGGCATGCCTGAGTGGGGCCAGCTGCCGATCCCCAAGAAGCTGCTTGAGCAGGGCGTCACCGACATGGTGCGCATCTCCGACGCGCGCATGAGCGGCACCGCGTTTGGCACCGTCGTCCTGCACGTCTCGCCCGAGTCGTACGCGAACGGTCCGCTGCGCGCGGTGCGCGATGGCGACCCGATCGTCCTCGATGTTGAGGCAGGTCGGCTCGACCTCGACATTCCCGCCGAGGAGATCACCCGTCGCCTTGAGGAACTCGGGCCGCCAACGCCGCGCTACAGCCGCGGCTACGGGCGCATGTACGTCGACCACGTGCTGCAGGCAGACGAGGGTTGCGACTTCGACTTTCTGCGCGCCGTGCCTGGCGAAGAGCCTCAGACGCTGCCCTATGGGCTGCTCACCGGCTCTATCGGCGGCTGGTAGCCGCTCAGCGTCTAGAGCGCAGGATCGGCGAGCGATCCTGCGATCGCATCGGAGAGCCACGCGCGCAGGTACGGGGCAAACGACGGTCGCACGAGGATCCGGAAGGCGTCGCTCGCCTGCCGAATGAGGATGACCTGCGCGCGAGCGAGCAGCGTCTGCGCACAGTCGCCAACCGGAAACGCAGCCTCGTCGAGATCAAGGCCACAGCCGGATGCGAGCACGTCGAGGGCATTCGCACCGGATAGGTCGAGGGCAATACGGTTGGCCGATACGTCAACCGCCGCCGCGGCAGACACAAAATCAGCCTCGGCGCCTCCCAGGACAAGCCACTCGTCGGGGCCGAGCCACACGACTGTATGCCCATCAACGACGGCGGTCGTATTCGGGACGGTAGGAAAGCCCGCAGGCGCTGCGCCGCGAACCGAGATCTGTGCTGCGAGCGGAGTCTCAACGAACGCGGTCATGCGACCTCCCCCGGATCGCCGTCGCGACGGGCGTTTTCGGGATCGACGAGCACAGACGAGACGATTGTTGCCTCGATCACACGGTCGCCGAGCGGAGCGAAGACCGTCTCACCGAAGCGGTTACGCCCGTCCTTGACGAGCGCCAACGCGAACGTACGACCGAGTGCTGCGCTTCGGTAGCTCGACGTCACATGCCCGAGCATCGGCACGGGAATCGCGACGTTGGGGTCGGCGACCAGCTGCGCACCCTCAGGAACGAGTTCGCTCGGATCTGCCGGGAGGAGACCAACGAGATGCTTGCGGTCGGTGCGCGCAGTGTCGGGTCGCGAGAAGGAACGCATGCCGATGAAGTCGTCCTTCTTCTTCGAGACGACCCAATCCATGCCGAGATCCTGCGGGGTAATCGTCCCGTCCGTCTCCTGACCAATGATGGGAAAGCCCTTCTCGGCTCGGAGTACGTGCATCGTCTCGGTGCCGTACGGCGTCACGTCGCCAGCGTCCGCAATCGCCTGCCAGAGAGCGAGCCCTGCACGGCCATCAACGTTCACCTCGAAGGCCAGTTCACCGGAGAAGCTCACCCGACAAACGCGGGCCCGAATGCCTGCGACCTCGCCTTCCCGGATCGCCATGAACGGAAACGCCTCGCGGCTGAGATCGATCGCCGTCAGCTGCTGCAGCAGCGCGCGCGAACCAGGGCCAACCACGGCGACCGTCGCCCACTGCTCGGTGACCGATGTAAGCCACACACGCAGCTCGGGCCACTCGGTTTGGAGCCACTCCTCCATCCACGAGAGCACCGGTGCGGCGTTACCGGTGGTCGTCGTCGCGATGAAGCGCTCCTCACCGACGCGCATCACGACGCCGTCGTCGAACACCATCCCGTCGGCTTTGCACATCACCCCGTAGCGGCACATGCCAACGGCGAGCGTGCTCATCAGGTTGGTGTAGATGCGATCGAGGAAGATGCCTGCGTCAGGCCCCTGCACGTCGATCTTGCCGAGGGTTGACGCGTCCATCATTGCGACCGACTCGCGAGCAGCCGCGCACTCGCGCAGCACCGCGTCGTCCATCGACTCAGCACCAACCGGGAAGTAGCGCGGGCGCTTCCACTGTCCGACGTCCTCGAACACCGCGCCATGAGCGACGTGCCACGAGTGCATCGGCGTCTCGCGCGCCGGATCGAACAGCTCGCCGCGGTTGCGGCCCGCAAGCGCAGCGAACGAGACGGGCACGAACGGGGGCCGGAAGCTTGAGGTGCCGAGCTCTGCGAGTGGGACGCCAATGATCTCGGCTGCCGCCCCCATCGCGATCACACCCGACGTCTTGCCCTGATCCGACGCCGTGCCGATCAACGTGAAGCGCTTCAGGTGCTCGGCCCGACGCAGACCAGCGCCGATCCCTCGCCGGAGCTCGGCGAGGTCGGCGTCGCGTTCGAGGTCGAGGAACGTCACCGATTCGTCGCCGCCCGTTAGCCACACGGGCTGGACATCGGGCAGCGCCTCGCCCGCGGCGGCACCCACAACCTCGACACCGCTCAGCCCACCCGCCGGCACGAACGCGGCGATCCGGTCGTTCCACTGCACCTTGCCGCCTCGATGACTCCACAGATTGAGGCTCGGATTCCAACCTCCCGAGACGGCCAACACGTCGCAGGCGATGGTCGTGCCGTCGTCGAGAAGGACACCCTCAAGGTGCTCCTCGCCGAGCGTGTCGACCACCCGACGGCCCGAGCGGGCATCGATCGTCGCAACCGCACCGGGAAAGTCGAGAGCCGAGTCGTTGGTCGTGTAGACCGCGACACGCGCCGCCCCGAGGTCATACCGGCGCGCCGCATTCGCGAGCATCACACCCGGGCGGTCGTTGTTCGGGAACGCGATCGGCCGCTCGACGGCACCGGTCGCAAGCACGATGCGTTTCGCACGGATGTGCCAGACGCGACGGTCGCGCTCGACGGCAACAACGTAGTTCCCGTCGTAAAGCCCGACTGCCGTCGTGCACGTCAACACGCGCAGGCCCTGACCGCGATCAGATGCGAGCGCGCACTGCGGACTCGCCTCCAACACGATCACCCGCCCCTCGGCCTGTTGCGCGGCCGCTACTCCGGCTGCACCGCCACCGATCACAAGCGTCTCGCAATGGACGTACCGAGCGTCGTATCTCGTCTCGTCGGGAGCCTCGAAGATCCGCCCCTTCCCCTTGAGCGGCTCCGCGACCAAGCCGTCGGTCAACGCAACGAGCGTCGCCCGCTGCATCGGCTTGTGCCCGATCTGAACGAGCGCGTTCGGCTCCTCGTCAGCCCACGCGAACACGCCACGCGGACGACCTCGGCCGATGCTCTTGAAGCCACCGCGGACACCATGCCGAACCAGCGCAGCGGCGAGCGTCTCGCCCTCACGACCGTCGTACTCGGTGCCGGCGAAGGTGAACTTCACGACAGGAAATCGTTGGTCGCAGTGTCTCGGACGGCGTCGAACCAGCGTCGGCAGCCCTGCGCGTGCACCCAGCGCTCGGCGTACCGCCCTTTTGGGTTCTCGCGAAAGAACACAAACTGCGCCCACTGCTCATCGCTCAACGCGGAGGGCTGCGCCGGGTAGGCGACACCCGCCTGACCGCCGTACGAGAACTCCGTCTCGTCACGGGGGCCACACCAGGGACACGTGATCTGCAACATCAGTGGGCCACCGCTGCTGCACCGTGCTCATCGATCAGCGCGCCGGTCGTGAACCGCTCGAGCGAGAACGGCTCATTCAGCTCGTGTGGCCTTCCGTGAGCGAGCGTCCACGCAAACACCCAGCCCGAACCCGGTGTCGCCTTGAAGCCGCCTGTGCCCCAGCCACAGTTAACGAAGAGCCCCTCGACGGGCGTCGACCCGATGATCGGCGAGGCGTCAGGACAGACATCGACGATGCCGCCCCACGTTCGCAGCACACGTGCCTGCGCAAAGATCGGAAATAGCTCGAGCGCGGCGGAGAGCTGGTGCTCAATCACATGAATCGAGCCGCGCTGCGTGTACGAGTTGTAGGCGTCGATGCCAGCTCCCATCACGAGCTCGCCCTTGTGCGCCTGGCTGACGTAGACATGCACCGCGTTCGACATCACAACGGTGTCGAGCACCTGCTCGTAGAGGTCAGAGACGAGCGCCTGCAACGGGTGGCTCTGAATCGGCAGCTCAACCCCCGCGTACTTCGCAAGCACGGATGAATGCCCGGCAGCGACGAGGCCGATCCTTCCGGCCGCGATCCGGCCCTGGGTTGTGTTCACGGCGACCGCACGTCCGCCAACGACCTCGATGCCTGTCACCTCACAGCCCTGGATGATGTCGACGCCCAGCGCATCGGCCGCACGAGCAAAGCCCCACACCACGGGCTCATGCCGCGCGATGCCGCCGCGGCGCTGAAGTGTCGCGCCGAGCACCGGGTAGCGCGCCTCAGGCGAGGTATTGACGATCGGGCAGAACGCCTTCACATCCTCGGGCTCAAGCCACTCAGCGTCGACGCCATTCAGTCGATTGGCGTTGACGCGCCGCTGCCCCTCACGCACATCGCCAAGCGAATGCGCGAGGTTGAGAACGCCGCGCGGGTCGTAGAGAACGTCGTAGTCGATGTCCTCGCTCAACCCCTCCCACAGCTTCAGCGAATGCTCGTAGATCGCGGCGCTCTCGTCCCAGAGGTAGTTGGAACGCACGACGGTTGTGTTGCGCGTCGCGTTCCCACCGCCGATCCAGCCCTTCTCGATCACCGCGATGTCGGTGATGCCGTGGTTCTTCGCCAGGTAGTAGGCCGTGGCGAGGCCGTGACCGCCAGCTCCGACGATCACGACCTCGTACGACGATTTCGGTTCCGGATTCCTCCAGAGAAAGTCGGGATGACCTTCTCGCAAAGCCGCTACTTCACCTCGTTCCGCAACGTGCCGATGCCGTCGATCTCGATCTCGACGACGTCACCGGGGCGCAGGGTGATCTTGGGATCGCGGAACACACCGACACCTTCAGGGGTACCGGTGAGGATGAGGTCGCCCGGCTCAAGCGTGATCACGGCCGAGACGTACTCGATCAACTTTGGGAGGCGGAAGATGAGATTCGCGGTGCGAGAGTCCTGAAGCGTCTCGCCGTTCAACCGCTGCTGGACGCGCACGTCGGACGGGTCGAACTCAGCGGCCGGCACGATGCGCGGGCCGACCGGACAGAACGTGTCGTACCCCTTGCCGCGGAACCACTGGCCATCGCCGAACTGCGCATCGCGCGCGCTGACGTCGTTCGCGCACGTGTAGCCCGCGATGTAGTCGAACGCGTCGTCCTGCGAGACATGCGACGCCGTCTTGCCGATCACGAGGGCCATCTCGGCCTCGGCGTCGACATGACCGATGTTCGGCGGCAACACGATCGCATCGCCGTCGCCAATCAGCGTATTCGCGAACTTCGAGAACATCAGCGGTGCCTTCGGCAACTCCATCCCGGACTCGCCGGCGTGGTCGTCGTAGTTCAACCCGATGCAGATGATCTTCGGGTCGCGGCGGCCAAACTGCGCCTCCCAGCTATCCCGGACGGAACTATTGCTCACTCGGTACCTGCCTTCCTACGCAGTTGGGGCCGTGACAAGGCCCAGGGTTAGAAGTTCACGGAAACGCTGGACGGTAGCTGCAACACCGTCGGCAAACGGGGTCGTAGGTACGGGCCCTGCAAGCTCGGTGAACGAGGTGCTGTCAACTTCTTCTGGGAACGGCAGCGGTGCGCCCTCGAAGCGGACGTCCGAACCGGGCGCAACCATGCCGATCGCATCGACGACGTCGTCCATCGAGACGGCCATTCCGGGGAGGTTGTGCACGGTCGAGCCCGTTGCCTTCGCGAGGCTCGCAGCGATGAAACACTGGGCGACGTCTCGGCCGAACTGAAACTCGCTGCGACCACCGTACGGGATCGTGAAAGGAACGCCCGCCGCGGCCGCGAGCATCGCCGTTGTGGGCGCGGAGGTGAGGCCCTGATCGCGACCGACGCCGTACACCGTGTGTGGTCGCAGCCCAACGCTCGCAACGCCATTCTCGGTTGCATACACCCAGGCTGTGCCTTCATTGGCGCGCTTGTAGACACCGTAGATCGTGCTCGGGTGAGCACTCATCGACGGCTCGGCCCCTTCCTCGTAGGCGTCAAATGCGGCAACCGAAGACGCGTAGACGATCGGGCCCAGGCCTTCACGCTTCTTGGCGAGCTCGAAGATATTGACCGTGCCGAGCACGTTCACCCGCGCGCCGAGCGGCGGGTCGGCACGGCAGAACGGAACCTGCAGAGCGGCGAGATGAATGATGTTCGTCACTCCGTGCTCGTCGACGGTGCGCTCAAGCTGCTCGAGGTCGGTGATGTCGCCAGCGACGTGCGGAACGTTTTCGGCGCGCTCGGGTCCGAGCAGGAGCTTCACGCGTCGCGCATCGGTCGACAGATCGAACGTCACAACGGGGCTACCCGCCTCGACGAGCTCATGGACAACCCAGGCTCCGATGCATCCGTGGGCACCGGTTACAAGAAACCGTGGCTCGCTCATGAGGCGGGATCCAGCAGGATCTTCGAGAACTCGGCGGGACGATCGACGAGGTTGGCGAAGGCCTGCGCACCTTCCGACAGCGGTGCGTCGTCAAGCCATGAGAGGTCGAGGACGCCCTCGGCAAGGATGTCGATCGCCTCCTGAAATTCCGCGCGGGAGTACGCGAACTGGCCGCGCAACCGGATCGAGCGGCGGACGAGCAGAGCCATCGGGAAGGTCGCCTCAGCGTTGCCAAGTCCGACCATCACAATCGATCCGCCGTTCTCGACAGCATCGATCGCGGCACGCCACGTCGCTTCGAACCCAGCCGCATCAATCGCAACGTTCGCAGCGGCCGGAGGCAGCTTTGAGGCGTCGGTTTCAACGGCCGCAGCGCCAAGCTTCTTCGCGATCTCAAGGCGTGCAGCAACCGGATCGATCGCGGTGACATGCGCACCCTTGCGCGCGGCGGCGTAGATCGTCAGGAGACCGATCGGGCCGCAGCCAAAGACGAGCACGTTCGAGCCTGGCCCGAGGTTCTCCGGGCCGATCGCACCAACGCAGCACGCGAGCGGCTCGGCGAGTACAGCACGGCGAGCGTCGATGCCCTCAGGTAGCGGAACGAGACACTTCTCGGGGGTCGAGACGTGCTCGGCGAACACACCGGCTCGGTGCAGGCCGATCAACTTCCACGAGCCGCAGAGGTTGTCGTCACCCGCGAGGCAGTGGACACATGTGCCGCAGCCGATGATCGGGTAGATCGCATACCGCCCGCCGTTGTGGCGCACGACGACCTCATGGCCGAGCACAAGCGGTGGCACGCGAGGCCCAGGGTGGCCGCGATAGCCGTGCAGATCTGAGCCGCAGATCCCCGCGAGCTCGATATCGACGATCACCTCGCCGGGGCTGGGCTCGGGAGCTGCAATCTCCTCGAACTCGATACTGCGCTCTCCGTACCAGACAAGGGCTTTCACGTCGTAACTCCTATCGAACGGTCGTGGGCTGCTGAAAAGGATGCAAGCTGGGGCGGTTCGCCAGCGGGAATGAACTCGAGCCCGACCTTGCCGGTGTAGCCGGCGGTGTCGAGCGACTCGAGGAAGGCGGTGAAGTCGATCGTTCCCGTGCCGGGCGCGCCACGCCCCGGACTGTCGGCGTACTGCACGTGGGAGATCAGCCCGACGTATGCACCCACATCACGGACGGGATCGATTCCTGCCATAGCCGCATGGTAGGCGTCATAGAGCAGTCGAACGTGGTCAGAACCGACCGCCTCAACGAGCCCGGCGGCAGCCTTCGGTGTCGAGACGAGCGCCCCGGGAACGTCGTGTTCGTTCAAGTGCTCGATAACGATCGTCACACCCGCCCGAGCGGCATGTCCGGCGAGCTCGCGAAACATCCCGACAGCGATATCCCACTGCGACGAGAGGCTGACTCCAGCAACCGCACGCCCAACGAGCACATTGATGAACGGAGCCTCGAGCGCCGACCCAAGCTCAATGGCAGCCGCAAACGCCTCGAGATTGCCACGGCGAGCCGTGGGGACGTTCATGAAGCCGCGCTCACCCGCAGCGAGATCGCCGCCATCCATGTTCAGGCACGAGACCGCCACGCCCGCAGCCTCAACACTGCTCGCGAAGCCTGCGACATCAGCGCCAGGCCACCAGGTCTCAACCGTGTCGAACCCAGCCGCCGCTGCAGCAGCAGGCCGCTCGACGAGCGGTAGAGCTGCATAGAGCGTCGAGAGATGAGCGGAAAAGCGGGTCACCGGCGAATGACCATCCCGCCGCGGTTCCCGGTCAGCTCGCCATCGCGCAGCGTGTGCACCCCGTTTACGAAGACATGCACCATCCCCTCGGCAAGCTGGTTTGGCTCGTAGGTCGTGGCGGTCTCGGAGAAACGGTTCGGGTCGAAGATCGCAAGGTCGGCGCGAGCACCTTCCTCGATGTGACCGCGGTCGCGCAGACCGATCCGTGCGGCGGGCTGACCGGTGAGCTTGTGTACTGCCTCGGCGGTCGTGAGCAGCTTGTTCTCGCGCACCATGAAGCGGTAGAACCACGACGCCCACGTGTAGGCGCCATGGAACGACGCCTCAGCGAGCGGGCCATCGGGGGCCATCGTCGTTGCGTCGGAGCCCGGAACACACAGCGGGTGCGCGAACGCCTCGCGCTGTTGATCCTCGGAGTAGGCGTTGATGATGACCATCAGCTTGTGCGGCTCTTCCAGCGCGCCAAGCAGCAGGTCGTAGATCGTGTCGAACACGTCCTGCCCCCGCTCGGCCGCGATCGAGCCGAGGTCACGCCGTGCGAGGTCGGGCCAGAAGCGGTTGTCGAAGAGGACGATCCTGCTCCAATCCTTGCCTGCACTGAGGATGCTCTCGTGACCGCGCATCTGATCGCGCTTTGCAGGGTCACGCAGGATCTGCTCGAGCTCAGCGGGCGGCGCCGAGAGCGCCCACGCCGGAAGAGCGGCGAAGAGATGCGTCAGCCCGAAGGTGCGCGTATGCATGTCGAACTCGACGTCAAGGCCGCGGGCGCGGGCGGCCTCAACGAGCTCGGCACAGCGGCGGGCTTCGTCGAGACCATTACGGGGAACGAGGTGCGAGACCTGCAGCTTCGTATCGGCATGCTCGGCCGTGCGGATCGCCTCTGCCACGGCCTCTGCAGCACCGGCGTCGCGCTTCCGCGTGTGCGTCGCGTACCACCCGCCAGCTGCACGATTTGCGCGAGCAAGCGCCGTCAACTCTTCCTCGCTCGCACCTGCCTCGGGTGCGTACTCGAGCCCGGTCGAGTAGCCCCACGCGCCTTCGGCAAGCGACTCGCGCAAGAGGAAGGTCATCTCAGCGAGCTCCGTCTTGGTCGCGGGACGGTCGGCAACACCGAGCACCGAGAGTCGCAACTGCCCGTTCGGGACGAGGCTCAGGACGTTGACTGCCGGGCCTGCCTGCTCAAGCCGCTCGAAGTACCCACCCGCGCTCGACCAGGTCATCGGAATGTCCTCGCTGTAGCCGTACACGGCCTGCTGCGACAGCTTGACATCGCGCACCGGGAAGCACCCATGCCCGCAGTTGCCGATCACCTCAAGCGTGACGCCCTGGTAGATCGCGCTCTTCGCGCGTGGGTCTACAAGGAGCGTGTAGTCGGAGTGACTGTGGATATCGATGAAGCCAGGGGCGACAACGAGGCCTGAGACATCAAGCTCCGGTGCACCCGTGTCAGGCACCTCACCGACCGCAACAACACGGCCATCCGAGATTGCAACGTCACCGGTGTACGGCGTCTGACCGGTTCCGTCGGCGATCGTTCCGCCACGAAGGACGAGGTCGGGGATCATGCGCGGTTGCCTCCGTAGGTTGAGCGGAACTCGCGGCCTTCGGCGTACCGCGAGAGTGAGAAGCTGGCGATGTCGGCGTAGTCGACGCTCTTGCCGAGCAGAGCGTTCCCGACGAGCTCGCCGATTGCAGGCCCGAGCTTGAAGCAGTGGCCGCTACCGCCAGTGGCGAGGTAGACCCCCTCAAACCCGTCGACCGGCCCGAGCAGGGGGTGCCAGTCGGGCGTCACTGTGTAAAGGCCTGCGCGGCCGTCGACCTTCTTCACACCGGCGAGGCGCGGGATCCGGTCGACGAGCCGCTTGCGTACATCGGCCTCAAACACATCCGACACCGTGGTGTCGTAGCCGTCGGGTTCGACGTTTTCATAGTCCTTCGGAAAGCCCCGGCCGATCAACAGGGCGGCGGGGCCGTACTCGGGCGCGGGCCGCATGTAGACACGGTCGATCTGTGCCGAGATGGAGCAGGGAATTGTCGCCTCGGCACCGGTGTCGAACACGACGTCCTGCTCGCGGGTGATCTGCACGGGCAACTCGAGGCCAAAGCCAGCGCTGAGCTTGTGCGTCCACGCTCCCGCAGCAAGCACCACGTTCTCGCACGGGAGCACCTCGCCGTTCACCTGAACGCCCTTGACGCGGCCGCCCTCGACGATCACCGCCTGGGCAGGCGAACGATCCTGTGCTCGCGCACCCAGCCGACGAGCCGCCTCGATATAGGCCTCGGTCGTCGCGACCGGGTCAGCGAAGCCGGACGCTTCCTCGTACAGCGCGTAGGCGATCCCGTCGGTGCGGATCCCGGGCACGATCGCACCGAGATCATCGACCTCGACGCTCAGCGATCCCTCGGCGATCTGCATCGCCCGGTTCTGCTTGGCGAGTTCGGTGTCTGCCTCGTCTACCAGGAAGAGCCAGCCGACCTTGGTGTAGACCGGCTCGCAGCCGGTCAGCTCGGGCAGGCGCATCAACGCGTCACGCGATCGCACGGCCATGCGGACGACCTGCGGATTCGAGTAATGCCCGCGCACAATCGCGGCGGACTTCCCCGTCGACTCCAGACCGAAGCCGCCCGCCTCGAGCAGCAGTGCGTCCATGCCGCCCTTCGCGAGCTCCCAGAGCGTCGTCGCGCCCATGATCCCGCCGCCAACGACAATCGTTGTTGCGCCCTTGGACATCGTTAGCTCCCGTACACCGGGACGATGTAGCGAGGATCACGCGTTCGTGCCCGGTACCCGTCTCGAAGGGCCTGCACCTGCGGATGCTCGGAGCTCGCGATGGGGTTGCCATCGATCTCCGCGATCGCCACCACACCTGCGCCAGAGCCGGTGATGAACGCACCGTCGGCGAGATAGAGCTCCATCGGATAGATCTCGCGCTCCTCGACAGGGATGCCCTGCTCGTGCGCAATCTCGATGATTGTGCGGCGTGTGATGCCGGGGAGGGCAGCGCGCGTCGTCGGCGTCGTGAGAACACCGTCGAAGAACGCAAAGACGTTGGCGCCTGTGCACTCGGCGACCGCGCCCTGCTGGTCGAGCATGATCGCGTCGTTCATTCCGGCGGCATTTGCCTGGCGCTTCGCGATCACCCCGTCGAGGTAGTTCAGCGACTTGATGTGCGCACCCACCGAGCGCGGCGCCTTGCGCACCACCGAGCTCGTGAGCAGTCGGATCGGCGCATCGCCAAGGAGCGGCGGGAACGGGTAAGCCGCGACGATCATCGTCTGGTCGGGACACCGCGTCGGGTCGATACCCGGCATACCAACGCCGCGCGTGACCATGGGCCGAACATGCGCATCGCGCAACTCGGAGCGACGAATCACCTCGCAGATCACGTCGATGATCTCGTCTGGGCCAAGCGGCATGTTCAGACCGAGCGATCGCGCCGAGCGACCAAGGCGAGCCATATGGTCGTGCGGCCGGAAGAGCGCGCCATCGAAGCAGCGCATTCCCTCAAAGATGCCGTCGCCGTAGAGCAGGCCGTGATCCCAGATCGGCACGGTCGCCTCGGCGCCGCTCACGTACTTCCCGTCGATGTAGACGGTCAGCCGGCTCGGATCCCAGCCGCTCATGCGTCCCCCTTCTTCTTATTGACGGACTCGACGGTCTGGTAGTGACCCTGCTTCTGCCACCGCTCGTGCGCGAGCGCGACCGCGGCCGCGTTGATGTCGAAGCCGTGGCCGGGAAGGTCGTTGAGGCGGTAGCGACCGCCCGTCACGTCAGGCGCCTCGCCGAGCGTCAGCCGCTCTGCGAGCAACTGGTGCATCACCTGGTTGCCGAGTGTGAGGTTCGGGATCGTTGAAGCGACCTGCGCGTGCGCGTAGAACGCGATCTCGCTCTGCATGAACGCGTGCAGGTTGATGTTCAGGCCGTGCGCCCCGGTCATGAATGCCTGCTGACGGAAGCGCAACAAGCCGCCCGCATCGTGCGGCCCCTGCACGATCACGTCGGCGGCTTCCTTCTGCAGCACATGCCGTAGCTGAGCGGTCGTGAACACCGACTGGTCGGCGGCGATCTTGACGTTCACGGAGCGACGCACGTGGGCGAGACCGTCGATGTCGCCAGAGGGTGTCGGCTGCTCGACCCAGTCGAGGTCGTACTGCTCAAGGCGCCGGATCCGGTCGACGGCAGTTGCGAGATCCCATGCCTCGTTGGGATCGATACGCAGGAGCGGCTCAGGACCGATCGCCTCGCGTACCGCGGCGACACATGCGTCGTCGTCACGCGCCCCACGCCCGACCTTGAGGTAGATCACGCGGTACCCCTCGTCGGCGAACTTCCGGGCGTCAGCCGCGAGCTTCGCCGGCTCGTCGCCCTGCAGGAAGCCGAAGTAATCGAGTTCAGATTGCACCTGGCCGCCGAAGAACGCGCGGCTCGGAACGCCAAGGCCACGGCCGAGCGCATCCCAACAGGCAACTTCGATGCCAGCGATCGCGAAGCCGGCGAACTGGGGGAACATCTTCCAACGGCCTTCAGTCCAGATCGACTTGAGAATCGCCTCGACGTCGCCAACACGCTTGCCGATCAACTGGCGCGACATCTGCTCGCCCGTCACAGCGATCGCGCGGGGGTCTTCGCAGACGGCGTCGCCGTATCCGGTGATCCCCTCGTCGGTGTGCACCGTGAAGAGCACGAGGTTCGCGCCAACCTGTGTGCCACCCGCCCAATGGAACTCCTCGACAAGCGGGATCGCGAGCGGTGTTGCGTCGATACGAGTGATCCTCACGAGAGCTCCTTCAGGCCGTAGATGTCAACAGTTTTTTCGCCCGCAGCGATGCGAGCCATGATCCCCGCCTCACGCTCCTCAAGGGCGGTAATCGCCTCCTTCACGCGATCCCAGTCGGCCGCTGGCACGACCGCAACGCCATCGGCATCGGCGCAGACGATGTCGCCCGGATCGACGCGCGTGCCACGCAGCGTGACGGGCCGCTCAACCGAGCCGGGGCCGTTCTTGTCAGGACCGGCCGGCGACGTGCCGACGTGGAAGACAGGGAACCGCTGCTTGACGATCTCGGGACGATCACGGATCGCGCCGTCGAGAATCACACCGAGGATGCCGCGCTCCGCGCAGGCCTGGGCAAGGATGTCGCCGAGGTGGGCGGTGACCTGCGCGCCGTTACCGATCACAAGCACCGTTCCTGCGGGAGCAAGCCCGATTGCGTGATGCAAGGCGAGGTTGTCGCCAGGGGCGACCTCAACCGTGTACGCAGGCCCGAGCACGTAGGCCTCGGGATAGACGGGTTCAAGACCTGTGATGACCCGAGCGGTGCCACCGCTCGCCGACCAGACGATTGCCGAACCGGGATTGCTCATGCCGCGCCTCCTACGTGTGCGCCACGCCGGGTGCGGCGAAGCTCTTCTGTTGCAGATTCATCGACGTGTCCCGCCCGATCGACGACCACGCCGTAGAGGTCGTGGGCCGCCGTAACCGACACCTTCCCGTTCAACACATCGCGCGCGACAGCCATCGGCTCGCGATCGAGCGGGTCGCCGTGGCCGCCGCCTCCTGCCTGTCGGTGGTGGAACCGATCGCCTGGCTGCAGCAGCCCGGCGAACATCGGCTTCTCGTTCTCGATCGAGCCATCGGTACGGACGATCGTGTTCGCAGACGGCGCACCCGAATGGCCACCCGCAAGCCCGTACGGGTGATGGATCTGGCGGTCGGAGCGCACGTGGAGGTTCGTATCGGGCACGAGCACCTCCCAGATCCGCTCAACAGCAAGGCCTCCACGGAACCGCCCAGCACCACCGGAGTCACGCACGAGGCCGTAGCGGACGATCCGAATCGGCCATTCGGCCTCAGCGATCTCGATCGAAATGTTCGCGATGCTCGCGCAGGGATTGGCGAGGCCATCGTTACCGTCGGCGATTGGACGCCCACCCCACGTGCCCACAACGAGCTCGTTGTAGACCCATGCGCGATCGCCGCCCTGGTAGCCGGTGAAGAACGCGTTCGTGCTTCCACCCTCACCAGCCGCGGGAACGCGATCGGGGATGATCTGGGCGAGCGCACCGTTCATCACGTCCGAGACTCGGTAGCCCGAGATTCCACGCATTGACGAAGCGCCCGGCATCAACACGTGCATCACCGTTCCCGGCTTCGTCACCACGGTCACCGGCCTGGTCGCGCCACCGGTGCACGGGATATCGCCTTCGCAGGCAGCCATGATCGTGTGGTAGACCGCGGCCTCGGCAAACGAGGGCGTGCAGTTCAACGATCCACGCACCATCGGATCGGAACGTGAGAAGTCAGCGGTGAGGTGATTCCCATCGACTGTCAGGTCGACAACGAACTTCACCTCGTTCACCTCGATGCCGTCGGAGTCGAGGTAGTCGGTGAACGTCACGGTGCCGTCGGGCCACTTCTCGATCTCCTTCCGCAGAAGCGCCTCGGTGTGGTCGAGCAGCCCGGCCATCAAACCCTGGAGCGCCTCGCGCCCGTAGCGAGCAGCAAGCTCTTGCAGGCTCCTCTCGCCCATGTTGCAGGCAGCGACCTGCGCTGAGAGATCGCCAATCATCTCGTGCGGGATCCGCACGTTCGCCCGGAAGATGTCCCACAACGCCTCGACGGGCTCGCCCTTGTCGATCAGCTTGAGCCACGGCACCCGGAGCCCCTCCTGGAAGACCTCGGTCGAGTCGCAGGCCGCAGTACCCGGAACGCGCCCGCCGAGGTCACCATGATGGGCGACCGTCACCGAGAAGCCGATGAGTGCGCCGTCGTCAGCAAACGCGGGCTTCGCCACGAAGACATCGGGCGTATGGCTCGCACCGTCGAACGGGTCGTTGACGACGTACACGTCGCCCGGCTCAAACCGGCCGGCGTACTTGGCAAACAGGCTGCGCATCGCGCACGGAATCGAGCCGAGCTGCAGCGGGATCGTCACGGCCTGAGCAACCGTCTCGCCCTTCTCGTTGCAGAGCGCGGCGGAGTAGTCCATCGCGTCGCGCACGATCGCCGAGTGTGCGGTGCGGAAGATCGTCGTCGCCATCTCGTCGGCGGCGGTCTCAAGTGCGTTCGCGACAAGGCGTGAGGCAATCGAGTCAGAGTGCCCCTCGGCGGGTGCTGGCTCACCCGCAACCTCGACATGCGTGAGCACAAGCGCCTCGGTCTGGTCGTCGAACGCGACGCTCCAACCCGGCGGCACGACGACCGTCGTGTCGTACTCATCAACGAGGAGCGGCCCCATCACGGTTTCGCCGCGAAGTGAGGCGCGTGAGCGGACGGGGGCCTCGATCGTGCCGTGACCCACGCCGAAGTCGGCGAGGCGCGTGCGCCCCTCTCGGGTGTCGGCCTCTCGTGCGAGCGCAAACGGCGGCTGAGCAGGACCAAGGGCCACAAGGCGCACGGCGCGAATGTCGACAGGCGAGCCCTCTTCGAGGCGCGTGCCGTACATGCGCTCGTGCTCGTCCTCAAATCGTCGAACAAGGTCATTGCAGGTCTCGACGGTGAGGTCGCCCGAGAAGTCGAGCTGGACGCTCCAGTTCTGGCCGCGGTAGCGCACGTCGGCGATCCGCTGCCACTCTGGCTCGGCACCCTGGATCAGCGGTGCGAGTGTCGAGCGCATCTCGCCATCGAGTCGCCCGAGCTCGGCGAGATCAGGTTCGCGGGCGCTGATCTTGCAGAAGCGCACGTCGTGGTACTCGGGGCGCGCGAAAAGAAGACCCGCCGCGGAGAAGAGTCCGGCGAGCGGCGGCACAACGGCGGTCTTCACCCCAAGCGATGCAGCAAGCGCAGCCGCATGCACTGGACCCGAGCCGCCGTAGGCAAGCAGAACAAAGTCGGAAGGGTCACGGCCCTTCTCGGTCGACACTGCCCGCAGCGCACGCATCGTCGCGGCGTTCGCGAGCTCGTGAATACCGCGAGCCGCTTCGAGGGTTGAGACGCCAAGCGCCCCGCCGAGGCGGCCAAGCGCCTCCTCGGCACGATCGCGAGAGACAGTCAGATCACCAGAGGCAAGCGGGCCGGTTGGGATGTAGCCGAGGTAGACGTTCGCGTCGGTCACCGTCGGCTCGGTTCCACCGAGGCCGTAACAGGCCGGGCCAGGTGAGGCACCTGCACTGCGCGGGCCGACATGCAGACCCCCCGCGGCATCGAGCCAGGCGATCGAGCCACCGCCAGCACCGATCTCGGCGATATCGATCGTCGGGATGCGGATGAGCTCGCCACTTCCCTTCAGCAGTCGAGAGCCGGCCGAGAGGGCAGCGCCGACCTCGTACTCAAGGCTGCGCGACACACGTCCACCCTCGACAAGCGATGCCTTCGCAGTCGTCCCACCCATGTCGAACGTGATCACGTTCTCGTGGCCGAGCGCTTCGGCGAGCGCAACGGCCGCGACGACGCCTGCGGCCGGGCCGGACTCGAGGGCGTACACCGGTCGGCGCGAGGCGTCATCGTCGGTCATCACACCGCCCGAGCTCTGCATGATCGAGAGCGGAGCGGTAATCCCAGCCGCATCGAGACCCGAACGGATCTGCGACACGTAGTTGCTCATCAGCGGCCGGACGTACGCGTTCACGACGGTGGTTGCCGTGCGCTCGTACTCCAGCTGCTCCCGGAGGATCTCGCTCGACAGCGACACCGGAACATCCGGCAGCGCCGCGCGCAGGATCTCGCCGACCCGCTGCTCATGCGCCGGATGCAGGTGCGCATGCAGAAGGCAGACCGCCACGCTCTCAACACCCGCCTGGCGCATCCGCGTGGCGAGAGCGATCACCGCGGCCTCATCGAGCGCCACAGCGACGGTTCCATCAACCAGCATCCGCTCGGGCACCTCAAAGCGGAGATGCCGTTCGACGAGCGTCGGGGGCTTCGTCCAGAAGTAGTCGTAGAGGTGCGGCATCCGCATCCGCCGCAGCTCCAGAATGTCGCGGAAACCCTCGGTCGTGACGATCGCCGTCTTTGCCCCGCGATGCTCAAGCACCGCGTTCGTCGCGACGGTCGTGCCGTGGATGATCGCGGCGATACCGCTCGGATCGTCACCCGCGAGCTGTGACACAGCGCCGACGACTGCACGGTCGTAGTTCGGTGGCGTCGACAGGACTTTCGTGAACGACACGCGCCCATCGAGATCGAGCTGAATCACGTCGGTGAACGTGCCCCCGACATCTGCACCTACCCGCGCCCCGCTCACTACGCCATGTCCTCGACTTCCGAAGGCAGTGATGGCGCCGCGGTTGCGACCGCCCACCGGATGCTGTCTTGCACAACGGCCTCGGCCTGGTCGGGGTCGCGCGCCTCACACGCCTCGAAGAACACGTGGTAGTTGCCGACCGAACGCCCGAACCGCTCGGGACTCGACAGGACAAGTCGGTGGTATCGGTCGCCCCGCCAGAAGAGCCGCTCAACCTCGGCGACAAGCCGGGTACGGCCCGACGCGAGGTAACAGATCGAGTGGAAGTCCCAGCGGGCGCTCAGGTAGTCGTCGACGGCCATTGCCTCGGCGTAGGAGTCGAGATCGTCGAGCAGGGCACGCATCGCTTCGAGGTCGGAGTCGCTCACACGCGGTGCGCCGGCCCGTGCCGCGAGACCCTCAAGGCCGTAGCGCGCGGCGTAGAGCTCTTCGAGGTCTTCGCGCGTCAGACGGCTGACGACCGCGCGACCCGTCTCACCGACAGCGACGAGCCCGTCACGCTCAAGCTCCATGAGCGCGAGACGGACGGGGGTCTGTGACACGCCGAGCCGCTCGGCGAGCTCGCGTTGCACGAGCGGAGTGCCTGCCGGGAGCTTGCCGGTGACGATCATCTCGCGCAGCGTCTGCGCCACGCGGTGCTCAACCGACGTCCGGGCAATCGGGGCAATCGCCTCAAGCGGCTCAGCGGGCAGATCGATTTCGAATCCGGACTTCACCTTTTTGGGTGTCCCCTGTTATGCTCGCGCCGCGATTTGCGATTTCATATCGCGACCTTACCGCATGAGCCACCCAGAACACAACGCCCGCATTGGTGTCGACGTCGGAGGAACGTTTACCGACGTGATCCTGCAGGCCCAGGACGGCTCAGCCACGATTCGCAAGCTGCTCTCAACGCCCCCAAACTACGACGCCGCCGTGGTTGAGGCCGTCGCAGGCATGCAGCAGACGGGCCGCACCGTGACCGGTGTCGTGCACGGAACGACGGTGGCCACCAACGCCGTTCTTGAGCATCGCGGCGCCAAGACAGCGCTCCTCACCACCCACGGCTTCCGCGATGTCCTTGAGCTCCGCCGCCTGCGCATTCCCCACATGTACGACTCGTTCTGGCAGAAGCCCGAGCCGCTCGTACCGCGCCGCCTGCGCTTCGAGGCCCGCGAGCGCGTGGCAGCCGACGGCCAGATCCTCGCAGCGCTCGATCCCGCCGAAGTCCGACTGATTGCCGCCCAGATGCGCGATGCGGGCGTCGAGTCGGTGGCGGTCTGCTTCCTGCACTCCTACCGCTTCCCCGAGCACGAGCAGCTCGCCGGCGCAGTGCTTGCCGAGGAGCTGCCGGGCGTGACGATCTCGCTCTCCAGCGAGATCCTGCGCGAGCAGCGTGAGTACGAGCGCACGGCAACCACCGTCGTCAATGCGTACGTTCGCCCGCTCATGGGGCGGTACGTCGCTGACATCCGCCGCGGACTTGACTACGGCGGCGTCGAGGCGCCGCTCACGATCATGCAGAGCTCGGGCGGCGTGATGAGCGCCGACGATGCGACCCACCGCCCTGTTCTCGCGCTCGAGTCAGGCCCTGCCGCAGGTGTCGTGGCTGCGCTCGGAATGGCGCGCCGTCTTGGCTACGCGAACGCGATCGCTTTCGACATGGGCGGCACCACAGCAAAGGCCTCACTGATCGAGGACGGTGCGGTGTCGCGCGGCCGCGAGTATGAAGCTGGCGGCTCCCTCTCGGCGGGTAGCCGCCTGATGCGCGGCTCGGGTGAGCTTCTGCGTATCCCGACAATCGACATCGCCGAGGTCGGCGCGGGCGGTGGATCGCTTGCATGGCTCGACGCCGCGGGCGGGTTGCAGGTGGGCCCGCGCAGCGCAGGCGCCTCGCCTGGGCCTGCCTGTTACGGCCGTGGCGGAACGGAGCCGGCAGTTACTGACGCGAACGTCTACCTCGGCTACATGCCGGCCGGGGCTGTTGCTGACGGCCAGATCACGATCTCGCGCGACCTCGCCGAGCAGGCACTCACCCGCATTGCCGAGCCACTCGGCCTGTCGTTGCAGGATGGCGCCGCCGGGATCCACGCGATCGCGAATTCGCGGATGACGCGCGCGCTCCGGTCGGTCTCGTCGGAAAAAGGCCGGGATCCACGCGAGTTCGCGCTCATCGCCTATGGCGGCGCCGGGCCTGTCCACGCCGTGGGACTCGCCGAAGAGCTCGGTTGCCGCACCGTTCTTGTGCCAGCACTTGCAGGTCTCTTCAGCGCGCTCGGACTGCTCTTTGCCCGGCCGGAGTTCCACGACGTCTTCACCTGTCACCTCGACGCGCGCACCGTCGACCCGACGCTCGTCACCGACGTCTTCGCCGACCTCGAGACCCGCCTCGCACCCCAGCTTCACGGCGCCGCGCCCGAGTGGATCCGCTCAGCCGAGCTGCGCTACGGCGGCCAGACGTGGGAGGTCGAAGTCAACCTTCCGAATGGCCGCATTACGCGCGAACTGCTGAACGAGTTGATCGATCGCTTCGAGGCAGAGCACGAGCGGCTCTACGGGGTGAAGGGCCAGGACGACTCCCCGGTTGAGATCCGCGCGCTCCGCCTCGCCGGGCTCGGCCCGTCAAACGCCGTCGACCGGCTGGAGGTCGGCGATACGACGCCGATCCGCGAGGCGACCCGACGCGCATTCCTTGGCGGCGACTGGCTTGACGTTCCCGTGCGCACGCGATCGTCGGTCGGTGAGACACCCGAGCCCGGGCCGATGCTGATCGACGAGTACGACACCACCGTTGTCGTGCGCCCCGGCTGGACTGCACGGCGTGATGCAACGACCGAGACGCTCGTCCTGGAGCGCCCATGAGCGAGAACGCTGTAATCGACCCCGTGACGATGCAGATCGTCGGCAACGCGCTCGCGTCGATCGCCGACGAGATGGCAACGACGATCTTCCGCACCGCACACTCCACCGTAGTCCGCGACGGCATGGACTTCTCGGCAGCGCTCTGCGACGCGCGCGGCGAGACCGTTGCGCAGGCAGTCACCGTGCCGTTCCACCTGGGATCGGTTCCTGTCGCGATGGATCACCTGCTCGCGAAGTGGGGCGACAAGATGCGCCCCGGCGACGTCTTCGTGATGAACGACCCGTTCGACGGCGGCATCCACCTGCAGGACATCTTCATCTTCCGCCCGGTGTTCTACGAGGAGACGCTGATCGGCTTTGCGACCACGACCGCCCACCACGGCGACGTCGGCGGCCGCCTTCCCGGCTCGGCCGCGTGCGACAACACCGAGATCTTCCAGGAGGGCATTCGCCTGCCGTGGCTGCGGCTCTTCGACCGCGGCGAGCCCGTCGAGCCCGTGTTCGAGGTGATCAAGGCGAACGTGCGCATCCCGCGCATGACCCTCGGCGACATGTCGGCCCAGATTGCAGCGACAACCGTTGCCGAGCGCGCGCTCCAAGAACTCGCCGCGCGGTACGGGGTCGAAGGCCTCGCAAACCTGATGAATGGGCTGATCGAACACACCGAGAAGCTCGTTCGGCAGGAGATCGCCGCCTGGCCCGACGGAACTGCGAGCTTCACCGACTACCTCGACTCCGACGGAATCGAGCGACGGGACGTGAAGATCCACGCGACGGTCACGATCCACGGCGACGAGGTGACAGCCGACCTCACAGAGTCGGCCCCGATGGTGCGTGGTTCGCTGAACAGCACGCGATCGTTCGTCCAGGCCTGTGTCTACCAGGCCGTTCGTGCGGCGCTTGAGGTCGAGGTGCCGAACACCTCAGGGGCGTTCCGCCCGATCACGGTGCTGACGAAGCCCGGCACGGTCGCAGAGGTTGTCATGCCTGGCGCATCCTCGATGCGCGGCGTCACCGGCTTCCGGGTGCTCGATGCGGTGCAGGGCGCACTCGCCCAGCTGATCCCCTCGCGCGTAGGCGCCGCCGGCGAAGGTGGCAACACGCTCGCCGTCTTCGGCGCCGATCGCCCCGATGGCTCAGGCCGCTACATCTTCTACGAGCTCGTCGTCGGCACCTGGGGCGCAACACCGCGCAACGACGGCAACGACGGCCTCACGAACCCCGCAAGCCTCGCAGCGAACATCCCGGTGGAGGTCGCGGAGTCGGAGTTCCCGATCTTCGTCGAACGCTACGGCCTTGTCGCCGACTCCGGCGGTGCCGGCCTCTACCGCGGCGGTCTGGCAATCGAGCGCTCATGGCGCTGCCTCACGCCCGAAACGTCGCTGATCGTGCGCTCCGACCGCGCCGCCCACGCGCCGTACGGCCTGCAGGGCGGTACGCCTGGCTCGCTCTCGTCCAACATCCTCGTCTCACCCGACGGCAGCGAACGCCGCCTGCCGTCGATGTTCTCGATGACGATCGGCGAAGGCGACCTGTACATCCACCACACCGCAGGCGGCGGAGGTTGGGGCAACCCGCTCGACCGCGACCCTACCGATGTTGCTGACGACGTGATCGACGGAAAGGTCAGCCGGCAGGCGGCACTGACCGAGTACGGCGTCATCCTCCACGACGACCTCACTGTCGACGTTGCGTCGACCGCAAAGGAGCGAGATGGCCGACGGAACTGACCGAGTCGGGATCGACCCGATCACCTTCGAGGTGATCCGCAACGCCCTGATCGCAGCGACCGACGAGATGGTGCTCGCCCTGCGTAAGAGCGCTTACTCCACAAATATCAAGACACGCTCCGACTTCTCGACGTGCTTCTTCGACGCCCAGCTCCGCGCTGTCGCCCAGGGTTTCACCCAGCCCGTGCACCTCGGCTCGATGGTCGAGCAGACGCCACGGGCGATCCTCGATTTCGGCCCCGAAAATCTCGGTCCGGGCGATGTGATCATCACCAACGACCCGTACCCGAGCGGCGTCCACCTGAACGACATCTCGCTGATCTCGCCGGTGTTTGCCGAGGGCGAGCTGATCGGCTACGTCGCGAACATCGCCCACCACGTTGATGTCGGTGGCGGCGCTCCCGCAAGCGTCGGCGCGTTCCGGGAGGTCTTTCAGGAGGGTGTCATCATCCCGCCCGTCCGCATCGTCGAAGCCGGAGTGATCGTTGAGGACGTCTTCCGACTCCTGCTCGCCCAGATCCGCTCAAAGCACGAGACCGGCGGCGACCTGCGCGCCCAGGTCGCGGCCAACAACACCGGTGTCCGCCGCATTCAGGCTCTCGTTGAGCGCCACGGGCGCGAGACGATCGTGCGCACGATGGACGAGCTCCTCGACTACACCGAGCGCCGAGCCCGAGCCGAGCTCGCAGCGCTGCCACACGGTGTGTACGAGGCGACGGGCTTTATCGATACCGACGGCTACACCGACGAGGTCGTGAACCTGAAGGCGCGTGTCGAGTTGCGCCCCGACGGGGTGACCTTTGACATGGACGGCTGCGATCCCCAGCGTCGCGCTCCCGTGAACTCGACGTACGCGCAGACGTTCTCGGCCTGCGCCTACGCGGTCAAGTGTCTGATCGACCCGGATACGCCTGTCAACGACGGCTTCTATCGCCTGATCACTGTCGATGCACCGAAGGGCACGGTGGCGAACTGCACCTGGCCCGCCCCGGTCGTCGGCGGTTGGGAGACGCAAACGCGGCTCGTCGACGTGATTTTCAAGGCGCTGCTGCCCTCACTTCCTGACCGTCTGCCAGCAGGCACCAAGGCGATGATGTGCCACGCGGGCTTCGGTGGCGTCGACCCCGTGACCGGCGAGTACTACTGCTTCCTGGAGACGTTCGGTGGTGGCTACGGCGGACGTTCACGCAGCGACGGCCCCGATGCGGTGCAGACCCATGGTCAGAACACCGAGAACGCACCGATCGAGGAGACCGAGCTGAACTATCCGGTGCAGATCGATCGCCTCTCGCTCGTCGAGGACTCCGACGGCCCCGGCAAGTACCGCGGCGGCCTCGGGCTGCGTAAGGACTTCCGCTTCGATCGCCCAACCACGTTCACCGTGCTTGCCGACCGCACAAAGGCGGGTCCGTGGGGTGCGATGGGAGGCCTTGCCGGGAAGCCATCCGAGTACATCCTGATCCGGGACGGTGTCGAGACGATCCTCGAACCAAAGAGCACCGTCGATCTCTTGGCCGGTGACGTGATCAGCTACCGCACCTGCGGCGGCGGCGGCTACGGCAGCCCAGCCGAACGCGATCCCGCTGACGTTCTTCGCGACGTCCTTGAAGGGAAGGTCAGCGTGCAGCGCGCCCGGGACGTCTACCGCGTCGCACTCACCGCTGACGGCCGAGACATTGATCAAGCGACCACAAGCGAACTGCGGAGGACAGCATGAGTAGCACCACCGGTGTCGGCGTCGATCCGATCTCTTTCGAGGTGATCCGGAACGCGCTCATCGCCGCCACCGATGAGATGGTGCTCGCGCTGAAGCGCAGCGCGTACTCGACGAACATCAAAACGCGCTCCGACTTCTCGACCTGCTTCTTCGATCGCGATCTCCGCGCGATTGCGCAGGGCTTTGCCCAGCCCGTGCACCTCGGTTCGATGGTGCAGCAGACGCCTCGGGCGATCCGCACCTACGGCCCCGAGAACATCGCCGAGGGCGACATGATCATCACGAACGACCCGTACCCAAGCGGTGTCCACCTGAACGATGTGTCGCTGATCGCCCCCGTCTACCACGAGGGCGTGCTGCTCGGGTACGTCGCAAACATCGCCCACCACGTTGACGTCGGTGGTGGCGCCCCGGCGAGCATCGGTGCGTTCCGCGAAGTCTTCCAGGAGGGCGTGATCATCCCGCCCGTCAAGATCGTCAAGGGCGGCAAGATCGTCCAGGACGTCTTCAAGCTGATCCTCTCTCAGATCCGATCGAAGCACGAGACAGGCGGCGACCTGCGCGCCCAGGTAGCGGCAAACAACACCGGTGTTCGCCGCATCACGGAACTTGCCGAGCGTCACGGCAGCGAGTTGCTGCTGAAGACGATGGACGAGCTCGTTGCCTACACCGAGCGCCGCGCACGTGCCGAGCTCGCGCAGTTGCCACACGGCGTCTACGAGGCCGAGGGTTTTGTCGACACCGACGGCTACACCGACGAGACCGTCTACCTCCGCGCCAAGGTTGAGCTCCGCCCCGACGGCGTGCACTTCGACTTCACAGGCTGCGACCCGCAGCGGCGGGCACCGGTCAACGCGACCTACGCGATGACCTACTCGGCCTGCGCCTACGCCGTGAAGTGTCTGCTCGACCCCGATACGCCTGTCAACGACGGCTTCTACGGGCTGCTGTCGCTCGACGCACCTCCAGGGACGGTCGCGAACTGCACCTGGCCCGCCCCGGTCGTCGGCGGCTGGGAGACCCAGACGCGGCTCGTCGAGATCATCTTCAAATCGCTGATCCCGTCGATGCCCGACAAGCTCCCGGCGGGGACAAAGGGGATGATGGCTCAGGCAGGCTTCGGCTCGCTCGACGTCGCCGCCGGCAAGTACACGTGCTTCTACGACACGTTCGCCGGCGGATACGGCGGCCGTCATGCAAGCGACGGCCCCGACGCCGTCCAGGCGCACGGCCAGAACACCGAGAACGCGCCGATCGAGGAGACGGAGCTGAACTACCCGGTACGGATTGTCGGCCTCTCGCTCGTCGAGAACTCTGACGGACCCGGCATGTTCCGCGGCGGCCTCGGCCTGCGCAAGGACTACCTCTTCGACCGCCATACGACCTTTACCGTGCTCGCCGATCGCGACAAGGCTGGCCCGTGGGGCGCGTTTGGTGGCCAGTCAGGCCTGAAGGCCGAGTACGTCGTGATCCGGAACGGCGAGGAGATTCGGTTGAACGCGAAGTCGACGGTTGAGCTTGAACCGGGCGACATCGTGAGCTGCAGAACGTGCGGCGGCGGCGGCTACGGCCCCGCCGAGGAGCGCGACCCCGAACGGGTCGTTCGCGACGTCCGCGAAGGAAAAGTGAGTGCGGAGCGCGCTCGTGACATCTACCGCGTCGCCGTCGACCTGAGCTCTGGCAGGGCCGAGCTCGACGAGGCGGCAACCCTTGAGCTGAGGAGGACTGCATGAGCGTCAGGCTGGCAATCGACATCGGAGGGACGTTCACCGATGCGACGCTGATCGACGAGGAGACCGGAAAGGTCTCGATCGCCAAGGTCCTCTCGACCCCGTTCGACCCGTCGGTCGGCTTCATGGCGGCGACCGAGCGGATCCTGTCCGATTCGGGCGTGCGTGCAAGCGATGTCCGCTTCGTCGTACACGGCACGACGGTCGCAACCAACGCGATCATCGAAGGCAAGGTCGCCCGTGGTGGCTTCATCACGACCGACGGTTTCCGTGACCTCCTTGAAATCGCGCGGCAGACGCGACCGTCGCTCTACGACACCCAGTTCGAGAAGACGCCGCCACTCGTGCCACGCGACCGCGCCCTGACCGTGATCGAACGGCTCGGGCCGGGCGGCGAAGTGTTGAAGCCGCTCGATGAGGCTTCCGTGCGAGAAGCAGCGGCGCGCCTGCGCGCCGAGGAGGTTGAGGCGGTCGCAGTCTGTCTGCTGCACGCCTACATCAACCCGGCGCACGAGCAGCGGGTCGGGGAGATCCTCGCCGAAGAGCTTCCGGGCATTCCGATCTCGCTCTCATCTGAAGTCGCGCCCGAGTTCCGCGAGTACCTGCGGGCGAGCACGACCGTGATTAACTCGGCGATCCGCCCAGTCGTCGGTCGCTACCTCGAGAACATCGAGAAGCGTCTCGCCGAAGCCGGCGTCACCGCGGAGCTGCTCGTCATGCAGTCGAGCGGCGGCGTCTTCACCTCCGGCGCTGCAGCCCGCAAGCCCGTCTTCATGGTCGAATCAGGCCCTGCTGCTGGTGTGATCGCGTCGGCGAACCTCGGCTCGCAGCTTGGCTACCCCGACATCCTCTCGTTCGACATGGGCGGCACGACCGCCAAGGTCGGATTGATCCAGAAGGGCGCACCGAGCGTTACCAAGGACTACTCGGTCGGCTCGCACGCAGGTGGCGCGGTCGGCGGCCAGTCGCTTTCCGGCTACCCGGTACGCACGCCTGTCATCGATCTCGTCGAGATCGGCGCTGGCGGCGGCTCGATCGCCTGGGTCGACTCGGGCGGCCTGCTCCGCGTCGGCCCCCAGAGCGCAGGCGCCGACCCTGGCCCTGTCTGTTACCGCCGTGGTGGCACCCAGCCGACCGTCACCGACGCAAACGTCGTTCTCGGTCGCCTCAACCCCGCCTACTTCCTTGGCGGCGAAATCGGTCTCGACATCGAAGGTGCCCGCAACGCGATCCAGGAGAAGCTCGCAGGCCCACTCGGCCTCGACGTGCTCGAGGCAGCAAACGGCATCGTTGAGATCGCGAACGCCGCGATGGTCAACGCCCTGCACCTGATCTCGGTGCAGCGCGGCTACGACCCTCGTGACTTCGTGCTCGTCGCCTTCGGTGGCGCCGGCCCGGTGCACGCAAACGCACTCGCCCGCGATGCCGAGATGCCGACGCTGCTGATCCCCGCAAGCCCGGGCATCTTCTCGGCCACCGGCCTCCTTGGCACCGACCTCAAGCGCGATGCTTCGGCGACGCTCATGCGACGCTTCGACGAGCTCGACGCCGCCGAAATCGAAGCGTCGTTCCAGAAGCTCGAAGCGGCCGGTGCAGCCGAGCTCGAAAGCGAAGGAATGCCGCGTGAGCAGATCGGCTTCCTCCGCCAGATCGACATGCGCTACGTCGGGCAGAGCTACGAGCTGACAATCCCGCTGCCGCCCGGAGCCTTCGACGGCTCGCAGACCCCCGAACTGCTCGCACGCTTCCACGCCGAGCACGACCGCACCTACGGGTTCGCCGCTCCCGCCGAGGCAACCGAGTGCGTCAGCCTTCGCCTCACAACCGTCGGCCAGATCGCCAAGCCGCCGCTTCGGCCGCTCGATGACAAGGGCATCACCGCAACGCCGAAGGAGCATCGCCAGGTGTACTTCGCGGAGGCGGGCGGCTTCGTCGAAACCGCGATCTACGACCGCTACCGCCTCACCTCCGGTGCCGTCTTCGACGGCCCGGCCATCGTCGAAGAGTTCGACTCAACGATCGTCGTCCACCCGCACTACACCGTCACGGTCGACACGTACGGCAACCTCATCATCCGAAAGGGGAACTCGTGAGCGAGTACGGCATCGTCCTCTCGAAGGACGTCATGGTCCCGATGCGGGACGGCACCCGTCTCGCCTTCGACATCTACCGGCCGGCAGTTGACGGCACGTGGGTCGAGGGACGGTTCCCGACGATCATGCTCCACACCCCGTACGACAAGACCGACAAGCGCTACAGCGAGATCGCCGACTACTTCGTGCCCAAGGGCTACAACGTCGTGCTGATCGACCTTCGCGACCGTTACAAGTCGGAGTACTCGGGGGTCTACTACCACGCTGCCACGCCCCACACCGGCCGCGACGGTGCCGACATCTGCGATTGGATCGGCAGCCAGCCGTGGTCGAACGGCCGCATCGGCACCGTCGGTAGCTCGTATGCCGCGATCACGCAGGTACGCACAGCGATCGAAGCTCCAGAGAACCTGACGGCGATCTGGCCTGACGTCGTGCCGACAAACAGCTTCCAGAACCAGTGTCGAGAGGGCGGCGCGATGCAGCAGCACATGTTCTGGGCGCTGTTCATCCACGCGCAGGACGCGCAGGAGGTGCGCGACGACTGGAGCAAGGCGAGCCAGATTTGGGACGATCTCAAGAACCTGCGCCAGATGTACCGCGCATTCCCGTGGAAGAAGGGCGACACGTCGCTGCGCCTCGTCCCGACGCTCGAGGACTCGCTGATCGATTACCACACCCGCGGCATGTACGACGAGTACTGGGATCGGGTCGAACACAACTACACGAAGTTCTGGAACGAGCACAAGGACATTCCGGTGACGATGTCGACCGGCTGGTACGACCCGTTCCCGACCGCCGACACCGAGTACTTCACCTCGATGACCGAGCTGAAGAAGTCACCGATGCGGCTCGTCGTCGGCCCGTGGAGCCATGTCGGCATGCGCGGCGACGCCACGTACTGCCACCAGGTCGACTTCGGCCCCCAGAGCGTGTGGGGCGTGAAGCGCTACTTCGACGAGCAGCTCGAGTTCTTCAACCGCTGGCTGCCCGACAACGCGACCGGTCAGCCCGCCGACGAAGCACCGGTGCGGATCTTCGTCATGGGCGGCGGCTCAGGGCGCAAGACCGAACAGGGCAAGCTCGACCACGGCGGCCGCTGGCGCAACGAGCAAGAGTGGCCACTCGCTCGACGCGTCGAGACGACGTACTACCTCCACTCAGACGGCGGACTCTCGACGAGCGAGCCCGGCGCCGGTGACGCACCGCTCCACTACACGTTCGATCCGGCACATCCCGTTCCGACGCTCGGCGGCCTCTACTGCTCGCAGGGCGAACTGCCCGCGGACGGCCCCGGCATGGAGCCTGCCTGGGCACGCCTGCTGAATCCCGTCCTGCGTCTGCGCGACCTACTCACACCCGGCCCGGTCGACCAGAAGGAAGATCCCGCCTTCTTCGGATCTGAGCCCCCGTACCCGCGCCTCTCCGACCGGCCTGACGTGCTCGTCTTCCAGACCGAGCCCCTCACCGAGCCGGTCGAGGTGACAGGGCGCATGAAGGTCAACCTCTGGATCTCCTCGAGCGCGATCGATACCGACTTCACCGCGAAGGTGATCGACGTCCATCCCGCCAACGAGGACTACCCAGAGGGCTTCGACATGCTCCTCAACGACTCGATCATCCGCTGCCGCTACCGCGAGGGGTACGACAAGGAAGTGATGATGACCCCCGGCGAGGTGTATCCGGTGACGATCGAGCTGCCGCCGACGAGCAACATGTTCGACGTCGGCCATCGCATCCGCGTCGACATCTCGTCGTCGAACTGGCCACGCCTCGACGTCAACCCGAACACGGGCGAGCCGATGGGCCGTCACACCCACCAGGTGACCGCTGATCAGACGGTGTACGCCGACGCCGACCACCCGTCCCACATCATCCTCCCGATCATCCCGGCGTAAGGAGCACGGCGGCGACACGCATGAGCGACTACGGGATCGTCGTCTCAAAGGATCTGATGGTTCCGATGCGGGACGGCGTTCGCCTGGCGTTCGACGTCTACCGGCCGGGCATCGACGGTGCCTACGCGCCCGGAACGTTCCCGACGATCATGCTCCACACCGCCTACGACAAGGCGACGAAGCGGTACGAGGAGATCGCCGACTACTTCGTGCCGCGCGGCTACGCGGTCGTGCTCGTCGACATGCGTGATCGCTACCGCTCCGAAGGATCGGGGACGTACTTCCACAGCGCGACGCCACACACGGGGCGTGACGGCTACGACATCGTCGAGTGGATCGCGGCGCAGCCGTGGTCGAACGGCCGCGTCGGCACCTGCGGCAGCTCCTACGCAGGACAGGTGCAGATCCGGATGGCTCTCGAAGATCCGCCACACCTCACAGCGATCTGGCCTGACGTCGTCACCACGAACAACTACTTCAACTGTGCCCGTGAGGGCGGCGCGTTCCAAGGCCATATGTTCTGGGCGCTCTTCATCCATGCCCAGGATGCGCAAGACATCGCGGGCGACCAGGCGAAGATCGATGAGGTCTGGGAGGACTTGAAGAACCTCCGCGAGCTCTTCCGCGCCACGCCGTGGCAGGAGGGGCAGACCGCGCTCCGTCACGTCCCACCGCTCGAGCAGACGTTGCTGAACTACTACCGCCGCGGCGCCTACGACGACTGGTGGGCGCAGATCTCCTGCGATTACGAGCGTCACTACCCCCAGCACGCCGACGTGCCGATGACCGTCTCCTCGGGCTGGTTCGACCCGTGGGCAGGCCCCGACCTTGAGTACTGGGCGGCCATGGCGGCGAAGAACACCTCTCCGCAACGCGCCGTGATCGGCCCATGGAGCCACGTGGGCATGCGCGGAGAGGCGAGCTACTGCCACGAGGTCGACTTCGGCCCGCAGAGCGTCTGGGGTGTCGACCGTTACTTCGACGAGCAGCTCGAGTACTTCAGCCGCTGGCTGCCAAACGACGCGAAAGGCCATCCAGCCGACGAGGCGCCGATCCAGCTCTTCGTCATGGGGGGCGGCTCCGGGCGGAAGACTGCCGAGGGAAAGCTCGACCATGGCGGCTCTTGGCGCGATGAGCACGAGTGGCCACTCGCCCGCCGTGTCGAAACCGCCTACTACCTCCACGGCGACGGCTCGCTCTCGACCACCCCACCTCCTGCCGCAGTCGAGCCTCGCCGCTACACCTTCGATCCCGCGCACCCAGTTCCAACAATCGGTGGCGTCTACTGCGCCGTCGGTGAGCTACCACGCGAAGGCCCTGGCATGGAGCCGGCCTGGAGCCGCTTCCTCCACCCCGTCCTTCGCCTGCGCGACCTCCTCACCCCTGGCCCAGCCGACCAACGCGAGGCACCCCAGTTCTACGGCGCCGAAGAGCCCTACCCGCGGCTCTCGCAGCGCCCCGACGTGCTCGTCTTTCAGACCGACGTGTTGACCAAGCCGGTCGAGGTGACCGGGAACGTCGTCGTCAACCTCTGGATCTCGTCGAGCGCACTCGACACTGACTTCACCGCCAAGGTGATCGACGTACATCCCGCGAACGAGGACTACCCGGACGGCTTCGACATGCTGCTGCACGACTCGGTGATCCGCTGCCGCTACCGCGAAGGGTTCGACCGCGAGGTGCTTCTCACTCCCGGTGAGATCGTCCCGGTGACGATCCGTATCCCCGCCACGAGCAACCTCTTCGACATCGGCCACCGCATCCGTATCGACATCTCGTCGTCGAACTGGCCACGCCTTGACGTCAACCCGAACACCGGCGAGCCGATGGGCCAGCACACCCACCAGGTGGTGGCACACCAGGCGGTCTACGTCGACGCCGACCATCCGTCACACGCGGTGCTGCCCGTCATTCCCGCGTCGTGACCGACATTTCTTGGCGCCACGTCCCAGGCGGGCCGTTTCGCATGGGAAGCGACATCCACCTCGCGTGGCCACCCGAAGCCGATGAGAGTCCCGCGCAGACGGTGACGCTCGCGCCATACCGGCTCTCACGCACGCCGGTCACGAACGCGCAGTACCTCGCCTACGTCCAAGCGACAGGCGCACCTGCACCAGGGGGTTGGGACGACGGTGCCGTCCCGCCTGGGGAGGGCGAGGTGCCGGTTACGTACGTGTCACTTGGCGAGGCGCTCGCGTTCTGTCGCTGGGCAGGCGTTCGGCTACCGACTGAAAACGAGTGGGAGGCAGCGGCACGGGGCGGCGACAATCGGCTGTGGCCCTGGGGAGACCTCCCACCGACAGCCGCACACGCACGCTTTGCGGCCGGCATCGGGCGCCCTGGCCCTGTAGGCCGACACCTTGCGGGCGCATCGGTCGATGGCGTTCTCGACCTCGCCGGCAACGTCATGGAGTGGGTTGCAGAGAGTCGAGCCCCCTACACCGACGACCCGGACATCGCGGTCACGCGAGGCGGCTCGTACCTCGACAGCCCCCACGAACTCCGGACGTCATACCGCCGCCCGCAGCATCCAGGTGCGCGCGACCACTACATCGGCTTCCGCGTCGCGTGCGCTGCCGACACGAACCCGCAGGGGTTCGAATGGGTTGACCTGCCGGGCGGCAGCGTCACCGTTGGACGTGACCCGGTCACCGCAGGCGGCGTCGCCCCAGCCGACGAGCTCCCCCAGCACGTCGTCGACGTCGAACCGTTCGAGATCGGCGCGACCCCCGTGACAAACGCCCAGTACGCGAGCTTCATCGCTGCGACCGGAGCGGAACCACCACCGCACTGGCGAAGCGCGGAGCCTCCAGCGGCGATCACGTCGCATCCCGTCACCTTCGTCGATTGGTTCGACGCAGCGGCGTTTTGCGCGTGGGCGGGCGGACGGCTCCCGACCGAAGCCGAATGGGAGAAGGCCGCCCGCAGCATAGACGCGCGCCGCTTCCCCTGGGGCGACGAACCTGACCCGTCGCGTGCGCACATCGGCGCTGGGCCGAAGGCAGGCGCCACCGCGGTCGTTGGCAGCCACCAGGGCGGGGCAAGTCCGTACGGTCTGCTTGACGCCGCCGGCAACGTTTGGGAGTGGGTCGCAAGCGCGTACGCCCCATACCCCTACGCGGCGACCGACGGGCGAAACGACCCGCGCGGAACACCCGAACGCGTGCTGCGGGGTGGCTCATTCGCCAGCCCGTCCCTCGACTACGCTCGCTGTGCCATGCGCAGCCGCAGCCGCCCAGGACGCCGTCAACTACACATTGGCTTTCGTATCGCGAGAGGAGCGACCCCATGACCACCCACGTCGACCCAGACCGACTGCGCGACACCACACTTGCGCTCGTTGACATCCCGTCCCCCACGGGCGACACCGCCGAGGTCGCACACGCGTACGCGGCGCTGCTCAAGGAGGTCGGCATGGAGGTCGAGGTGCTGACCGAGCCGTTCCCGAAGACACCAATCGTCATCGGAACGCTCAAGGGTGACCGACCCGGGCCACGGTTTGTGTTCAGCGGCCACCTCGACACCGTTCCGATCGACCATGCGCCCCCCTACGTCGACGGCGACCGGATCTACGGCCGCGGCTCAACCGACATGAAGGGGCCGTGCGCGTGTGCCGCCGAAGCTGTTCGGGTCATCCATTCGAGCGGTCAGTCGTTTAGCGGCGAGATCGTGATCGTCGCGATCGGCCTGCACGAGGCGCCCGGTGGGCGCGGCGAAGACCTCACGTGGCTCCTGCACGAGCACGGCTTCACCGCCGACATGGCGGTCGTGTGCGAGCTGTCGGCGCACAACGTCGCCGTGGCCCATATGGGACAGGCGACGGTCGAGATCACCGTCTCACGACCCGGCGAGGCAACTCACGAGCTCCGCACCCCTGCTGGCACACCGAACCCGATCCACGGTGCCGCGCGCGTTGTCGATGCCGTGAAGGCACGCAACGAAGAGCTCTCGGCGACGACCTACCCATGGGTCGGCCCGGAGACGTACTTCATCGGAGAGATCCACGGCGGCGACTTCTACAACCGCTTCCCCAACAGCTGCCGGATCGTCGGTACACGGCGCTGGGCACCAGGCAACACGATCGAGGCTGTGCGCGCCGAGTACGACGCATTGCTCGCCCGAGTCGCCGAAGAGACAGGCCTCGATATCACGCTTGACCTGAAGCTCGTGCGCGGCGCCTACTCGATCGACGAGAACGCACCGCTGCTCAAGGCGCTCCAGGCGGCGTACAAAGACGTTACGGGCGACGAACTGAAGCCGGTCGGCATCAAGACCGTCGCTGATGGCGCCCTGTTCTCGGCGGCCGGGATCCCAACCGTGTACCACGGACCATTTGGGGAGGGCGCGCACGGCGATGTCGAGTACATCACGGTCGGGGAACTCGTTCGGGCGACGGAGGTGTACCTCGCGATGCTTCGGAAGCTCCTGTGAGTCGCGTCCTGGGCGACATGCCGTCGCGAACGTTTGCGGAGCGCTGGCCGGATCTTCTACCGATCGGCGGTCACCCGGCCGTCGACATGCCCCCACACGTCGTCGAGGCTGTGACTGCTGCTGCGGCGCACCCGACGTACGCGCCGACCTACGGGATGCCCGCGTTGCGTGAGGCGATTGCCTCCTCGATGAGCGTGGAGCTTGGCCACCCGATCGATCCTGAGACGCAGGTGCTGATCACGGTGGGAGGCATGCAGGGTCTCTATCTTGCGGCGCAGACGTTCGGTGAGAACTGCGTCGTTCACGCCCCGACGTTCTTCTTCCCGCAGGTGATTGACGCGGTGGGCGGCTACTGCGTCGCGACGGGGGGCGTCGATGGACGTCCCGATTGGGAGGCGTGGGGTGCGGCGATCGGCCCAGACACGACCATGGCGATCGTCAACGCGCCCGTGAATCCCGTTGGCTACGTGATGCGGCCCGAGGATCTCGATGCGATCGTCGCCGGTCTCGACGGCTCGCCAGCGTTGCTGCTCTCAGACGAGGCGTACACGGGGGTCACCTACGACGGCCACATTCACCTCTCGCCTGCATCGCACCCGGAGCTTGCTGATCGCACGCTTGTGCTGCGGAGCTTCTCGAAGACGCATGCCATGGCGGCGTGGCGTGTCGGCTACGCCGTTGGTCCGGCGAAGGTGATCGCGCGGATGGCGACGGCGCTGCAGTGGCAGGCGCTCGCGATTGATGGGATCGCTCAGGCGGCGGCGCTTGCGGCGTACACGGGGCCGCAGGGGTGGCTTGAGGCGGCGAAGGCTGAGCTTGCCGAGATGCGCCCGAAGGCGATCGCGGCGGCGAACGCAACGGGGGTGTTCTGCGCTGAGCTTCCCGAGGCGTGCGCGTTCATCTGGGCGGCGGTCAAGGGTGACGAAGACGAGTGGAGTGAGCGTCTTGCCCGCGACCATGGCATCACCGCGATCCCGGGCCGGCACTTCCATGCCTCGACGCCCCACCTGCGCATCCCCTTCGGCGGCCGCGCGCCGGCCCGCCAGGCGCTCCTCGACGAACTCGCAAAGCTCGCCGGCGCGCTCGCGTAACCCTCGCCCCTTCGAGCCATGCCCTGGGGACAGTCCCCCGGCCATGGCTACAAGGGACAGTGGTGGTTGGCAACAGCAGGGGCAGAGCGCACCAGCGAGGCACCAGCGTCCATCTCAGCCCTGTCCCGGTGTCTGACACCGGGACAGGGCTGAACTAGGCACGCAGGATGCCGCCGGGGCGGGCGCCGGTGGGCACGCCGTCGCGCACCACGCGCTCGCCGGCAACCCACACCCCGCGCACACCATCGGGGCTGCGCTTCGGATCGTCGTAGGTCGCGGTATCGATGTAGCGCGCCGGGTCGAGCAGCACCAGATCCGCACGCTTGCCAACTTCGATCCGCCCACGGTCGGTAAGCCCGACCCGCTTCGCCGCCCGCTCGGTGAGCCGCGCAACCCCCTCCTCAACCGCAACGAGCCCGTCGCGCACCACGAACCGCCCAAAGAACCGCGGCGCCGTCCCGTAAAGCCGCGGATGCGGCAGCTCACCAAAGATGCCGTCAGAGCCAACGAGGTGCAGACGATGCGCCGCGATCGTGCGTACAGCCTCGTCAGACGCGTAGTGCAGCACCATCGGCACCGCAAGCTCCGACTCGACAAGCAGATCGCACACCGCGTCGACCACCGTCACGCCACGCTCGTCAGCATGTTCAGCGAGCGATCGGCCACGCACAACGACGTTCTCGCCACCAAGCGTGCCCAGGATGTTCTCCCAACCCGGCAGCCCATCCGCAACATCACGGGCGATCCGCGCACGCTCAGCAGCATCGGCCGCCCGCGCGAGCGTGGCCGCAGCACCGCCCTCCTGCGCCCACCCTGGCAGCAGACTCGCGAGCAGCGTCGCCCCCGCACCGTACGGGTACTGGTCGAAGGTCAGATCGATCTCCCGCGAAGCCTCGTCGAGCAGCGCAAGCAACGCATCGACCTGGCTGTCATCGCCAAGCGACTTCAAGTGGGACAGGTGGAGCGGGGCGCCCGAGCGGCGCGCGACATCGATCATCTCCCGCACCGCCGGCAGAAGCCCAGCCCCCTCGTTGCGAACGTGCGGCACGAGCGGCGCACCAAACGGCGCCGCCTCCTGCGCGACCGCAAACAGCTCCTCCGTATCGCCATAGGCCCCGGGGATATAGACGAGTCCGAACGAGAGCATGCGCGCACCAGCCTCGAGCCCCAGCCGCACCTCCCGCTTCATCGCAACAAGCTGCTCCGCCGACGGGGCGACCCGACCGTCGCCGAGCACCGTGTCACGCACGGCCCCATGACCGATCGAAGGGACGAGCGTGAGCGCCGGCCGCGTCGTCGCGAGGTCGTCGAGGTACTCCGCGAACGTCGTCCACGGCCACACCGCCGGCCCGCTGCCCTCGAGCGCACGCAGGTAGTTCTGGCGCGCCCCAGCACGCCCAGGCGCAACCGGCGCTGGCGCCAACCCGTCGGGGTTAATCACAAGCGTCGTGAACCCCTGTAGCAGCGCCGGGGTGAGGAGGGGGTCGTCGTACGATGCAAGCGCCGCATGGATGTGCAGGTCGATGAACCCGGGACAGAGGATCAGTCCCGACCCGTCAATTACCTCGGCAGCATCCACACCCGTGAGATCACCAACCGCAGTGATCTGGCCGTCCGCGACACCAACATCAGCAGCGAGCGCGGCGCCTTCTCCGGGATAGACCGTCGCACCGTGAACGACGAGATCGAACGCCATCGCTACACCGTGGCGGTCAGGCCGCCGTCCACGTACAGGATCTGACCGTTGACGAAATCCGACGCGCGGGAGGCAAGGAAGACGACCGCACCGGCAAGCTCCTCGGGCTGCGCCCAACGCCCTGACGGAATGCGGGCTCGCAACCACGCCGAGAACTCCGCGTCGTCCTCGAGCACCTTCGTGAGCTCCGTCGAGAAGTACCCCGGCCCGATCGCGTTCGCCTGAATTCCAAGCGGCGCCCATTCGGCGCACATCGCACGGGTGAGCATCCGGATGCCGCCCTTGGTGGAGGCGTACGGCGCGTTCATCACGCGCCCGAGTTCGCTTAGCACCGAGCCGATGTTGATCACCTTGCCGTAGCCCCGCTCGATCATCCCGGGCACGACGGTACGGGCGACGAGAAACGTGCTCGTCAGATTGCCGTCGATGATCTGCTGCCACTCCTCGACCGAGTACTCGAGGATGCGCTTGCGGTTCGTAATGCCTGCGTTGTTGACGAGGATGTCGACGCCAGCGAGCACCGGAGCAGCAGCCGCGACCGACGCAGCATCCGAGACATCAAAGGCGCAGGCGACGGCGTCGAGACCGTCTGAGCGGAACGCATCTGCCCGTTCCTCGGCCGCCTCGGCAGAGCGACCGTTGATGATCACACGCGCTCCTGCCTCGCCAACGGCACGGGCGAGCGCCACGCCGAGGCCTCGCGTTGAGCCGGTCACAAGCGCTGTGCGACCCGTCAGATCGAAGAGGTCGCTGCTCATGGCGCGCTAGCGCGGAATGATCGGGAGCACGATGTGCGACGGGTACACGCTTGAGTGGAGCACCGTCTGGTGGGCCACCTCCATGCGGGTACCGCGGCCGACATCCTCGCCCGTGTTCAGGTTCCGCGAGAAGCGCGGGAAGCTTGAGCTCGTCACATCGAGCCGCAGTTGGTGTCCTCGCTTGAACACCATGGCTGTCGGGTAGACGCGGATCTTGAACTCGGCAACTTCGCCGGGGGTCAACAACTCCTGGTGGTCGAGACCGTTGCGGTAGCGCGCGCGGAGGATCCCCTCAGTGACGAAGATCGCCTTGCCGTTTGGATGGACGTCAACGAGGCGCACGATGAAGTCGGTGTCGAGCGCGCTGGAGGCGGCGTAGAGCACCATCTCGATCGGCCCGTTGACCTCGAGATCATCCTCGAGCGGGGCGCTCGTGTAACAGAGCACATCGTCGCGCCGTTCGAGCACACGCTGGTCGCGTGGGCCTGGCAGCACCGGGCGCTGCGCGCCCTGGGTCATTGTGAGCACCGAGTTGACGCCACCGATCGTCGGAACCGGGTCGGCCGGGTCGTAGGAGTAGTGGTCGGTGGGCTCGGAGCCGGGAGCGTCCATCGAGAGCGTTCCGTCGCCTTGCATCGTGTTCGCACGGCCGCCGGAATGGAGGTACCAGGGCGTGTAAACCGTGCGGGCGAGCGGCCACTCGTTCTCGCCGCGCCACTCGTTGTCGCCCATCACGAAGAGCTCAGCGGGTGAGCGCGACTCCCAGTCGTTGTCGGCGTCCTTCAGGTAGCGGTCGTAGAACGCGAGCTCATGCTCGCGGATCACGGTGACCGACTTCGGCCCCATGTCGACGTCGCCCTTGAACGTCTCGACCTCTTCCTCGTGCGACCACGGCCCGATCATCACGCGACTTGGCACACGATCGCCGATCGCCGCGAATTTCCGCAGGTGCGAGCCGCAGTACGGGTCGAACCAGCCACCTTGCTGGAAGATCGGAACGTTGACGCGCTCGGGGCGGTGGACGAACTGCTGCCAGTACTCGTCGTTGTCCTGGTGATCCCACCAGAGGCGCCAGTAGTCGACCTTGCGGCCAATCGTCACCTCGTCGAGTTCGATCAGCGGCAGGTGGTTGAGGATGCGGTCGTTCAGGATCAGCTCGGCGGCGTTCGGCCCGGTAATCAGGGCCATCGCGCTCGTCCAGAGCGCACCCGCGCCAAGCGTCAGGGCAAGCTGGAAGGCACCGCCGGTGAAGTAGCCGTCGGCGTAGTAGTCGTCGTGGATGACCTGCGGTGCGACGCACTGGAGGTTTGGGTGACCGCCAGCGTTGATGAGCTGCCACTGGACGACGCCGCCGTAGCTGCGCCCCCACGTGCCGAGCCGACCGTTCGACCATGGCTGGGCCGCAACCCAGTCGAGCGAATCCTGCGCGTCGGGACCGTCGAGCTCCCAGGCGACAAACTCGCCTTCCGATTCGTAGCGGCCGCGAACGTCGAGCACGACGGCTGAATATCCGCGCTTGGCGAACCAGGCACCCCAGGTGATGAAGCGCTCACGCGTCGATTCGTACGGCGTCCACTGCACGATCGTCGGTGTTGGGCCAGCACCAATGCCGAGGTAGACATCGGCGGAGAGGTGGATACCGTCGCGCGTCGGAACGCGCTGATCGTGCAGCACGCGGACGTCGTAGCGAGGCTCCGACACGTCCGCGCGGCTCACGCCGTTGACCCGGTGGTCTCGGGAATCGGCGACCCGGCAAAGTGGCAGGCCACGAAGTGACCTTCGCCGTTCTTCGCAAGCGGCGGCTCTTCCGTGGAGCAGATGCTCTGTGCGATCGGACAGCGCGTGCGGAAGCGGCACCCGGAGGGTGGGTTGATCGGGCTCGGCACGTCGCCCGAGAGCACGATGCGACGCCGGGTGCGGCTCGGATCGGGCTGTGGGATCGCCGAGAGCAGCGCGACGGTGTACGGGTGTAGCGGCCGGGCGAAGAGATCGGCCGCGTCGGCCATCTCAACGATCTTGCCGAGGTACATCACGGCGACACGGTCGGCGATGTAGCCGACGACCGCCAGATCGTGTGCGACGAAGACGTAGGTGAGGCCGAACGCCTGCTTGAGCTCGACGAGCAGGTTGAGCACCTGCGACTGGATCGACACGTCGAGCGCGGATACTGGCTCGTCGGCGACGATCAGCTTCGGCTGCAGGACGAGCGCGCGAGCGATGCCGAGACGCTGCCGCTGACCACCCGAGAACTGGTGCGGGTAGCGGTTGAGCGTCTCAGGGCCAAGCCCGACGCGCTCAAGGACGTCCTTCACTTTGTCGAGGCGCTCTTCCCGCGGGATGTTGTGGATCGCGAGTCCTTCGCCGACGAGCTGTTTGACCTGCATGCGCGGGTCGAGCGAGCCGACGGAGTCCTGGAAGATGATCTGCAGGTCTCGACGCTTCGTCTTCATGGCGCGCGTCGGGAGATCGGTGAGCTCTTCGCCGTCGAAGCGGATCGAGCCTGACGTGGGTTCGATCAGGCGAAGCAGTGTGCGGCCGAGCGTCGATTTGCCACATCCTGACTCGCCCACGAGGCCGATGGTCTCACCACGACGAACCTCGAGATTGATGCCGTCGACTGCTTTGACGTGGCCGACTGTGCGCTTCAGCAGCCCTGCGCGCACCGGGAAGTGCTTGACGAGGTCTGTTGCGGTCAGCAGCGGCTCTGTCGCCGCAGCCGTCGTTTCGGTCACTTCACTCACCCGACCTTCACCTCCCCGGCACCAACGGTCGCCCGTCGTCCGTTCTCGCAGAGCCAACATGCCGAGAGCTGCCCGTCGATCGTGAAGAGCGGCGGCTGCTCCTCGCACTTCTCGAACGCGTTGTCGCACCGTGGTGCAAAGCGGCAGCCGGCCGGCCAGTCAAGCGGGCTCGGAACGGTGCCGCGGATGACGCGGAGCTTCTCGCTCTGGGTCATGCCGAGCATCGGGATCGACTGCAGCAGCGCCTCGGTGTACGGATGCTGCGGCGAGCGGAAGACCTGATCGACCGGGCCCTGCTCGACGACGCGGCCTGCGTACATCACGACGACGTCGTCGCACATCTCCGCGACCACTCCGAGGTCGTGGGTGATGAGCATGATCGCCATGCCAAGCCGGTCGCGGAGGTCCTGCATCAGGTCAAGGATCTGCGCCTGGATCGTCACGTCGAGCGCGGTTGTCGGCTCGTCGGCGATCAGCAGCTTCGGGTTGCACGCGAGTGCCATCGCGATCATCACGCGCTGACGCATACCGCCCGACATCTGGTGCGGGTAGTCCTTGAGTCGCCGGCTCGCTTCGGGGATGCCGACGAGCTCGAGCATCTCAAGCGCGCGTGCAAGCGCGGTCTTTTCGTCGAGCTTTTCGTGGATCCGAACCGCTTCGGCGATCTGCTCGCCGACCGGGTAGACCGGGTTGAGCGAGGTCATCGGCTCCTGGAAGATCATCGAGATCTGGTTGCCACGCACTTCCGCGAACTCGCGCTCGGTAAGCGTGGTCAGCTCACGACCCTCGAAAAGGATCGAGCTCTCCTTGTCGATCGAGCCTGGATGGTCGATTAGGCCCATGACCGAGAGGGCAGTGACGGACTTGCCCGAACCCGATTCACCGACGACGCCGAGTGTGCGTCCGGCGCCAAGCTCGAAGTTGACGCCGTCAACGGCGCGAACCACACCGGCGGCCGTCTTGAACGAGGTGCGGAGGTTTGTGACTTTGAGAATCGCGTCGCTCACGGTGCAGGTGTCCTGGTCGTAATGTGCCGTTCGAGCGCCCCCATGATTGCCTCTGGGTCGCCCGACTGCAGGGTCTGGAGCAAATCACCGTGCTCGAACGCGATGCGGTTCAGGTCTGCCTCCTTGCCGTAGCGGAAGAAGTAGGCGCGGATCCGGGGCTGGATGCTGCGCCACACCTGCGCGGTGTGCGCCTGCCCGGAGCGCGAAAGGATGTATTCGTGAAAGCGGATGTCGGCCTCGACAGAGCGGATGAGGTCGTCGGCAGCGGCCGCTTCCTGCATCGTCCACACCTCTTTGGCGAGCTCGGCGAAATCTTCGTCATCCATGCGCTCGAGCGCCTTGAGGTAGCTGAACTTCTCAAGCGTGAGCCGCACGGGGATCAGAACCTGCTGCACCTCTTCTTCCGAAACGCCAAGGACGACGGCGCCCCGGTAGGGGTAGGAGACGACAAGGCCCTCGTGTTCGAGTTGCCGGAGCGCTTCGCGCACGGGACCGCGGCTCGTATCGAGCTCACGTGCGATGCGATCTTCGACGAGGCGTTCACCGTCGTCGTAGCGCCCCATGGTGATCTCCTGGCGCAGCACTTCGAGCACAGCGTCGCGTCGCGGGCCGTCGCTGCGGGTGCGTCGCGTACGAAGCTCGGCGGCCGGCGCGGAGGGGCGTGTTTCGACGGTTTCGGTGGTCTGCTGCGTCAAAGGCATTGTTGACAATCCCAGGATGGTTGACAATCTCGGGGGAGCGGCCTAGTGTACAGCCCCTCTTGCGGATTACAAGGATTGAGACCACGGCTGTACGTACTCCCCTCCGGGAACCACTCAAGTGGACCGGGGGTATTCGCACATCCGCGTCTGGGCTGCTCGTTCAGATCCATACCGATGAGGGCATTATCGGCCTTGGCGAGGCTCCCGGGCCAACGCTGCCGACGATCCAGACGATCATCGACCGGGAGTTCAGCCAGTTCCTGATCGGCCAGGATCCGCTGCGTATCGAGTGGCTTACCCAGCGGCTCGAGGAGTACGCGCGTAACTGGGCGGCAATTGCGAACTACGCCATGGCCGGTGTTGAGATCGCGCTCTGGGACTTGAAGGGGAAGGCGCTTGGCGTGCCGGTCGCCGAGCTCCTGGGCGGTCGCACCCGCGAAGCCGCGCCCGTCATCGGCTACCTCTTCATCGACGAGCCCGAGGCGAACGCCCAGAAGGCCGCCGACTTCGTCGCGCTTGGCCACAACGAGCTGAAGATCAAGGTCGGCCGGAACCTCTCGCAGGACTACGACACGCTCGCGGCGATCCGCGACCGCGTCGGGTACGACGTGAAGATCCGCATCGACGCGAACATGAACTGGAGCGTCCCCACCGCGATCAAGTGGATCAAGGCGCTCGAGCCGTTCGACCTGCAGTTCACCGAGCAGCCGGTTGCCGACTTCGACATTGCAGGCATGGCAACCGTTCGCCGCGCGGTCTCATCACCGATCGCCGCCGATGAAGGCTGTACGAGCATCCGCTCCGCGCTCGAGCTGATCAAGGCGGAAGCGTGCGACGTCTTCGTCGTGTACCCGTCCGAGGCTGGCGGCCTTTCACGTGCCGCACGGATCGCTGAGCTCGCCGCGAACGCCGGCAAGTGGTGCTCGATCGGCAGCTGGGCCGAACTCGGCGTCGCAACGACCGCAAACGTCCATCTCGCCTCGGCCTCACCCCATTTCACCTTCGCGAACGACACGCACTATCCGCTGCAGCTCCGGGACGTCCTGACGAGCCCCGTCGAGATCAAGGATGGCAAGATCGCTCTCCAACATTCGCCGGGACTCGGCGTTTCACTCGACAGCAATGCTGTTGCAGAACTCGCGGCTCTTGAGCTGCGTGAGTCGCCATTCTATGACGACATCGAGGGTGAAGCTCCTAGCGTGGGGCAGATCCTCTAGCACCGCACTCCCCCAAAGGTCACACTACGAGGAATCACCAGAAGTAACCGCAAGAGTTCGACAGATTTACCGGCCAGAAACGTTCCAAGAACCACTATTTCAACGGTCTTCACCAAGAAGTAAGGAGGAGGGGCACATGTCAGACAAGCAGACCGAAAGCTCGCCTCTCGAGCGCGAGGTCAGCCGTCGGGGCCTGCTGGCGAAGGCCGGCAAGCTCGGTGCCGGCGCACTCGTCGCCGGCGCGGTCGCCGCACCGGCTGAGGCAGCCCGCTCGAAGGCACATCGTGTCGCAAAGACGGTTCCGACCGGCGGTACGGTCACGTGGGCGCTCGAGCAGGATCCGGCGTTCATCGCTCCGTTCGGCGCGACGCTTACGGCTAACCGCTGGGGCAACGAGATGATGTACGAGTCTCTGCTCGAGTGGGACCCGAAGCTGAACCTTCGCCCGGCGATTGCAGAGAGCTACAAGGTTGCCGGTAAGACGGCGATCGACTTCCAGATCCGCAAGGGGATCACGTTCTCGGACGGCTCCCCGGTCACGGCGAACGACGTCATCTACTCGTTCCAGATGCAGGCTGCACCGCCCGCCCCTGGTACGTCGGCGTCGACCAGCCAGCTGCCGGCGATCGATCACCTCGAGGCGATCACGCCGACCGCAGTCCGCATGCACCTCAAGCAGCCTGACGCTCGCGTCTACGGCTACCTGGCATGGCAGCGGTACTCGTCGATCGTGCCGAACGGCATCTACAGCACGAAGAACATGGCTGTGGATGGCATCGGTACCGGCCCGTTCATGCTCAAGGGCACGTACGTGTCGAACGACCACGTGAGCTACGTCAAGAACCCGCACTACTGGAAGCCGGGCCTTCCGTACCTGGACGGCATCAACTTCCCGATCATCACCGATGAGCAGACCCGCCTCGCGGCGCTGCGCACCGGCCAGATCGATGGTGCGACGGTGTCGGTCGACGGTGCTGCCTCGATCAACGGTGCGCCGAACGTCACGGTGCTTCACGGCCTGACGGCTGCGTTCCGCGAGCTGCAGATGACGATCAAGCCGGGCCAGTCGAAGCCCTGGTACGACAAGAAGGTCCGCCAGGCGGTCAACTTCGCGATCAACCGCGGCAACATCATCAAGCAGGTCTACAACGGCTACGGCCAGTACTCCGGCGTCGTTGCTGCTGGCTACGGCCCGTGGCCGCTCAGCGATGATGACCTGCAGAACAAGTACGAGAAGTACGACCTCCCGACCGCCAAGTCGCTGATGAAGGCTGCTGGCGTCACGGGCTTCGATGTCACGATGACGACCTTCGCGACGCCGACTGACTTCGCTGCCATCGCAGCGCTGATCAAGTCGGACCTCTCGCAGATCGGCATCAACGTCAACATCGTTCCGCAGGACACGGCAACGTTCGCCGGCAACAACAGCGCCGGCAACTTCGACTGGGATCTCACCGCCCGCGGTATGCGCGGTGACGTCGACGGTTACGTCGCCGAGTACCACCCGGCCGCTGCCATCTACGGCAAGTGGTTCTCGGGCTGGAGCGGTAACAAGTCGATGTGGCGCGACATCGGTAACGGTCGCATCACCCTCGACCCGGCCAAGCGTCTGCCGATCTACCAGGATCTCGACAAGATCCTCGCAGACGAGTGCCTCGAGATCGGCCTCGTGTCGGTGTCGAAGTGGCAGGTCGTCAACACCCGTCTCAAGAACATGTACGTCGCGTTCACCGACTTCAACACCGGTCTGCGCAACGCGTACGTGACCAAGTAGTAGAGAAGTTCCTCGCCGAGGGCGGGGCAGGTTCAGCCTGTCCCGCCCTCACCCCTTTTTACGCAACACTTCAACTCTTCACGCCTTCACGAATCACCTCACCACGCCATGACAACATTCCTCATTCGCCGCGTGATCGCGATGATCGCAACGCTCTTCGCCGTCTCGGTCACGATCTTCCTGATGGTGCGACTGATGACCGGCGACATCATCTCGATCATCTTCTTCGGCGATGAAGCTGCCACCGAGGAGCAGAAGAACCTCGTGCGCAAGCAGCTCGGAATCGATGGCTCCTACTACCACCAGTACACCCACTGGGCTGGCCGGATTCTCTTCCACGGCGACTTCGGGAACTCGTTCCAGACCGGTCAGCCGATCGCACAGATCCTCGGTCACTCGATTCACATCACGGCCGAGCTGATTCTGCTCGGCATCATCATCGCGCTGATCTTCGCCATTCCTTTGGGCGTGATCTCGGCCGTCCGGCGCGACTCGGCAGCCGATTACGGCGCCCGCCTCACCGGCCTCGTCGGTATCTCGATCCCCGGCTTCTGGCTCGCGACGCTGCTGATCATCTTTACCTCGCGCGTCTTCAACTGGCTCCCGCCGCTCCTCTACGTGTCGATCACCTCGGACCCGTGGAAGAACTTCACCCAGTTCATCTTCCCCGCCCTGTCGATCTCGGTATTCACGCTCGCGATCGTGATGCGCATGCTGCGCGCAACGATGCTCGAGGTGCTGAACCTCGACTACGTCCGAACCGCTCGCGCGAAGGGTGTGCCGCGCCGCACCGTCCTGATCAAGCACGCACTGCGGAACGCGCTCATTCCCGTCGTCACCGTCGCTGGCTTTGAGGTCGGCTACCTGATCGCGGGTGCCGCAGTCGTCGAGACGATCTTCAACCTGCCGGGCGTCGGCTACAACCTGCTCCACGCAATCTCTCAGCGCGACTACCCGCTGATCGAAGCGACCACGCTTCTGATCGCAGGTGTCTTCGTTGTCGTCAATACCCTGGTCGACCTTGTGTACGGCCTCCTCGACCCGCGAATCTCGGTGGCAGATTGAGCACGCTGACAGAAACCTGGAAGGCCATTCCCCGCCGTCGGTTCCTCGTGGTACCGGCAAAGTGGCGAAACCCCATCGGTATCGCCGGTGCAGTGATCGTTGCGTTCGTGATTCTCACAGCGCTCGTCGGCAACCTCATCTGGACGAACGCCCCGAACACGTCGGACGCTGATCGCCTGCTGGGCCCGAGCTGGGCGCATCCATTCGGCACCGACGAGATCGGTCGCGACACGCTCGCACGCATCATCCATGGCGCGCAGGTCTCACTGCAGGTCGGGGCGACGGCGACTGCGATCGCGCTTATCGCAGGAACGTTCCTTGGGATGCTCGCCGGGTACTACAAGGGGATCGTGGACCTCCTCGTGAGCCGCATCATCGACCTCGTGTTCGCGTTCCCGGGTCTCGTGCTCGCGATCGTGATCGCAGGTCTCCTCGGCCCGACGCGCCGCAACGCGATGATCGCCATCGGGATCATCATTACCGCCCCGTTTGCTCGGGTCGTGCGCGCCGCGGTGCTCGAGGTGATGGGCTTCCCGTTCATCGAGTCGAGCCGTGCGCTCGGCGCGAGCGACGTGCGCGTGATCTTCCGCCACGTTCTGCCGAACATCATGGCCCCGATCATCGTTCTCACCTCGGTCTACTTCTCGCAGGCGATCCTCAGCGAGGCGACGCTCTCCTACCTCGGCCTCGGCATTCAGCCGCCTGAGGCTGCCTGGGGGAACATGCTCGCCACTGCGCGCCAGTACGTCGGCACAAGCATCTGGATGTCCATCTTCCCGGGCGCCGCGATCATGATCATCGTCTTGGGCTTCAACTTCCTCGGCGACGGTCTGCGCGACGTGCTCGACCCGCGTGTCGGTGGCGTCACGGATGCGGTGACGAAGAAGTGACCGATGTCCTGATCAAGAACGGCACGATCGTCGACGGAACCGGTGCGCCGGCGTTCGTCGGTGACGTGGCGATTGAAGGTGGCCGCATCGTTGATGTCGGAACGCTCGACGGCTCTGACGCAGAGCTCGTGATCGACGCGACCGGCCGCTACGTCAGCCCAGGATTCGTCGATCCGCACAGCCACAGCGACTTCACGCTGCTGACCAACCCGAACTGTGAGAGCACCGTCCGCCAGGGCGTGACGACCGAGGTCGTCGGCAACTGCGGTTGGACCTACGCGCCGGTGTCGCCGCACTCCAAGGCCGCAATGGAAGGACGTCTGCGGACGTTCGCCTACCCCGGCCCGGTTGAGTGGGAGTCATTCGCGGAGCACCTCGACTTTATTCGCAACCTTGGGCACTCGGTCAACCTCGCCTGGTTCGTCGGCCACAACACCGTGCGCTTCGCCGCCGGTGTGCGTGAGCGGATCGCGACCGAAGAGCAGATGCGCGTGATGGAGAACTACGTCGCCGAGGCGATGGATGCCGGCGCTCTCGGCCTCTCCACCGGCCTTGAGTTCGCGCCTGGCCGTGAGTCCCCCACCGATGAGGTCGTGCGGCTGAACAAGGTTGTGGGCCGCTACAAGGGCCACTACACGAGCCACATCCGCAACCGTGACCAGTTCCTGCAGGAGTCGATCGAAGAGTTCCTCACGATCATTCGCGACGGAGGCACAAGCGGCGAGATCTCGCACTTGAACGTCCGTAACCGCACGGGTGCGGCTCCGGGCGCCTGGCAGCGTGCCGTCGACACGATGCAGCACGCCCGCGAGGTCGAAGGCCTTGACGTGCTCGCCGACACAACGCCGTTCAAGGATGGCCTTGGCGCGATGGTTGGCATCCTGCCGCCGTGGGTCGGCGCAGACGGCTGGCAGGAGGCGCAGAAGCGGCTCCGCGACCCGCAGCTACGCGAGAAGCTCAAGCATGAGTGCGACCGCTACTGGCGCTTCATCCACGCAGGTGAGTGGCATCGTGTGCGCCTTCAGGCGAGCCCGCAGTACCCCGGCCTCGACGGCAAGTCGTTCCCCGAGATCGCTGAGCTGATGGGTAAGAGCGAGTGGGACGCCTTCTTCGACATCATCGCCGACGCTGGCGCTGGCATGGACGCGCTCCTGATGATCGGCGAGCTCTTCACCGACGAGCATCTCAAGGAGATGATCTCGCACCCGATGCTGTCACTCGGCGTCGACGGTTTCACCGCGGCGCTTGACGTGGGTCTCGACAACGTCGCGGCGCATCCGGTCTGTTACGCCGGCCACGTGCACTACCTCACCCATCACGTCCGCGAGCTCGGCACCCTGCCGCTTGAGGTCGCGATTCACAAGATGACGCTGATGCCCGCCCGTCACTTCCGCTTGAACGACCGCGGTGCACTTGCGAAGGGGTATGCAGCCGACCTGCTGATCTTCGATTACGAACGCCTCGCCGACGGCTCGACGCTGATGGATCCACTCCACTACGTGCAGGGCGTTGACGACGTATTCGTCAACGGCACCCACGTTGTGGCGGGTGGCGAGCACACTGGCGCTCGCCCCGGCGTGCACCTCGCACGAACGTGATCGATCTGCGTTCCGACATCTGCTCGGCACCTACCGAGGAGATGTGGGACGCCATGCGCGCCCATACGCCGGCGTGGCCGATGTTCGAGACCGACCCGGCACTCGCGCGGCTCGAACACGAGGGCGCCGCGTTGCTTGGCAAGGAGGCAGCGGTCTTCGTGCCGACCTGCACCGCGGCCAACGTTGCCGCTCTGCTGA
>OMIZ01000031.1 GCA_900299235.1 Actinomycetota bacterium
GAGTACGCGACGTCGAGGCAGCCCGAGAGCCGCGAGTCGATCAGCGCCCGCGGGATCGTCGAGAACATCGCTGCACCCGGTGCCGTGAGATCGAGGAAGGTCTCGTCGCGGTTGGAGTAGTCAGGCACAACACCGTTCTGCTGGATCGCACCAACACCGACGACGTGTGGGAGGGCTGCCGGATAGTCGGCGTAGTTCCAGGGCGTAGCTGGCGACTGGGGCCCGTTACCCGCGGCCGCAACAACAACGGCGCCGTGCGCGTAGGCATATGCCACCGCGTCGGCCTCGACCGGTGCGTACGAGTCGAGCGAGCGGTCGATTGGGTCGCGCACCCCACCGAGGCTCAGGTTGATCACCCGCGCACCACTCGTGACCGCCCAGTGGATCGCGTCAACCTCCCCCTCAAGCGAGACCGAACCGTCGTCGTCGACAACCTTGGCCACGAGCAGCTGCGCGTTGAACGCCTCCCCTGCGATGCCAATGTGGTTGAACGCATCAGCCGCAATCTCGCCGGCGACAAACGTCCCGTGACCGTCGCTATCAACGGTCCACGGCGAGCCAACGAATGAACGGCCAGCCGCGACTCGGCCGAGAAAGTCGGGATGTCCTGCGTCGAGGCCCGAATCGATCACCGCCACCTTGATCACTTGGAGCTGCGGTGGGTCGGGCCAATACGTCCACGCGTGGATCGCGTCGAGGTTCCACTGCTCGGCCGCGTACGGCTCGGTGTTCGCGAACGCGACCGAGCGCAGCTTCCGATCAAGCCGCTCGATATAGCGAGCACCTGCAAGATGGGGCCGTGGCCCGACGGTGAGCAACGCCTTCCCCGGGATCAGCACCTTCGCCCCCGGAAGAGCACCTTCAGCCTGCGCCATTCCTCCGAGCGGCACCCCGACCGCCCACCGCGACGCGCCCGCCGCGGCCGGCAAGGCGAGAACCGCAACGCAACAGAGCAGGACGACCTTCACGAGATCACGATCGTGGCAGAGAATCCCGGCGAAAGGCCGGCGCCAGGCACACACTTAACGCGATAGGTGCCCGGCGCAAGTTGCGCACCGAGAGTGAAGGCACCCGTCGGGTCGGTGGTACTCGCAACGACCGCCTGCCACACCGAGCCGTTTCGAACCTGCAGCTCGACAGGTAGCCCGGCCGCCGCCGGGGCAACGGAGCCGCTCACCGAACCGTTAAGCGCCGAGGCCGTAACGACTGGTGCGATCGCAAGCGTGACCTGGCCGCCTCGGAGCGTTCCCGCCGCCAAACGGTAGGCCGTCGTAACCGAGGGCCTAACAGCGATCGAAAAAGAGCCATCGGCGTTTGGCGTCACCGGCCCGACCGGGGCCCAGACCGAACCCGAAGGCTTCGCTTCAAGCTGCACGCCACTGAAACCACGCACGATTCCTGTGAGCGTGACCGGTGAGACATTCCCCTGCGGGAGTGTCTGACTCTTGGCGAGTGCGAGCCAGCGCACCGAGAACCACGTTGAGCGGAGACCCAGCGCCGACCGAACGGTCTCGCCATGGAAGGTTGTCGAGGCGGTCGTGGAGACCGCCACAACCTTCTGGACGCGTCCTGTGGGGCCATTGACGGTCTGGAGGTCGATCAACTCGCCGGCGATACCAAGCGCCTTCGCAGCCCTCGCACCATCGACGAGCACCGGCCCCCAATTGTGGTTCGGTGAAAACGTGTCGTACGGATCGTCGACCGACTGCAGGTACGGAATGTCCTTTCCGGTCGCGTCGAGAGCCGACTCGGTACGCCCACCCGAACTCGACGAGTAGTACGCCGTCGCAACCTGCCCACCCGAGAGGATCACCTGGCCGGCCGTGGCAGAGACCGCAGCGAGCGTCGCTGGCGTCTCAGCCGAGATGCCAAGGTACTCCTGGCTGCGTGTGTCGCTGAACAGGTCGTAGGCACGCGCGGTCACGATCGTCGTGAGTTCGGCCAGCGCATAGGAGCGCGCAGCGACCGCCTGCGCCTTCAACGCCTCGGCAGGCCACGTCGAGGGCACCTCGGAGCCAAGCACACCATCGACGTACTGCTCAAGGCCGAGGCGATTGACGATCTGCAACTTCGTCCCCGTCGACGTCGCGATCACACTCCCGTGGTAGGTGCGCGTGCCAACCGTCAGCGGTGTCGGGCCAGGGTCGAAGGTCAGCGGGCCGGTAAGCGTGCGACCCGAGATCATCAGGTCAGCGGCGAGCAGCAACTTGCCCGCCGGGAGAGCCACCACAGCGCCCGTGGCGTCAGTGACCTTCCAGGGCGAGTCTGATGCGAGCGTGACCCGCCTCACCCCATCGAAGAGCAGCACACGCACCGGAACCTCGGGCTTCACAGCCACGGTGACACCGGTGTAGTAGTGAGTGAGGATCTGCGTGTAGCTCCACCCATGCTTCGCGTAGCCGTAGTCGCCCCACTGGCTCATCCCCATGCCATGACCCCAGCCATGTCCATCGATCACGATGGTGGTGGGGGATACGCTCACCGCCGGAACGGTCGAGGCGGGTGTCGTAGTCGTCCCCGTAGTCGCGCCCGTCGTCGTGCGGGCGGTGGTGGTGAGCGCGGTCGTCGTGAGGACCGTCGTCGTCAAGGGAACGCTCGTAGTCGTAAGCGGCGCAGTGGTGGTCGGAACCGTGGGAACCGTGCCCGTCGGAATCGTGGTCGTCGTTGTCACATCAGTCGATGAGGGCGCAGACACCGACGTACCCGTCGTGGTGTCGAGAAGCGACCCCTGGGCGACGACCGAGGCAGCGAGCGCGCCGAGGGCGCCGAGCGCGACAAGCGCGATAACAGGCAGGGCGCGCCGGAGCACGATGGGTCACGGTAGCAACGGGCCCTACCGGAACCCGTTAGCGATTCCTTTGGAATCCTGGTGGATTCCGCTTAGCCGCTGAGGCGGGTGCCGTACTGCGCTTCGTAGTAGGCGCGGTACTCGCCCGACTTGATCGGCTCCCACCACGCACGATTGTCGCGGTACCAAGCGACCGTGTCGGCGAGACC
>OMIZ01000032.1 GCA_900299235.1 Actinomycetota bacterium
CCCTTCGCTGAGCCGTCGAGCTTCGTGAGCGCGATGCCGGAGATCGGCGCCGCCTGCGAGAAGAGCCGTGCCTGCTGCAGGCCGTTCTGGCCCGTCGTCGAGTCGACAACCAAGATCGTCTCGTGCGGCGCCCCGTCGAGCTTGCCCGCAATCACCCGCCGCACCTTCGCGAGCTCGTCCATCAGGTTGGTCTGCGTGTGCAGGCGCCCAGCCGTGTCGATCAGGATCACGTCGCCACCGGCCTGGATCGCGTCGTAGGCGATCGCTGCCGGGTCGGCCCCGCGCTCGCCACCCACGAACGTCGCGTTCGCACGCTCGGCCCAGATCTCAAGCTGCTCCTCGGCCGCCGCGCGGAACGTGTCGCCCGCCCCCAGCGTGACCTTGCGCCCGTGCTCGTGCAGCTTGCGTGCGAGCTTGCCGATCGTCGTCGTCTTGCCCGTCCCATTCACGCCCACCACAAGGATCACGGCGGGCGAATGCTTGACGTTGAGGACGGGGGGCTCGCCCATCAGGCCGGCGATCTCCTCGGCAAGCGCCTCGTTGAAGTCGGCAAGGTCGGCGCGCGCTTCGAGGCGACGGATCAACTCAACCGTCGCCGGCACACCAACATCCGCCATCAGCAGCGCCTCTTCAAGCCGCTCCCACGACTCCGCATCGCCCGGATCGAACGCGACAGCGGCGAGCTGATCGCCAAGGGCACGTCGCGACTTGGCGAGCGACTCACGCAGACGCCCAAAGAAGCCACGGCGCTCTTCTTCGCGCGCCTCCGCGGTCTCCTCGTCGCCCAACAGCTCAGCCCAGCTTCGTGCCATGGTGAAACCGTAGACGAGCGGCAGCGGGCCGCTACGCGGTGACCGCGGCCTGCTCCTCGCGGGGCAGGCGACGCGAGACGATCTGCGACACACCATCGGGGCCCATCGTGACGCCATAGAGCACGTCAGCGGCCTCCATCGTGCGCTTCTGATGGGTGATCACGATGAACTGCGCGCGGTCGGCGTACGTCCGCAGCAGGTCGGTGAACCGTCCGATGTTGGCGTCGTCGAGCGCCGCCTCAACCTCGTCGAGCAAGTAGAACGGGCTCGGGCGTGCCAGGAACAAGCTGAACAGGAACGCAATCGCACCGAGTGACTTTTCGCCGCCGGAGAGCAGCGACAGCCGCTGCACCTTCTTACCCGCCGGACGAAGCTCGACCTCAATGCCAGCCTCCTCCTCGCCCTCCTCAGCCTCAACCATCTGCAGGCGACCCTCGCCACCGGGGAAGAGCGTGGCCGCGACTTCGGCGAAGTGCGTCTGCACCGCCTCGAACGTCTCGGCGAACCGACGCTCGACCGTGTCGGTCAGATCCTTGCGCAGCGCTTCGAGCTCCTCAAGCGACTTCTCCAGATCCGCTCGCTGCTCCGAAAGCTCCTCGAGGCGCTCCTTCTCGGCCTCGTACTCCTCTTTCGCGAGCGGATTGACCTGCCCGAGCTGCTCACGGCGGCGCTCAAGCCGATCGAGCTTCTGCGCCAGCTCGTCGCGGTTCTCGCCCTCAGCTGGCTCTGCGCCTGCGGCGTCGAGGCGACGCTGCGCCTCTTCCCGCTCGGCGTCGGTACGCGCAAGCTCGACATCGAGCGTCGAGATGCGCGCGACAACCTCGGTGGCCTTCGCCCGCAGCTCCACCTCGGCCGCACCGAGCTCACGCAGGCGAGCGCCGAGCGCCGAGGCGCGTGCCTGGTCGGCTTCAACCCGGGCACGAAGCGGGGCTTCGAAGCGATCGACGTCGACGGCGAGCGCCGCGGCTAGGCGACTTGCGCCATTGACGAGGCGCTCAAGAACAAGCTCAGCTGCACGACCAACCCGGCCCGGGCGCGCATCGCCGAGAGCCCGTGCCGCAGACGCCGCACGGGCAGCCAGGGCGTCGGCCGCGTGAACGGCCTCAGACGCGAGCCGCGTGAGCTCCTGCGCCTCTTCGCGGAGCACCGCTGGGTCGCCTTCGGCCATCGCCGTGCGGTTGTTGGCGCGACGTTCAGCGTCGCGGGCGCGCGCTTCGATCTCGGCAACCGAACGGCGAAGCTCGCCCTCGTGCCCCGACACCTCACGCAGTTCGGCGGCAAGCGACGCGTTTGCCTCGGCAAGCGGCCCCTCCATGCGAGCAGCAGCGGCCGCGGCAACCCGGAGCGTCTCATCGAGCCGCTCCGCGCCTGTCACGATGCGCTCAAGCGAAGCGGCATCAGCCATCTTGGCGTTGCGCAGATGCTTGACCGGGGCAAACGCTGCGGCAGCGGCCTTCGCCGCCTCACGCGCACGCTCAGCCTCTTCTGCGGCGCCGTCGGCGCGACGCTCAAGCTCGGCAACTTCTTCGATCAGCTCACGACGGCGCGCCTCAAGCTCAAGCAGCACCGCCTCGGCAGTCTCGCCCGCAAACCACAGCTCGCCGCGCGTTGGATCCCAGCCGATGCCGTCTTCAGTCACCGATGCAACCGATGCCGACAGCAGCTGCTCGCGGGCAACGACCGGCAGCTCACCGACGAGATCACGCGGATGACGACCGACGAGCACGAGCACCGAACCAAGCCCCGCGGAGCGAGCCCGGTCGATCAACTGCAGCGCCTGCTGGGCGTTGTCGGCAACAAGCGCCGAGGCGCGGTAGCTCAGCGCAGCCGCAACGGCGCGCTCACGACCCGCATCGACCTTGAGCAGCGAGAGCGCGAGCTGCTCGCCCTCCTCGGCCAGTGCGCGTGCAGCAGGCGGCAGACCTTCACGTTCAGCGAGCGACTGCTCCAGCGCCGCGAGACGCTCGCGTGAGAGCTTCGCGCGCGCAACGAGGTCGTCATGCTCGCGTGCGGCAGTTCGTGCGTTGGCATCCGCCTCGTCGGCAGCCCGGCCAAGTGCGGCCGGTGACGGCCCATCGCCGCGGCGGCGAGCCTCTTCGAGCGCGGGCCGCACCTCGCCAAGCAGACGCGTCACCGCCTCGTGACGCACACCGAGCGCCTGCGCGCTTGAGCGCAACGAGAGCAGCGCGTCGCGACTACCACCCTGCAGGCGTCCCTCAACCGCTGCACGGCGCTCAAGCACCGCTTCGAGGTCGACAGCGATCGCAGCCTGCGCGGCACGCTCAACAGCCGCCAGACGCGCCCAGCGCTCCTCAGCCTCAACCTGGAGACGTGCCCGCTCGCCAGCGGCAGCCTGCGCAGCATTCGCTGCCTCGCGCGCCGCCGCCTCAAGCTCCTGGTTGGCCGACGGGTCGAACGAACGAACCTCTTCGAGCTCAGCCTCAAGCCCCGAAAGCAGCGAAGCCGCCGATTCGCGCCGGAGACCCAGCCGCTCACCGCCCGCCTTCAGGGCGTACAGCGCAGCTGTGCCACCCTCACGTACGCCCGCGGCGTCGGTGAGCTCCTCCTCGGCCGCCGTGCGCTCGGTCGAGATCGCTTCGAGCTGTGCCTCAAGCTCGCGGCGGGCAGCGACCTTGACGGTGCGCTCCTGCTCGATGCCCGAACGCCGCCCCGCAAGCCGTGCAAGGTCGAGCGTGGCGATTGCCGCCTGCAGCGCGGAGATCTCCTCACCGAGCTTCTCAGCGCGCTCAGCGGCGGTCGCCTGGAGCGCCAGCGGCCGCAGCCGCTTACGCACCTCCTCCTCGATGTCGCGGGCGCGCTCGACCTGAATACCAACCCGGTTGAGCTTGAGCTCGGCACGATGGCGACGCCGCTTGAACCGCCCGAGGCCTGCCGCCTCCTCGATCAGCTCGCGGCGCTCGTGCGGCTTCGCGCCGAGCACCGACGTGACCGCACCCTGCGAGATCACCGAGCGAAGACCGCCACCGAGGCCGACGTCAGAGAGCAGCTCGATCAGGTCGATACGGCGAACCGCAGCCTTGTTGACGAGGTACTGCCCCTCGCCGCCGCGATTGAGGCGGCGCGAGACGACAACCTCCGAGTACGGCAGCTCTGGCCACGCCGAATCCTCGTTGTCGAACACCAGGTCGACTTCGCAGAAATCGACCGGCGAGCGCGACTGCGAGCCGGCGAAGAGCACGTCGTCGGGCTTCTCGGCGCGCATCTCGTGAGGCGAGAGCGAACCGGTGGCCCAAAGGATTGAGTCGGACACATTCGACTTGCCCGATCCGTTCGGCCCAACGACCACGGCAACGCCAGGTTCGAGACGGATCTCGACCGGGTCGATCGGTGTGGTGCCCGAGACGTCCACGCGGGCGATGCGGGCGACCAGATCCGTCGGCGTGCAACGACCGAAGATCGAGTAGCTGCCGTCCAACCGATCCACGGCGGTCTCGGTGATGAAGAACTGTCCGCCGTTGGTTCCGGGGCCGTGGTTGGCCATGCACAGAAGCCCCGGCGCGTTGTGTCCGGTGACGTTCTCGTCGGCGAACTCGTAGCCGGGACCGCC
>OMIZ01000033.1 GCA_900299235.1 Actinomycetota bacterium
CCGATGCGCTTGAAGTCGCGCGCTGAGGCCAGCGGAACCGCCACTGCCCCATCGCACAACGCGAAGACCGAAACCTCGGGGCCGGTCAACATCTCCTCGACAACCACCGTTTCGCCGAGCGCGCGTGCGCCGGCGAGGCCCGCAGCAAGCTCCTCGTCGGTGTTGCAGATGAAGACGCCCTTGCCTGAGGCGAGGCCATCTGCCTTCACCACGCACGGTGCCTTCGGCACCTCAAGGATGCGGGCGGTTGGCACGCCGGCAGCGTCGAGTACGTCCTTCGCGAACGCCTTCGACCCCTCGATCTGGGCAGCTGCGGCGCTTGGGCCGAACGTCGCGATCCCCGCCTTACGCAACTCGTCGGCCAAACCGGCGACGAGCGGCGCCTCTGGCCCGACGACGACGAGGTCGATCCGCAGCGACTGCGCAAGGTCAACGAGCGCCTCGATGTCGTCTGTGCGCACCGGGTGGCAGGTGCCGATCTCGGCGATGCCCGGGTTGCCAGGTGCTGCGTGCAGCTCGGTCAGCGAGGGGCTCTTCGCGAGGCCGCGCGCCAATGCGTGTTCGCGCGCACCCGACCCGACGAGAAGAACCTTCACTGACCCGAGTCTAGTGACGACACGCGGTGGGGCTGGAAAGAGGCGTTCAGCGAGCCGAACTAGGCGAGGACGGAGCTGCGAGCCGCGCCGACGCCAACGAGCTCGACCGGTACTTCGAGCTCGCGCTCGACAAACTCGACGTAGGCCTTCGCAGCGTCGGGCAGCTCTGACCGGTTGGTCGCATCGTCGAGCGTGCACTCCCAGCCGGGCAGCACTTCCCACACTGGCTCCGCATGGTGGAAGTCGCTCTGATGGGCCGGGAAGTGGGGGGTTTCGGAGCCGTCGCGCAGCTTGTAGCGAACGCACACGGGCAGCTCGGCGAAGTTGCTCAGCACATCGAGCTTCGTGAGCGCGAGCGATGTGATGCCGTTGACGCGAACGGCGTAGCGCAGAGCGACCAGGTCAAGCCAGCCGCAGCGTCGCACCCGACCTGTGACCGTGCCGAACTCACCACCGAGCTCCTGGACGCGCTGCTGGTTTTCGCCCTGAATTTCGGACGGCAGCGGGCCTTCGCCAACGCGTGTGACGTACGCCTTTGCAACGCCGAGCACACGATCGATGCGGGTGGGGCCGATGCCCATGCCGGTCGACGCACCCGACGCGATCGGATTCGACGACGTCACGAACGGGTACGTTCCGTGGTCGAGGTCGAGCAGCGTCCCCTGCGCCCCTTCGAACAGAACGTCTTTGCCTTCACGCAGCGCCTGGTCGACGAGCAGTGACGTATCTCCGATGTAGGGCCGAAGCTTCTGCGCATACCCCTCGTAGCGGTGCGCCACCTCCTCAAGATCGAACCCGTCGACCTCGTAGACGCGCTCCAGCCACACGTTCTTCTCTTCGAGTGCCACCTCGATCTTCTGGCGCAGGATCTTCGGGTCGAGCACGTCCTGCACGCGGATACCGAGGCGCGACGCCTTGTCGGCGTACGCGGGGCCGATGCCGCGGCGCGTCGTGCCGATCTGAAGCTTCCCGAGCCGATGCTCAGACGCCTGATCGATCGCGATGTGCCACGGCATGATCAGGTGTGCGTTGCCCGACACCACGACCTTCGAGATGTCGATGCCGCGCGCAGCAAGGTCGTCGAGTTCGCCGAGGAACACCTCCGGATCGACCACGCAGCCAGCGCCAACAATCGACACTTTCCCCGAGATGATGCCGCTCGGGGTCTGGCGGATCTTGTAGGTCTGATCGCCGACGATAATTGTGTGCCCGGCATTAGGCCCGCCCTGGTATCGGCAGACCACATCAGAGTTTTGCGCGAGGAGGTCGACGATCTTGCCCTTGCCCTCGTCTCCCCACTGTGCGCCCACGACAACGGTGGCTGGCACGACGTGGAGTCTGCCTGATGCGGCGGGTCGCCGCGCCGATCACTTCGCCGCGGCTAGTGGAAGTGGCCGCTCGGAACGGCGGTGAGCTTCATCCGTCGCACGATGATGCGATGGCCGCTGCGGCAGGTCGTGAATCCGACGTCGGCATCGCGACGCAGCGTTCCCTGCACCTCAGCGCCATCGAAAGCCACCGACCATGGGTCGCGATCGCGCTTCGACTGACACGCCTCGCACGGAGCCTCAAAGGTCGTCGCCTCTGGACCAACCCAGACGTGTTGCCGATGGATCACGTTCGTCATGACCTCATGCGAGTTGAAGCTGACGGTCGTCGGGGCGATCGAGCGCTGGCGGCCGGCTGCTTCGTCGCAGGGTCAGCTCGTGTCCGTTGCGGCAGCGAACGCTCGTTGTTTCAACGCCGGGTGCGACGGCGCCACGAACGCTCGCGGCCTGCATCGCGTCGAAGAACAGCGCGCCGCTTGTGCGAGCGGCCTCTAGACACACCTCGCAGAGGCACGAGAACGACGATGCGCTCGGCGAGATCCACACGGTCGTGGCGCTCATGCTGCGGCCGCCGCAAGGTCAGAGAACTTGGCGTACCGCTTCTGGAACGCGAGCTTTTCGGTGCCGGTCGCGCCGTTGCGGTGCTTGGCCAGGATGATCTCGGCGATACCTGCCGACTCGGTCTCCTCCGGGTTGTAGTACTCGTCGCGATAGACAAACATCACGAGGTCGGCGTCCTGCTCGATCGACCCCGACTCGCGCAGGTCGGAGAGGATGGGCCGCTTGTCGTGGCGTTGCTCGACGGCGCGGGAGAGCTGCGAGAGCGCCATGATCGGCACGTCGAGGTCGCGGGCGAGCACCTTCAGCGAGCGCGAGATCTGCGACACCTCCTGCACCCGGTTCTCGACCGACGTGCCCGAGGTCATCAGCTGGAGGTAGTCGATAATGACGAGGCCGAGGTTCGGCTCCTGCGTCTTCAAGCGGCGCAGCTTCGAGCGCACTTCCATCATCGTCACCGAGCCGGTGTCGTCGACGTAGATCGGCGCCTTCGCGAGCTTGTCGCAGGCACCGGTCAGGCGTGTCCAGTCGTCGGCGGCGAGCTTGCCGGTGCGCAGGCGCTGCGACTCGACGCGCCCTTCGGAACACATCAGGCGCTGCGTGACTTCGGTCTTCGACATTTCGAGCGTGAAGAGGGCGACCGGCTGTTCGTGACGCACCGCGATGTTCGCGGCCATGCACAGCCCGAGCGCCGACTTACCCATCGACGGGCGGGCGGCGACGATGATCAGGTTGCCCGGCTGGAAGCCGGACGTGAGTCGGTCGAGGTCGCGGAAACCCGACGGGGTGCCGGTGATCTCGGTGCCCGCCTCGTAGAGCTTCGTGATCCGCTCGAACGAATCTTTCAGCAGCGATTCGATGTGCGCGAACTGCGCCGTCACCCGACCCTGGCTGAGATCGAAGATCACCTGCTCGGCCTGATCGACGAGTTCAACCGCCTCGCCCGGGCGGTCGAAGCCAAGGCGGGCGATCGTGTTGCCCGCGCGGATCAGGCCCCGCAGCGTCGCCATCTCGTGGACGATGCGCGCGTAGTGGCCGACATTCGACGCGGCGGGCGTGAGTGCGGCGATCTCGCGGATCTTGTCGGCGCCGCCAACCTCGTCGAGCTTGCCGGTCTTGTCGAGCTTGTCGGCGATCGTCAGAACGTCGACTGGCTCACCCTGCGCGTACAGCTCAACGGCCGCGCGGAAGATCGTGCTGTGGCTCTCGCGGTAGAAGTCGCTCGCGTCGACGATCTCAACGACCGTTGCGATCGCTCCCGGCGACAGCATCATCGCCCCGAGAACCGACTCCTCTGCCTCAAGGTTTTGCGGTGGCAGGGCGGCGTTGCCGAATGTTTGGGCGGGGGCGGTGGTCACGGACTCAGCATCCTCTCGGTCGGCCCCTGTGGATTGAAAGGGGGTCTGTTGTGGACAACTCGACCCAGCCACGAGAGGTCTGATCGCGAAACGGTTCGCGTTGCCGTGCTCAGGAGGAGAAAGGGGCTAGGAAGCGAACACATGTTCCCCATGGTGCCCTCTGTCGCGGACGTCATCCACAGATCGGCTATCCCTGTCCACAAGGGCCATGTCTTTCATCCACAGGTCTGTGGATAGGAGAAAAAGCCCGCTCTGAGCGGGAAAATCATCCGGCCAACCCGAGAAAGACGACGGGCCCGATCAGATGACCGGGCCCGTCAGATCACACAACGACCGGGGCGCGCCCCAGCGCCGAGGTTGTTACTCGGCCGACTCCTCAGCGTCAGCCGCGTCCTCGCTGCTCCGATCGGCATCAGCCTCGGGGGCCTCGTCGGCGATGGCCTCAGCAACAGCCTCTTCGACGGTCGGCTCGGCCGCCGCGGCCTCGATACCGGCCATGGCCGCGAGCTCCTCATCGGAGGGCAGCACGCCACCTTCGGGCGCGACGACAACCTTGAGGTCGGCAGTCACACCGTGGAACACCTCGACCGGCACCGTGTACCGGCCGAGCCGCTTGATCGAGTCGAAGCCGAGCTTGCGGCGATCGACGCGGATCTTCAGCTCCTCCCACAGACGGTCGGCGACATTGGTCGGTGTAACCGAGCCAAACAGCGAACCGGTGGGGCCCGCGTTCACATCGAACTGGAGCGTCGTGCCGGAGATGCGGTCGGCGATTGCCTGCGCCTCTTCGGCCGTCTTTGCCTCCTGGCGGGCACGGCGTGCGTCACGCTTTGCGACCTCAGCGATGAGGCCGGGCGTGGCGATCTCGGCGAGACCACGGGGGAGGAGGAAGTTGCGGGCGTAACCACGCGCAACCGTCACAACCTCGCCGCGGAGGCCGAGCTTATCGACGTCGGAACGAAGGACGACCTGCATCTCTAACGCTCCCGATCGCGGTCACGGCCGCGACCCTCACGCTCGCCACCCTCGCGGCCTTCGGCCACGTACGGCAGCAGTGCCATCTCGCGGGCCCGCTTGACGGCGACGGCCACCTGGCGCTGATGCCGGCGGCACGCCCCGCTGATGCGGCGCGAGCGAATCTTGCCCTTCTCGGAGATGTACCGGCGAAGCTCGCCGACGTTCTTGTAGTCGATCTCCTCGACGTGGGTCTTGCAGAAGAAGCAGGACTTGCGGCGACCGCCCGTCAGGGGCGCGCTGCGCTTCCGGCTCCGGTTCTCAGTCTTTGCTGCCATCTTGCCTCCTGCTCAGAAAGGAATGTCGTCGTCGGCCGGTGCGCCGGGGAAATCGGCGTCTTGCGCACCCGAACCCTGGGGGATGAACTGGTTGCCGCCACCGCCGGATCCGCCACCAAATCCGCCGCCGGTATCGCCACCGTCGCGACCGCCAAGGAACTGCACGGTGTCGGCGATGATCTCAACGGCCTGGCGCTTGGTGCCGTCCTGGGCCTCCCATTCACGCCACTCGAGGCGTCCGTCGATTGCGACGGGACGGCCCTTCGCGAGGTACTGGGCGCAGTTTTCGCCCTGGTTGCCCCACACGGTGACGTCGAAGTAGTTCGGCTTTTCGGTCCACTCACCGGAAGCACCGTCCTTGCGGCGGGTGTTCACGGCAAGGCGAAGGCTGCACACGGCGGTGCCGCCTGGGGTGTGACGCAGCTCGGGATCCCGGGTGAGGTTCCCGACGAGCACGACGCGGTTGATGTTCGCCATGGTTTCTTCGCTCCTTAAGCTCGACGAAGGTCCAGGCTACTCCGCGGCTGCAGCGGCGTCATCGGCCGCTCCAGACGTGGCTCCAAGCTGGGCAGGGGCCTTCGTGCTGCCACCCTGGACGCGCCGCACGGCGAGGTGCCGCATGACGCCGTCGGTGATCTTCAGCACGCGCGTGAGCTCATCGAGCGTCGCGGGCGTGGCCGTGAAGAGCAGCAGGTGGTAGACACCGTCAGCCTTGTGGTTGATCTCGTAGGCGAGCTTGCGGCGACCCCACGGCTCGTGGCCGTCCCAGGATCCTCCGTCAGCTTCGACCTGCTCGCGCATGCGCGCGATGACCTCGTTCGCCTTTTCTTCGGCGAGTTCGGGGTCGAGCATGAGTAGTACTTCGTACGCGTTCATAATCCCGAATCTCCCTTCCTTCTCATGGACTTAGTCGGCCCCGCCTCCTTGGCACCGTTCGGGTAGACAGTGCGACGGGCGTGGCGAGAAGCGGCGGGCAGTGTAGCATCGGCCCGTGCCCGGCCGCGGAATTGCCCAATGAAACGCCTTGTTGCGGTCTTTTTGGGCGGCCTCGGTGGGGGCGTTGGCGTCTCTGCGTACGCGAAGCGTCTGCGGGGCAAGGGTGGTCGTGCGGCGATCGCCGATCTTGGCCCAAATCCGGCAGACGAGCTGCGCGAGCGTCTCGCCGCGGCGAAGGCGGCCGCCGCTGCGGCGCCTGCGCCCGGAGCGGCCGAGGTGCCAGTGCCAGAGCCCGCAGAAGCGGTGCCGACGTCGGCGGTGGCGGAATCGGCTCCGGAGGCTGAGCCCGCACCTGCGGCCGATCCGACGCCCGAAGCGGCGCCGGCGCCCGCGAACGAGCTTGGCCTTGATGCGCGTCGTCGCGACGTGCACGAGCGTGCGCGCCGCGCGCTCGACGAGCTCAAGTAGCACGAACCTCCTGCAAATACCCCTTTTGGGTCCGCAGGAACGGGACCCTCCGGGCCGAATTCCCGCCATCCCGGGTGCAATTTCGTCTCCCGGGGAGACCTACGGCCTGGGGAGGCTTAAGTGGATACTGCGGTGCTGTTCAAGCGCGGAGCGACGCGGGTTGTTGCGGCCGTTGCGATCGTTGCTGGCCTACTGATCGCTGCGCCGTTTGCGGGCGCGGCGACCTCGAAGCGCACGGCGCACTTCGGTGCGCTCGACCATTTCCGCGTCTCGATTCCAGCGACGCAAAAGTTCACCGATACCGGCTTCGTCGTGACCGTTACAGCGCTTGACGCCGGCAACCATGTCGTCACGAACTTCGCAGGTTCGATCAACGCCGTTGACGTGACGGGCTCGCTTGCGGCGATCGCGCCGTTCACGTGGGCAAACGGTGTGGCGACGGGCACCCTCACGGTGTCGACACCCACGCGGAGCGACACGATCACCGTCTCCGGCAACTCGGCAACCGGAACGAGCAACATCTTCACCGTCGTCGGGCCGGTCGACCACTTCAAGGTGACGCTCGATGCGCCGAACGTTGCGGTCGGTTCGGCCGTCACGCTCACGGCGGTCGCCTACGACGCTGCGAGCCAGATCGTCTCGAACCTGTCAGGGCCAATCGCTGTTCCCGCGGTGAACGTGACCGACCTGGGCAACTCGATTCTTCCGGTCACGCCGTTCAACTGGCAGTCAGGTACGGGTACCGCGACGGTTTCGTTCGCGCTGCCGTTCCGGAACAACACGGTGACGGTGTCGGCTGGTGGCGCGCTGGGGACATCGGCACCGTTCATCGTCTACGGCTTTGTCGATCACTACCGCGTGACGGTGAGCGACAGCCCAGTTGCCGAGGACACGAACTTCACGCTCACCGCTGTGGCGCTCGATGCGCTCAACCAGCAGGTGCTCAACCTGAACGGCCTGGTTGGCCCGAATGTGAACGTCACCGACCGGAGCGGCCACATCGTTCCGTCGGCGCCGTTTAGCTGGGCAAAGGGTGTTGGTACTGCGACATTGCAGATCAGCGTGCCGTTCAAGGATGACCGGCTCACCGTTGCGGGCTCTGGAGCCGTGGGAGTGTCACCGTCGTTCGACGTAATCGGCCAGGCGGTTGGGCTCAAGTTCTCGAGCATCGCCTCGCCGATCACCGCAGGTGTCGCCGTTCCGGTGACGGTCACTGCGGTTGACGCTCTCGGGCAGACCGCAGCGTTCTCACCCGCCTCGACGATCACCGTGTCGGCCGACAGTGTCTTCACGGCGACCGTTCCCGAACGGAGCGGCATTGCCCGCGTCTCGATCCTCGTACCTGCGCCGGCTCGCGGAATCCAGTTCGTCGCCCGTGCGGCTGCGCCGCTTGGCGCAGGCAACCTGACCGGTACGAGCAGCGTCGTCGACGTCGTTGGGCCGCTCGCGAAGCTCAAGGTGGCGCTTGGCGCCGGCACCGTTCACGTCAGTGGTCTCCGCGGCAGCACGCTCGCGGTGACCGTCACGGCGCAGGACGCTCTTGGTCAGACGATCTCGTCGTTTGTCGGGCCGGTCACGGTCACCGACACGACCGGAACGGTGACCACAGCAACGCCGTTTGTCTGGACGTCCGGCGTTGGCAAGGCGTCACTGCAGTTCGGCGTACCGAAGAACGGCGACGTGATCACCGTCGTTGACGGTGGCGGGGCGGTGACGCCGGTGCGGAGCTCAGCCTTCGACGTGATCGGTGCTGCTGATCACTTCTCGGTGACGCTCAGCACCCCGACGACGCTGAATACGACCGTGAACGTGACGGTGCGTGCGTTCGACTCGCTTGGGCAGTCGGTGCAGGACTATGCCGGCCCGGTCACGCTCAGCGACACGTCGAACGGGCTCGTTGTCGTGACACCCGTGAGCTTCGCGAACGGTGTTGGCACCGGCCAGGTCAAGTTCACGGCCCGGGCGACCGGGAACCGTGTGACCGCGACGGATGCCTCGGGGCTTGCAGGGCCCCCAAGCGGCCGCAGTAACGCCTTCGACGTTCGCTGAGTCTTCCCCAGTGTGTGGTTGTGCGACGGGCGGCCTTCGGGTCGCCCGTCGACGTTTCGGGTTGACATATACCTAGTGCTGCTAGGTATAGTAGGAGGCATGAAGGCGGAGTCGCTCAAGGGTCACCTCGACGTGCTCGTGCTCGCCGCGCTCCGTGAGCAGCCGCTCCACGGGTACGCGGTGATCGAAGAGCTGCGCCGCCGCAGCAAGGGCGCGTTCGATCTCGCCGAGGGGACGGTCTACCCGGTGCTCCATCGCCTTGAGGCTGACGGGCTCCTGAAGAGCTCATGGACGACCGTCTCAGGTCGCCGTCGTCGTGTCTACGCCCTGAGCTCGAAGGGTACGAAGGCGCTTGGCGCTCGGGCAAGCGAGTGGCGGCAGTTCGCCCATGCGGTCGAGGCGGTGCTCGCATGAGTTGGCTCACCTCGCTTGATGACGAGCTGCTCGCCGCGGGAGTCCGCGGTCCCGAGCGCGCGCGCATCCTGGCCGAGTTTGTCGATCACGTGGAGTGCGAGCCGGGGTGCGAATCGCGCCTTGGCGACCCTGCCACGATTGCCACCACGTTCGCTGCCGACCTGCGTGTGCGCGAAACCCGGCGCGCCTCGGCGCGAGCCTTTGCTGCGCTTGCGTTGGCAGCAGTCGGAGTGACCGTTACGCAACGGAGCTACGTCGTGGCTGGCGGCTGGCCGACGATCAGCGGCGACCTGGCGACGGTCGTCTCGGTCACAGGAATCGCCATCTTGCTGGCGATTCAGATCGCCTTTGCGGCGGGCGCCCTCGGCGCTCTGCGCGCGCTTCGCCTGCGACGCGCACACGACGCGTCAGCTGCAGAGTTTCGCCTCGTTCAACGGCGTTTTCGCGTGGCGTGTGTCGCGGCTGCCCTGGCCGACGTCGGGATGCTTGCCCACACGGCGCTCGTCGCAGCCCTGTTGCCTTGGTGGTGGACGGCGATTTCGGCGACTGCTGCAACCGTCCCGCTTGTGGCGCTCCTCGCTGGCCTCCGAGCGCTTCGCCTAGCAGCCCTTGTGACGGCCGATGGTGGTCCGGCCGCTCGTGCCCTTGGCGGCGACGTGCCCGTTCCGCTCTCGGCGGTCGCCGACTGGCTCTCGGCGCGCTGGTTGCGTCTAGCGCTCGCAGTTGGCATCCCGACGACCGCGTTGATGCTTGTCGGATCGGGGTTTGCGGAACGCTCGTGGATCGAGGGCATCAACCGTGCGGTTGGTGAAGCGGCCGCGGTCGCGTGCTGCCTCGGGATCTTTGGCCGCCGCCTCGGTATCCGCGCCGAGCGCGTCAGAGCCTAGAGCGCGCAGCGGCGAGCGAAACAGTCGATCACGATCTCGACCGCCTCGGCCGGATCGTCGGTCACCCGCAACAGCTCGACGTCGCCCGGCGAGATCAACCCGTCCGTCGCGAGCTGGCGGCGTAGCCAGTCGAGCATCTCACCCCAGTGTTCCGACCCGAAGAGCACGACGGGGAAGTGCCGCATCTTTCCGGTCTGGATCAGCGTGAGCGACTCGTAGAGCTCGTCGAGCGTCCCAAAGCCACCGGGCATCGCGATGAACCCCTCCGACGGCTTCGTGAAGCACACCTTGCGCGCGTAGAGGTGCTCGAAAGTGTGGCCGAGTGTGACGTACGGATTGCTCGCCTGCTCGTGCGGCAGCTTGATGTTCCAGCCCACCGAAAGCCCGCCCGCCTCGTGGGCGCCACGATTAGCCGCCTCCATTACACCGGGGCCGCCACCGGTGATCACCGCCCAGCCTTCAGCAGCGAAACGGCGACCGATCTCGCGAGCCGCCTCGTACGTGGCGGCGTCGGCGGGTACGCGCGCAGACCCAAACACGGCAACGGCCGGACGGTCGATCTGGTCGACGAGCGCAAATCCCGTGCGGAACTCCGCGGCGATTTTCTCGACAGCCTCTGCCGAGTCGGCAATCGTCCGATCGAAGACGCGTCGGTCGTCCACGGCTACAGCCGGTGCTGAACGATGTACGCGGCGCGCATACCGAGGATCAGCGCGACGGCGGTGAGGGCGTAGAGCCCGTAGATCACGATCGCCTTGTTACGACCGCCGCCGTGCCAAAGGAAGCGGGCCGAGCGCACCACCGCGCCACCGTCGAGGATCGACACGGGAATCATGTTCAGCAGGTTGAGCATGAAGCCGGTGTAGGCGAGGGCGTGGAGAACAGGCGAGTTCTGATGCTCTCCCCAGATGTAACAGACCATCGCGCCGAAACCACCGACGATCGGGCCTGCGATCGCCACACGTGCGGCCTGCCACGGGTTGCCGGCGGTCATCTTCACGTAGGCGCCGAGGAACGGGATGAAGACGGGCAGCTTGGGATGGAGCCCCTCGCGCTGCGCCTCGATGTAGTGGCCGAGCTCGTGCACGAAGAGCAGTGCGACGAACCCGACGGCGAACGGCCAGCCAAAGATCAGTGCGTAGCCGCCGACGGCGATGAAGATCGACGCGAACTTCGCGAGCGACCCGAGCTTCGCAAGCAACGCGAAGCCACCCACGAGCGGTGCAGTGAACCGGCTAAGCGTCTGGCGGAAGCTCTTTCGGCCGCTACCCGGCTGAACGGGCTCGTACTGCGGCGGCTCGGCGGGCGGCCGTGGCTCGAAGAGGTCGCTCATGCGGGCAGCTCGACCGGCTTGCCGTCGGCCCACACGGTCGGCTCGCTGAAAATGCAGTCGACGTGGATCTTCGCCTCGTTGGCGCCGCCGTAGGTTCCGGTGTTGCGGCCGATCGCGACGTGCGCTGTGCGCGCGGCCTTCTCGTCGAGCATCACGTGGCCACGCGGAATGACTGCGGGGTTGAAGCCGATGCCAAGCTCGGCGATCACGTCGGCGCCCGCGCCTGCCTCGTCGACGATCGCGCGCAGCATGTCGGCGGCAACGCCACCCTCGATCGACGTGACCCGGCCGTTCGTGAAGCGCAGCGTGACCGGTGCGTCGACCAGGCCCTCAACGGTGTAGGGCACGGTTAGGTCGGCCACGAGCACACCGTTCGCGCCGTCCTCGAGCGGGGCGATGTAGATCTCACCGTTCGGGAAGTTCGCGAAGTGGCCTGGCTGCAGTACGCCCGTGTCGTTGTTCCAGTTGCGGCCCGCGATACGCATCGTCAGGTCGGTGCCGGCGGCGCCCGTGATGCGGATCTCGTTCGCGCCCTGCACCTGGGCGAGCAGCTTGGCGGCGTTTCCTGTGAGGTCGGGTGGCGTTTCGGAGAGCTCGCCTTCCAGCA
>OMIZ01000034.1 GCA_900299235.1 Actinomycetota bacterium
ACTCTCGCGGCGCGATGCCGAAGGGGGGGAGGACACACGACGAGTCGCCGGAGTGAATACCTGCCTCCTCGACGTGCTCCATCACGGCCGCAACGTAGGTGTCATTGCCATCGCAGAGTGCATCAACATCAAGCTCTACTGCACGTTCAAGAAAGCGGTCAACGAGCACCGTTCCCCCGGCCGCCCGCACCGCCGAGAGCACTTCGCTGCCGTCATAACAGACGCGCATCGCTCGCCCACCGAGCACGTACGACGGCCGCACAAGGACGGGAAAGCCGATGCGCTCGGCGGCCTCTGCAGCCTCTTCGGGCGTATCGGCGATCTCCCACGCCGGGCACCGCACGCCGATCTCGGCCGCGAGCGTGCCGAAGCGCTCTCGATCTTCAGCCAGATCGATGGCGTCATACGGCGTACCGAGAATGCGAAAGCCAGCACGCTCGATCGCACGCGCAAGCTTGAGCGGTGTCTGCCCGCCAAACTGGATGCAGACTCCAACGGGTTGCTCGCGCTCAAGAACCGCCAACACTGCCTCTTCGTCGAGCGGTTCGAAGTAGAGCCGATCTGATGTGTCGTAGTCGGTCGAAACGGTCTCGGGGTTGCAGTTGACCATCACGGCCTCATACCCGAGGGCACGGAAGCTCTGCGCGGCGTGCACACAGCAGTAGTCGAACTCGATGCCCTGGCCGATGCGGTTTGGCCCGGATCCGAGGATCACCACCGAGCGGCCTGGCTCTGGACTCGCCTCATCGGCCTCATTCCGGGTCGAGTAGAAATAGTTCGACGCGGCCTCGACCTCGCCCGCACACGAATCGACGCGTTTGAAGATCACGTCGCCGGTCGGTATCGGTCGCTCAAGCTCGGCAGCGAACCACGGGTGGAGTCCTTCGGGGCGCCAGTTCGGGTCAATCTCCAGCCCACGGCGCGCCTTGTCGAACGCTTCACGGAACGTACGGCCGATCCCCATCGACTCGCCCACCGACTTCATCTGCGTACCCAGCGTCGTGTCCGCACCGGCGAATTTCTCAAACGCAAATCGCGGCCACTTGACGACGACGTAGTCGAGCGTCGGTTCGAAGCTTGCCGGGGTTGTGCCGGTGAGGTCGTTCGGAATCTCGTCAAGCGTGTAGCCAACCGCGAGCTTTGCTGCGACCTTCGCAATGGGATAGCCCGTCGCTTTTGAGGCGAGAGCTGACGAGCGCGAGACGCGGGGGTTCATCTCGATCACCCGAATCTCTCCGGTGTCACGGTTTCGTGCGAACTGCACGTTGGAACCGCCGGTATCTACACCGACGGCGCGCACAATCGCGCACGCCGCATCGCGAAGCTCCTGGTACGCCTCATCGGAGAGCGTCATCTGCGGAGCGACCGTGACGGAGTCGCCCGTATGGACACCCATCGGATCGAGATTTTCGATCGAGCAGACGATGACGACGTTGTCTGCTCGGTCACGGACGACCTCGAGCTCGAACTCGTCCCAACCCTTGATCGATTCGTCAACGAGCACCTGTCCGATCGGACTCTCGGCGATGCCGCGCTCAACTTGGGCAACGAGCTCCTCAAACGTCCACGCGAATCCACCGCCGTGACCGCCCAGCGTGAACGCGGGCCGAACGACGGCGGGGACGGGCGCACCTTCGAGCTGGTCGATGCTCGTGACGATCCGCGAAACGGGCACCTCAAGACCACACGACTCGACTGCGTCCTTGAAGAGCTGCCGATCCTCGGCCCGAGCGATGACGTCAACGTCGGCACCGATCAGCTCGATACCGAGCTCTTGCAGCACGCCAGCCTCGTGGAGTTCGCGGGCAAGGTTGAGTGCCGTCTGGCCCCCCATCGTCGGCAGGAGCGCATCGGGTCGTTCTCGGCGCAACACCGAGGCGACACCTTCAACGTCGAGAGGCTCCAGGTACGTCGCATCGGCGAATCCCGGGTCGGTCATGATCGTCGCCGGATTCGAGTTGACGACGATCGTGCGGAAGCCATCCTCCCGAAGTACCTTGAGCGCCTGGCAGCCCGCGTAGTCGAACTCGCATGCTTGCCCGATGACAATCGGGCCTGAGCCGATTAGGCAGATCGACTGAATGTCGGTTCTACGCGGCATCGCGCACCTCCGCGACAAACTCGTCGATGATCCGCCAGGCGTCGTGAGGGCCAGGGCCAGCTTCGGGATGGAACTGCACCGACCGCGCGCGAAGTTCCGGCAGCCGGAGCCCTTCGACCGTCCCGTCGTAGAGCGACACCTCCGAAACGGCCGGATCATCAGCCGCCTCGACCGCGAAACCATGGTTTTGCGCGGTCACGAAGACACGTCCGGTGACGCGATCAAGTACCGGGTGGTTTGCGCCGCGATGCCCAAACGGAAGCTTGAACGTGCTGCGCCCGGTCGCCTGAGCGAGCAGCTGATGCCCTAGGCAGATGCCGAGCACAGGAACGCGGCCCAACAGTTCAGCCACCACAGCTGTCTGCGCACCAAGCGGCTCTGGATCGCCCGGGCCGTTGGAAAGGACGACACCGTCGTACGCGGCAAGCTCGTCGGCTGGCGTGTTGTGTGGGACGACGGTCACCGCAGCGCCCTGGTTTGCGAGACGACGCGGAATTGACCGTTTTGCGCCGTAGTCGACCACAGCGATCCGCACAGTTCCTTCGGACGAGAACACATACGGCGCCTCACACGAGACGAGTGGCGCAAGTGCAGCGCCAGCCATGCTCGGCTGCGCCTGAACTGCTTCGAGCGCCTCACTCAAGGCGCACCCGTCACAGACGACCGCGGCGCGCATCGCCCCGCGATCGCGCAGGTGCAACACGACCGACCGTGTGTCGACGCCGGTGAGTGCTGGCAACCCTCGCTCGGTCAGCCACTCCGTCCACCCCGGCCCACGCGCCTCGCGCATCACAACCGCTCGTGCGTGAGCCGCCGTGGACTCGTCTCGCGAGGGATCGACGCCGTAATTCCCGACCATCGGCGCAGTGAACGAGATGATCTGTCCCGTGAAGCTTGGATCGGTGACGACCTCCTGGTACCCGGTCATTGCGGTTGTGAACACCGCCTCACCGAACGCAGTTGTTGGCGCACCGGTGCTTTGGCCAGTAAACGCTGTGCCGTCCTCGAGCAGCAAGTAGCCGCTCATGCTTCGTACGCCACGCGGCCAGCCGCAATCGTGAGGATGACCTTCGAGTGGAGGCGTTTCCCGAGTAGCCACGAGTTCGCAGAGAGCGACTTGAAACGCTCCTCGGTGACCCGCCAGGTCGCCTTCGGATTGATCAGGGTGAGGTTCGCCCGGGCACCCACGGCGATGCGTGGGATATCGAGTCCGAACGTCCGCGCCGGGCCCGCCGTCATGCGCTCAATCACAAGTTCGACCGGCAGCACCCCGGGTTCGATGAGGTAGGTGTAGAGCGACGAGAACGCCGTCTCAAGACCCGTAACCCCGAACGGTGCTGCCTCGAAGGGGACGTCCTTCTCTTCCCGTGAGTGCGGAGCGTGGTCGGTGGCGATCACGCCGATCGTCCCGTCCAGCAAAGCCTCGATCAGCGCCTGCCGGTCATCTTCAGTGCGAAGTGGTGGGTTCATTTTGAAGTTCGTGTCGAGCGATCGCACAGCCTCATCGGTGAGCACCAGGTGATGAGGCGATGCCTCCCCCGTTGCCGCCACACCGTTTGCCTGGGCGACGCGCAGATGATCAACCGACTCGCGCGCCGAGAGATGCATTAGGTGCACCGGCTGACCGGTATCGGCGGCGAGAGAGAGTTCGCGCGCTACCCCCAGGCTCTCACCGAGCGACGGCCAGCCACCGAGGCCGAGTTCGGCCGAGACGGTGCCCATATGCATGTGCCCGCCCTTGGTCAGTGACGGCTCCTCGCAGTGCAGCGTGAGCAAGCGGCCGGTGATTGCGTTGTACTCAAGGGCACGGCGCATCAGGCCCGCGGTGGCTACGGGCCGTCCGTCATCGGTGAACGCGGCGGCCCCCGCCTCCGCGAGTTCACCCATCTCGGTGAGTTGCTGCCCGGCCTGACCAACGGTGATCGCCGCGGTGAACCCGACTGGGATCTCTGCCTCGTCGGTGGCCTGTGCGCGGAGACCGCGGAGCACGTCGGTGTTGTCCACGACGGGATCGGTGTTTGGCATCGCAAGGATCGCGCAGTACCCGCCAGCCGCGGCTGCCGCTGTTCCCGATGCGATCGTCTCTTCGTCTTCCCGACCGGGTGTCCGCAAGTGAACGTGAGGATCAACGAACGCAGGTACGAGGAGGTCACCGTCGGCCTCGATCACCCGGTGGCCGTTCGCCGTGAGACCGACACCAATCTCGGCAATCACGCCGCTGTCGATACGCACATCGCACACCTGATCGATGCCCTCGGTGGGATCGAGCACGCGTGCGCCGCGGATGAGCAGGTCGTCTGCCCCTGTTTTGCCAACAAGAATCATGCGACCTCCGCAGTCGTTTCGACGAGCACCGGCCCGGTGGTGAGCAGGTCGTAGAGCACAGCCATCCGAACGACGAGTCCTGCCTTCACCTGATCGACGACGAGCGCCTGAGGCGAGTCAGCAACCCTCGGGTCGATCTCGACGCCGCGATTCATCGGCCCCGGGTGCATGACGCGCTGGCTCGCGGTGAGCCGATCGAGCGTCACACCCCACCTCGCCGTGTACTCGCGCAGAGATGGCACGTAGTTCGCGCCCTCCTCCATCCGCTCGCGTTGCATGCGCAGGACGTAGACGATGTCGGCTGAGGTGATGTCGCGGATGTCGTACGAACGCTCGACACCGAGACCTTCGGGGAGCAGCGGTGGCGGGCCGACGAGCGTGACGTGCGCTCCGACGAGCCGCAGCGCTTGTACGAGTGAACGAGCAACCCGTGAGTGCAGGACGTCACCGACGATCGCAACATGGACGCCCTCAAGACGTCCGAGCGCCTCTGAGATCGTGTACAGGTCGAGCAGAGCCTGAGTCGGATGCTGGTGCTTGCCGTCGCCGGCATTGACCACATGAGCCTGGGTCGCCTGCGCTACGAGTTGGGGCGCGCCGATCTGGGGATGGCGAATGACGATCACATCCGGCTCGTACGCCGAAAGCGTCAGAGCGGTATCGCGTAGCGACTCACCCTTGTCGACCGATGAGCCGGAGGCCTTCATCGAGAGCGTGTCGGCGGATAGTCGCTTGGCCGCCAGCTCAAACGACGTCGACGTTCGGGTCGACGACTCGAAGAAGACGTTCGCAACGAGACGACCGCGGAGCGTCGGCAGCTTCTTGGTGTCGCGCTCCTGCGAGAGCGCAAACGAGTGAGCAGTTGCGAGAAGGCGATCGACGTCGTCACGGTCGAGGTCAGCGACCGAGAGCAGGTGGCGACGTTCGCTGTCGTTCGGCGGACGCAACTCGCCCGATACGACGTGGAGTGATCGGTCGGTCATGCCCCCTCCTCTAGCCGACCGAGCAAGACGACCTGGTCGATCTCATCAATCTCGACGAGCTGAACCTGCACGCGCTCTTCGCGAGAGGTCGGCAGGTTCTTCCCCACGTAGTCGGGCCGAATCGGGAGCTCGCGATGACCTCGGTCGGCGAGCACGGCGAGCTGCACCCTCTCTGGCCGCCCGTACTCGAAGAGAGCGTCGATCGCGGCTCGGATCGTTCGGCCGGTGTACAGCACGTCGTCGACGAGAATGACCGTGCGTCCTTCCAACTCGAAGTCGAGCTTCGTGTCGCGCACAATCGGCTGCGAACGCCTCGGCGCTCGACCGGCACGGACGAGAACATCGTCGCGGTGAAAGGTGATGTCGAGCTGGCCAAGCGGGAGTTCGACGCCCGCCCGTTCTTCAATCGCGCGACGGAGCCTCTGCGCAATCGGCACACCCCTCGTGTGGATCCCCACGAGGGCAACCGTTTCGAGGTCTTCATTCCGCTCAATAACTTCGTGAGCGATGCGGGAGAGTGTGCGGGCCATCGCCTCGGCGTCCAAGAGGACGCGCCCGGCAGGCGCCACGGTCGGCTGGTTCATCGAACTCCTTTCCGGCCTCTCTGGACCGAGTTAAAGGTGAGCACCGTATCCGGCGTCGTTGGGACTCTAACTCAGGGAGCCGACGTCATGCGTTCGCGGCAGCGAGAATCCAGCCGAAGGCGTACTCGATGTGCTCTGGTTGCTCTCGCTCTGCACGAGCGAGACCCTCGTTGTACTCCTCTTCGGGCAGCAGCGAAAACGTCGAGTAGGCCTTTGTCCGCAGGATTTCGAGCGCGTGGTCGCGGGTCAGTCCGCGACGTTGTTGCAACGTTTCAATGTGCGGTTCCGCAAACCCGGCGGCGACGAGTTCCCTCCTGAGGGCGTCTGCGGAAGGGAAGCGCTGACGGTCGATATCGGCGAGCGACGGGAAGTAGTGGCCGAACCACAGATCGTCGAATGTGACGGGATCCTCGGTTGCGATCACGATACGGCCGCTAGGAGCGAGCACCCGACGTGCCTCCGCGAACGCGCGCGGGCGGTCAAGCAGGTGAATTGCCATGCGCGCCACCACAGCGTCAAACCAGCCCGCCTTGAACGGGAGGGCTTCGCCACGAGCCACACGCGCGTTGACGCCGAGCGCCTTCGCCCTCTCGACCATTGCGGGCGAAGCATCCACCGCCCAGATGCGGGCGAGCTCGCGATCCTCAAGCCCGTGAGCTAGACGCCCCGTGCCGCAGCCAACCTCCAGCACGCGCGATCCGCGGAGGTTGCCGATTCGGACGAGCGCCGCGAACACCTCCCACCACTGGTCGTCAACGGGCCGCAGATCGTCGTATCGCGCGGCCCGCTCGTCGAAGCCCACGTCTGTCATGGGGAGGGCGTCTCTGTTGCGGGCGGCGCGTCACGATCTGGCCGAGCGCCCAGGCGGATCAGCGCTGGTTCGCCGCGTTCTGAAAAGGGCACCTCGATGACGTCGAAGTCGCGCGGTACGACCGTATTGGCGAAAATTGGGCGCGCCTCCTCGGCGATCTCGGAGCCGAAGTACCGCGTCGAGATATGCGTGAGCGCGAGCATCCGCACACCGGCGCGCGCGGCGATCGTGGCTGCGTCATGCGCGGTCGAGTGCTGGGTGTCTTCGGCCCGCGACGCCTCCTCGCAGGTGAACGTCGCCTCGTGGATCAGGAGGTCGGCGTTCGCGGCGATTGCCTCAACGACGGGTGATGGTGCCGTATCGCCTGTGTAGACAATCGTCCGTCCCGTGCGAGCCTCACCGAGCACGACGTCAGGTGTGATGACACTGCCATCGTCAAGGGTGACCGACTCGCCCTTTTGCAGCAGCCCGCGCGCAGGTCCGAAGGGAATGCCGAGCGAGTCGGCAAGCTCGACATCAAATCGGCCGGGCCGCTCGTCTTCCACGAGCGCGTACCCGAGCGCGTTTCCGCCATGATCAGCAGGAAAGGCAAGGAGCCGATACCCGTCGCGATCGAGCGTGTCTCCGGCACGCACCTCCGCGAGCTCGACCGGGTATGGCAACCGGCCGAACACGATCCGCATCGAGTCGTAGAGCGCGTTCAGGCCCGGGGGGCCGTAGATCGTCAAGGGCAGCTCTCGGGCGCGGAGTGCGAACGTCTTGAGCATTCCGGGCAGCCCAAGGAAGTGGTCGGCGTGAAAGTGTGTGAGGAAGATCTCCTCGAGGTCGACGAGGCCAACCGTGGAGCGCAGGAGCTGACGTTGCGTGCCCTCGCCGCAGTCGAAAAGCAGGCGCTCGCCGCCTCGGCGAACGAGGAGAGCGCTCGGATTGCGCCGTGCGGTGGGCGCACTCGCAGACGTTCCAAGGAAGACCACGTCGAGATCCACCCGTCGATCGTATCGACGGACTCTCCCGGGGCTGCAGCCACCTCGGCCGTATGACGGCTACGAGTACTTAGGGCAGAAGCAGAATCTGGCCGGGCCGAATGTCGGCTCCGCTCAGATGGTTGGCCTGCTCGATCTGCCACACCGCACTCGAGACGTCACCGCTGTAGCGCGTCTGAGCAATCGTCCAAAGGGTGTCATACGGCTGCACGCGATACGTCTGCTTGTTGCCGTGGGCGCCGGACGAATGTGGCGTGACACTCCAAAAGACGAGTACTGACGCTGCGATGAGTAGAATCTTGGCGAACATGTGTTCGGCACTATATTGCGAACGCTTGTTCGTGTCAAGAACGTGTGTTCGGTTCGATTCCTACTGCATCGCTGAGTCGCGTCTCCCCCTAACGGCTCCGAGAAACACGGAGGGGTCGCACGACGCGACCCCTCCGCCTACTCGACCACCCGGGAACTCAGCCCGGGTCGCGCAAGCGCACCTACTCCTTGCGTACGCCCTTCTTCAGGCGTGCCTCACAGCCATTTGCGAACTTCTTGTCCTTGTCGCTGTAGCCCTTCGCACACGAGATGATCGTGCTCAGGCCGTTACGGCAGCCTGTCGTCGCGTGCGCGGCTGATGGCACGACGTTTCCTGCCTTGCCGCAGTTCTTGGGATCGGTGAGAAAGTTCGGCTTCGCCGTTACCGTCGAAGTCGTAGTCGTCGTGGACGTCGCGCCTTTTGGCGTCCAGGAGGTCTGCCCGCCCGGGCAGCCCGCTGAGATGGCCGACGTGACTGCAGCCTTCGACGGTTTCGCCGTCCCGTCAGCGTGCTCAAGGCCTGACTGCCAGCCACCGCCACGATCAGCCTCGTCGACGAGGTGGAAGAAGAGCACCTGGGAGACTGAAGGATCGCACGCGTAGATCTGCGCAATACGCGTGTAATACGTCGCCTGATCGCTCTCACTCACCGTCGGCGAGATCTCCGAGCCGGTGTAGCCCGCGAGCCCATCGGTCTGCGTCTGGTAGCCGACCTCGTCGATCACCAACATCAGGCCGCCAAGTGTCGTCGGCTGCCCTGAGCCATTGAACGCGTCGTAGATCGCCTGCTTGAGCACATCCATCTGCGGAATGCCGATGTCACCCTTCACGGAGTAGCCGGCCTGATCTGGCGCTGGCTGCGGCTTCGCGTTCTGGTTTGGATACGGGTGAATGCCGACCTGATCCATGATCGGCTTCGTGCGACCTGACGCCTGGTAGGCCGCGCCAACGGCCTTGATGAAATCAACCGGCGTCAGCGACTGGGCGTTCTGCGCTCGCGGCGAGAGACCAAACCCGATCACCGTGTTGTTGCCGTTGATGCCCTTCAGCACGTCGTAACACGCTGCCAGTGTCGCCTCATAGTTCGAGGGGCTCACCGGAGCCCAGAAGCGGGTGGTGTTCTCTTCGTTGCCGATGATCCAGCGGTTGACCGACTTGTAGCGGTTCGCCACGTTGCCAACCCACTGGCAGAACGTGTTCGGATCCATCGAGCCCGCGATCGAAGCGCTCGCAGGGTAGAGCGAGATCGTGATGTTGACGCCAGCGGTCTTCGCTGCCGGAACCGCCTTGTCAAGGAATGCCTGCTGCGTGATCGTGCCGGCATTGCCATCGAACGTCGCCGACCAACGGTCAGACACCATGCCGACACCCTTCAGGTCAGAGAAGAACGCCTTGCCACCCTCGTCGGCATACAGCGACGTGTCATCGACCACGCCAAATTCAGGAGCAGCACTCGCCGCACGAGCGAAACCGCCGGCAACAAGTACAGCTGCGCATACGACGAGCATCGACGCACGCACAAGTTTGGAAATGCCGTTCACGTAACCCTCCGTCATCTCGGGGCGCCCGCCCCCAGAGAGGCCGGACGCAATAACCGGAAGTTGTACCGGGTCCACCCGAAGTCGTATGGGCTATCACCCGAAACGGTGGTTACGGACTGTCGAGCTCTCCGATCGGCGCGAGGACGGCGAACTCTTTGAGCCGGATGATCGACTCCTCAGCCTCGACGCGTGTGTCGTACCCATCGGCTGAGGTTGCGAGGACTGTCTGGTCTGGGGTCACAAACTGCCAACGCCAGGCACTGCCGTCGTGGAGCACGACGAAGTGGTGCACATGTTCCGACCAAGCCCCCATGTGACGATCGTGACAGAGAGCTTGCCCGGAGTCAACGGAGCGCGCGAGAAACCCTCCGCTGAAATCAGGCGAGCGCGGCGAGCACGGCGTCGACGAGCCGAGAAGCGCCGAAGCGAACGGGATCGTCGGCGACGAGGCCGGAATCTGCCTCGGCCGCTGCGACGGCGGCCCGGGCCTCATCGTCGCTCAATCCCTGCGTGTTGAGTGCGATCGCCGCAACCTTCGCGGGCCTCCCAATGAGGGACATTCGCTCGTGGAGATCGACGAGGAACGAGTACGACGGCTTCGGGAACGCTGGGTTCTCATCGACAAAACGCTCAACGGGCTTGTCGCACAGAACGTAGACGTGCGGCGCGCTACCGTGAATCAGGCCGAGCGTTACCCCGGAGTATGAGGGATGGAGCAGTGAACCCTGACCCTCGATCCAGAGCAGCTCTCCCCCGCGCTCGACGCCCTCGATCACAAGCTGCTCGGTGGCGCCCGCGATGAAGTCTGCGACCACTGCATCAACCGACATGCCCCAACCTGCGATCGCGATGCCCGTCTGCCCCGTCGGTACAAACTCGCTCTTGATCCCGCGGCGTCTCGCCTCGGCATCGAGCTCGAGCGCCACGGTCATCTTTCCGATCGCACAATCGGAGCCGACGGTCGTCACGACCTTGCTGGCGTGAGTGAGATTTGCTCCGGTTGGCACATTCAGACCAGCAGGTGCGAGGCGGAGATCGCGGAGGCTGACACCATGGAGCGCTGCGAGCGCCGTCATCTCGTCGTCGCGCGTGAGGAACTCGTGGAGACCGCTCTCAATGTCGAGGCCCGCCTCGATGCACTGGCGCAATATCGTTCGCCACGCCGGGGGGAATCGTCCCCCCGCAGGGGCGACACCAACAAGCGCCACCGTCGGCTGAAGCGCGAGCGCGTCTGCGACGCTGCCGACGATCGGAAATCCGCCTTCTGACTCACCTGCGCGCTCGGAGTCGAGCAGCGCAACGACTTCGGCTGGGCGATAACGCATCACCCCTCGTGCGGTCTTCCCGAAGTGTGGATCACCCGAGAAGCCTTCGGCAAGAATCAGAATGCGACGATCGCTCATGCGCCGATCCTTGCAACACCGAGGCCCGGCGCGTTGGCCGGCACCTGAATGCCGTTCTCCCAGGAGACGCCGGGCCACGGGTCAGATGAGAGGAGCAGGTTGCCGTCAAGATCGACGTGATCGCAAAGGCTCGCGATATGTGCTCCAGCGGCAATACCGAGTCCCGATTCGACCATGCACCCAAGCATGACACCCAGGTCAAGCGCGCGTGCCGCTGCTGCCATCTTGACCGCCTCGCGAATGCCGCCCGACTTTGCGAGCTTGATGTTGATGCCGTGAGCTCGCTCTGCGCACGAGGCGACGTCGCCGAGCGTGTGGCAGTCCTCATCGACGTAGATCGGAATCGGCGATCGCCGCTTCAGCTCAGGCCCATCGGGACTTCCAGCGGGAAGGGGCTGCTCGCAGTATTCGATCTCCATCTGCGGCAATACATCGAGCGCCTCCTCGAGCGTCCAGTATTCGTTGACATCAACCATCAGTGGCACGGAGCTTGCCGCACGGACCTGGCGCACACGCTCAAGGTCGAGTCCGTCACGCCCTCCGAGCTTGAGCTTCAGCCGTTTGAAGCCACGCGACTCCGCCTTCTCGGCGCGCCGGGCCATGTCGTCAGGGTCGCCGAGCCAAACGGTCCACGACGTCGGCGGCCCTATCCGCGAGAGACCGAGGAGCTTGTACACGGGCTGACCCACGAGCTTTCCCTGCAGGTCGTGCAGCGCAGCGTCAACTGCCGCGCGCGCAGCCTGCTCTCCGGGCGGGAGTGCTGCCTCGATCGCGTCAAGCGCCCATGGGTCATCGCCGAGCGAGAGATCGGCAAGCCACGCAAGCGCAGTATCAGCTGACTCGTCGTAGCGCGCGATCGGTGCAGCTTCGCCATATCCCGTGACGCCCTCGTGCGTAACGGAAACCTGGACTACCTCAGCTTCGTCCTCCGACGAGCGGGCGATCGTGAACGTCTCCGCAAGGTAGACGGTGACCTTCTCTGCATGTAGTTCCACGTCGGAAACCTAGAGGTTCCCGGGTGGCCCCGCCGATCTGACCGAACGCGCACAGGCCGCGGGTAGACTGACGGCTCCCTGGCGCCCGTAGCTCAGGGGATAGAGCGTTCGCCTCCGGAGCGAAAGGTCGCAGGTTCGAATCCTGCCGGGCGCATAGCTACGCCGGTACGAGCGCTTGGTCGCCGTACCGCCGCGAGAACCGCAACGCGTCGTGGTAAGGGAAGAACTCGACCACTTCGCCGGCCATCACGCGTCGCTGACACTCCTGCCAGAACTCCGGCGTCAGGAGCTGCGAGTGGTACTTCAGGAACAGTTCGCGCACACGCGGGTCACCGAGGAGAAAGGTCTCAAACTCCTCCGGGAACACGTCGCCCGGCGAGGCCGCATACCACGGCTCGCTCGACATCTCCGCCTCGGGATTCGGGGGCTCTGGCACAGCCCGGAAGCGACAGTCGGTGAGGTACTCAAGCTCGTCGTAGTCGTAGAACACGACACGGCCGTGTCGCGTCACGCCGAAGTTCCGCCAGAGCAGATCGCCAGCGAAGATGTTGGCGATTGCGAGCTCACGGATCGCATTGCCGTACCCACGAACGACGCGATCGAGCTCAGCGGGCGTGGCGTGATCGAGGTAGACGTTCAGTGGCGTCATGCGCCGCTCGACGTAGCAGTGCTTCACGATCAGATCGTCACCGACAATCTCGATCGACGAGGCGGCCACGCGTTGCAGCTCCTCGAGTAGCTCGGGGGCGAAGCGATTCAGTGGCAGCGCGAGGTGCTCGAACTCAACGGCATCGGCCAAGCGCCCAACGCGGTCGACCTCGCGCACCATGCGGAACTTCTGCTTGACCGTCTCGCGATCGATGTTCTTCGTGGGGCCAAAGACGTCCTTGATGATCTTGAACACGTACCGGTACGACGGCAGGTTGAAGACGTGCATGACCTGTCCGCGCGTACCAGGCGCCTCCACGAAGAGGTCGTCTGACTGCCGCAGGTGGTGCACCAGATCGCGGAAGAAGAGCGTCTTGCCCTGCTTCAAAAAGCCGAGGGCGCTGTAGAGCTCCGAACGGAGGCTCTGGGGCATGATCCCACTCAGGAACTCGACGTAACCCGATGGCACGTCAAGCTCGACGAGGAAGTACGCGCGTGAAAGCGAGAAGAGCATGCTCAAGTCGCCTGGCGCGAGCAGCACGGTGTCGAGCGTGAGCCCGCCCTGTTCGTCATGAATGACCGGGATCACGAAGGGCGTCTCAAAGTTCCCGTTCACGATCTTCCCGATCACATAGGCCGCCTTGTTGCGGTAGAAGGCTGACGAGAGCACCTGGATCTGATGGTTCGGATCCTGTTCCACCCACTCGGCTGTCTGTTCAGTGAGTGCCCGGATCACGTAGCCGACATCGCGATCAAGGTCGGTGAACGGCCTCTGCCAGCCGAAGTCGCGAAAGATCTGCGCAAGCGTTTCACGGAAGCCATGCTCGGTTGGGTAGTAACTCCGATAGACCGGCGGATCCGAGGGAATGTGCTCCGTCGAGATCGTCGCCCGCGAGAAGATCAGGGGGTGCCGCACGTATGTCGACTTCTGCACGCGCGTGATCACCGAGTTGAAGAAGGTCTCGGCGAGCTCGGGCCGCTTGTGGTCGACGAGCAGGCCGGTGTAGTGCAGCTTCACCCGTCGCCAGAACTCCTCGTCGCGGCGGTGGATCGCAACCTCGGCTTCGAGGCGCCGCATCGTCTCCTCGAGGCGTTCATCGTAGAAACCAAGGCGGGCACGCAACGCTGGGCCAGCTGCCGCCCAATCTCCCGCCTCGAAGCGTGCACGCGCCTCGGCACTCGCGGCCTGAAGGGTCGCGAAGTGCCGATCGATCCCGTCCAGCAGGATCTCCGCTGCTCGATGAGCGAGCGTCTCAGCTGTTCCAAATCGCCGCATCAGACCGCTCTTCGCATTGTCTAGCGCAGGGTAGACGACGCGAGCTTCCGCCCAGCCCACGCATCTGCCCTACCCTTTGTGGTTAGAGCAACGACGAGAGCAAGGAGCCGACATGAGCGCCGACTCACGCATCACGGTCCCAACGGGCGGAACGAAGATCGTTCCGGGGCAGCCGACGCCTGACAATCCGATCATCCCGTTCATCGAGGGTGACGGCATCGGAATCGACATCACGCCCGTGATGAAGGACGTGGTTGATGCAGCGGTCGCGCGCGCCTACGGTGACGCCAGGAAGATCCACTGGATGGAGGTCTACGCCGGCGAGAAGTCGACGCGCCTCTACGGCTCGGATGTCTGGCTTCCGCAGGAGACGATCGACACCGTCCGTGACTACTCCGTTTCGATCAAGGGGCCGATGACGACGCCTGTTGGTGGCGGTATTCGCTCGCTCAACGTCGCCCTCCGGCAGGAGCTCGACCTCTTTGTGTGTCTCCGCCCGGTGCGCTGGTTCAAGGGTGTCCCGAGCCCGCTCAAGGATCCGTCCAAGACTGACATGGTCATTTTCCGCGAGAACACCGAGGACATCTACGCGGGAATTGAGTGGGAGGCCGAGACGCCGAACGCGCAGAAGGTGATCGCCTTCCTGCAGACCGAGATGGACGTTACGAAGATCCGCTTCCCGCAGACGTCTGGTATCGGCATCAAGCCTGTCTCACGCGAGGGCACAGAGCGGCTCGTGCGCAAGGCGATCGACTACGCGATCGTGAACAATCGCTCGTCGGTGACGTTCGTCCATAAGGGCAACATCATGAAGTTCACCGAGGGGGCATTCCGCGACTGGGGTTATGCGCTTGCCGAGCGCGATTTCGGCGCAATGTTCCTGGACGGCGGCCCTTGGATGCGAATCACGAATCCGAACAGCGGTGCCGAGATTGTGATCAAGGACGTCATCGCAGACGCCTTCCTGCAGCAGATCCTCCTCCGCCCGGCCGAGTACGACGTGATCGCGACGCTCAACCTGAACGGCGACTACGTCTCCGATGCTCTCGCCGCACAGGTCGGTGGCATCGGTATCGCGCCAGGCGCGAACATGTCCGACACCGTGGCGATGTTCGAGGCAACGCACGGCACGGCGCCGCGGTATGCCGGACAGGACAAGGTCAACCCCGGCTCGTTGATCCTCTCGGCCGAGATGATGCTGCGCCATATGGGTTGGGTTGAAGCAGCTGACCTCGTGATCTCGTCGCTCGAGGCAACGATCGCCGACAAGATCGTCACCTACGACTTCGCTCGCCTCCTTGAGGGCGCGACCGAGGTCTCGTGTTCAGCGTTCGGGAACGCGATGATCGAGCGTATGGCGTAATGCTGCGGTTCGCGATCGCCTCGGCTGTCGCCATCGCAGCCACCGCCGGCTCGACTGCACTCGCGGCGAGCAGCGATTCGCCCCCATGCCGTGGCGCGCAGCTCGCGGGCGCCTTTACGGCGATTCCGGGAAGTCCAGGCGCCGGCTCGATCAGCTACCGCCTCGTCCTGCGCAACGCCTCGCCCTCGACCTGCTTCCTCAGCGGTATTCCAACGCTCACGCTGATCGGTGCGCACGGCAAGGCACTTCCGACTGCAACGCGCCCCGAGCATCCCGGCGAACTCGCTGCGATCCGCATCGATCTCAAGCACGGCCAGCGCGCGAGCCTCGACGCCCGGTTTTCGCCCGACGTTCCGGGGCCTGGTGAGGGCCAGGTCGGGCGCTGCGAACCGCTCGCGAGTCGCCTCCGCGTTGTGCCGAACGGCGGTGGGTCACTTCTCGTCCCTGTGACGCCTGCGACGAGCGTGTGCGAGCACGGTGCGATGACGCTGACGCTCCTCTCGCGATACTCGGGCTAGCCAAACTGCCTGCTCCGGGTACACTTTTCGTCATGTCCATGCTCACGATCATCGAGGACCCACTCAGTACCGATGCCGAGCTTGCCTCGCATCCGTCGTCCTCGTACGCGCGACAGCGCGATCGTTACTGCACGCCCGCAGGCAACGCCTGCTGAGATCACAGCTGCCGGGCTGACCTGGATCCATCTCAATTCGCCGACGCACGCACAGGCGCAGGCGCTCGCGGAGCGGTTTGGCTGGCATCCTCTCGACGTTGAGGACGTTCTCTCGAAGCGTCAGCGCCCGAAGGTCGACGACTACGCCGACGACGGCTACATCTTCGGCGTCCTCCACTTCCCAGCGTACGACCGGTCGATCCAGCGGCTGAATGCAGGCGAGGTCGATTTCTTCGTCGGCCCCGACTACATCGTCACGTTCCCAACCGTTCAGCTGCGACCAGTCGAGGCACTGTTCCGTCGCTGCGAAGAGGACGAGAGCTACCGCGAGCAGCTCTTCTCGAAGGGTTCGGGACGGCTGCTGTACGAGGTGCTCGACGACCTCTTCGACTACTGCTTTCCGATCCTCGACAAGATCGGCCACAAACTCGACGCGCTTGAGGACGACGTGTTCGAGGGCCGCTCGAACGAGGTCGTACGTGACATCTCGAACGTTAAGCAGGAGATCATCTCGTACCGCAAGATCGTCAAGCCCGAGCGTACGACACTCCGGCTACTCGATCGTCACGTCGGGCGTTTTCTGCCCGAGGAGCTTGAGATCTACTTCGACGACATCATCGATGCGGCGGAGCGCATCTGGGACATTCTCGACAACTACAAGGAGGTCGTCGAGGCGCTTGAAAGCACCAACGAATCGGTGATCCAGCACCGGCAGAACGACGTCCTCCGCATCCTCACTGTCTTCTCGGTGATCTTGCTGCCGCTGACGCTCATCACCGGCTTCTTCGGCATGAACGTCGACTTCCCAGGCTTCGGCACCGTATGGGCGTTCTGGACGATCTTCGGAACGATGGCCGCGGCGGTCGTTTCGATGCTTGCGTTCTTCCGGTACAAGAACTGGCTCTAACGTCGCGGCCGGTGGGCCGTTAGGCTCGCGTCGTGCAGATTCTTCGCCGCTTTCGCCATCACCTCGCTGTTCCGTCGGGCTTCCTCCTTCTAGCCCTGCTGCTGTACGGACGCCATGTCATCGCGCATCCGGGGCGCTCGCTCATCGGCACCGGTGTCGATCCACAGATCTTCGTCTGGTCGCTCGCCTGGTGGCCCTACGCGGTGCTGCACGGTCTCAACCCCATCGTCTCGCACGTCGTTTGGGCCCCAGTCGGCGTCAATCTCGCGTGGACGACCTCGGTCGCGGGTATCGCGCTACCCCTCTCACCCGTGACGCTGCTCTTTGGGCCGGTGGTCGCCTACAACGTCGCCGCAATCGCACTGCCAGCGCTCGCTGCGACGACCGGTTACCTGCTCTGCCGCCGGATTACCCGCCACACCGTCGGCTCGTTGCTCGGCGGCGCCTTCTTTGGCTTCTCGCCTTACATGGCGGGCCATGAGGAAGGCCATCTACACATGTCGTCGGTGTTCCTCCTTCCTCTGCTCGCGATCCTTGTCCTGGATCGCCTCAACGGCAAAGGGACACCACAGTCGTTCGCCGTACGGTTCGGCCTCCTCATCGCGTGGCAGCTGCTGCTCTCCACAGAGGTCGTGCTCACGGCGTCGCTTGCGCTGACCGTCGTGCTCGCTCTGACCTATGCGAGCGTGTCCGAACGTCGCGCCGCAGTCCGCTCACTCACTATCCCGCTCGCTGGCGCCTACGCCCTCGCGGGGCTCGTCACCGCACCGTTTGCCTGGTACGCCCTGCGCCACTTCGAGACAGCTTCGATCAATCGCCCAGCAGACTTCCCGGCCGATCTGCTGAACCTGGTCGTGCCGACGCGCCTCGCGTGGCTCACGAACGGCTGGACGATCACGAAGTCGGATCAGTTCCTCGGCAACCTGAGCGAGAACGGTGCCTACGTCGGCCTTCCGGCGCTCCTCATCGTGGTCGTGTACCTGAGCGCCCGTCGGCGGACTCCTGCGGGCCGCGTCCTTGCCGTAAGCCTCGCCCTCGCCGTGATCGCCGAGCTCGGCACGCGACTTCACGTCGGGGGCCAGGCGGGGTTCGTGCTCCCGTGGCGCCTTGTCGCGGACGTCCCTGGGCTAAGCAACGTCTTGCCTGTCCGCCTCGCACTGTTCACCGCGCTCGGAGTCGCCGTGGTGATCGCGAGCTTCGTCGCGTCAGGCCCCGGCACTGCCATGCTCCGAGCGGGGGCGGCCGCGGTTGCGCTCATCGTGATCCTCCCCGCACCGAACTCAAGCGCCTGGCACGGCACGATCGACCGACCGAGGTTCTTCACGGGCTCACTGATCACGCACTGTCTTTCACGGGACGAAATCGTGCTCGCATTGCCATACCCGAACCAGACGTCGATGATGGTGTGGCAGGCCGAGGCGAAGTTCCGCTTCCGGCTCGCGAACGGCAACCTGCGCCCCGACCCACCCGCAGCTATCCCGAACCACGACGTCGTAGTGCGGCTCGACAGCGGCGGGGATGTCACCGGCATCACGACCGCCGACATTTTGCGAGTCGCTCACAGCCAGGGAGTCTCGACCATCCTCGTCGATGACAACCACGCTGAACCGTGGCACACGCTGCTTGCAGGCAATGTCCCTGCGCAGCATGTCGGCGGCGTGACGCTGTATCGGCTTGCTTCGCCGCCAGCCGGCTGCCACTCCTAGCAATGTTCGAGAACAGGTGAGGGGCCCGTCTCCGGGCCCCTCACGTTCCAACGGTGTCAGAGCGGTGTTACTTGCCCTGAGCGATCCGGCCGCGGACGTATGCAGGCGTCATCGGCGCCTTGAACATCCGAATGCCGAGTGCGTCGTACACCGCGTTCGCGATCGCGGGGACAACCGGGACGAGCGGCGGCTCGCCGGAGCCCTCAGACAGCTTGTCAACGCGCTGAACGACACTGAGGTGGATCTTCGGAGAGTCCTTGAACCGAAGGATCGGGTAGGTGACCCAGTCGGTGCTCGTCACGCGGTGCGTGTCGTAGCGGAGCTCCTCGACGAGTGCAGCGCTCGTACCCTGCATGAGGGAGCCGAGCATCTGATTCTCGATCAGGCCCGGGTTGATCGCGAGACCGGAGTCCTGGGCGGCCCAGAGATCCGTGACCGTGATCTTTCCGGTCTTCTTGTTGACCTCGACCTTTGCAACAGTCGCGGCGTAGGCAGCGTTGTGCGTGCCGATCGCCATGCCCCAACCAGTGGCGGTGCCGCCCGTCTGGCTTGCAGCAAGCGAGCCCGGGACGTGCGCCTTGTAGCCAGCGTTGGTTGCAGCCGTCTGGAGCACCGTCGCCCAGCGCGGGAACTCGCCGTCCTGGCGGATGTTCTGCACGCGGAACGTCAGCGGATCCATGCCAGCCGCCTCGGCCAGCATGTCGACGAACTGCTCCGTTGCGAATGCCGTCTGCGGACCCGACGGAGCACGCAGGGTGCCGGACTGGAAGATGCCGAGCGGCTGCCCGATCGTCTTCGCGATGACCCGGTACCCCATGTTGCCCGCCGTGTTCTGCGAGACGTTGTAGAACGGACCGATGTTCTCGGTGTTCGGGCTGCCCGTGCCGAGTGCCGGCGGGACATTGCCCATCATCTGGGCCGTTGCGAAGAGCGACGTGCTCGGCTGCGTGAACTGCGTAGCCTCGAGCGCGACGATGTTGCCCTTCGCATCGACACCACCACGAAGGTCGGTCATGAACGCCTGTCCGTAACGCGTCCAACCCTGCTCGTCCCAGCGCATGAGCTGGAGGCGAACCGGTGCGCCGGCCTCACGCGAGAGCAGCGCTGCTGCCTGCGCGATGTCGAACGCGTGGTAGCCGTTGCCGTACGTGCTCGAGCCCTCGTAGAAGACAACCTGCACGTTGGTCAGCGGCACACCGAACGTCGTCGCAAGGTTCTGCGCCTCGCTCTCGACGTTCTGCGTGTTGTTGTAGACCGTGATCGAGTCGGTCGTCGGACCGCCCGTTCCCTTCTTGTAGATGCCGATCGCACAGCCTGGGCCAATCGGATTGTGGCCACGAGCGCCAGCGTAGAACGACGCGGTGACCTGCTTCGCAGCACCTGCGAACGCCGTGTCGAAGTTGCCGACGTTGCTCGTGATACGAGCCGGGATCTGACCGGCCGAGTCCGCCTTGCGCCACTGACCCTGAACATCGGTGTGGCTCGGGAGGATCGGGCTGTCAGCCCAGGTCACCTTGATCTGAGCAGCGGCCTGAACGACGTCGTACTCACGCTCTGCAACGACGCCAATGAAGTCGCCGACCTGGATGACCTTCACACCCGTGAGATGGGCGATTCCGGACGTATCAACCTTGAGCGGCTTCGCCCAACCATCGGTGAGGTACGGCCCCTGACCACGCGGGCGGATCCAGCGGCCGTGGAGCATGCCCGGCACACGGAGTGCATGCATGTAGGTGTAGGTGCCGTGCACTTTGCTCGGGATGTCGATGCGCGGAGCGCGATTCGTCACGAGCGTGTACTGGCTGACTGCCTTCGAGCCGTTCGTACCCGCAGCAATGTTGCTCGCCGTGGTCGGAATCGTGGCGCTAAGGAGCTTGCCGCCAACGAGCTGACCGTACGTGACGGTCTTGCCGCCGCCGGATACGACGCCCTTCGACACCGTGAGGCTCGAGACCGGAACGCCGAGCTGCGTCGCGGCGAGACCCAGGAGGGTCTGGCGAGCGACGACACCGGCGGCGCGGATCTTGCCGCCCTGACCCGACATGGCGTTCGAGCCACCCTCGCCACCCGTGCTGAGCGTGACGTTGGTGTCGACGACCGAGTTCAGTGCACCTTCGGCCGTGTGAGTCGACGAGCCGTAGATCATCTGGCTCATGTCCATGTCGAGCTCTTCGGCGAGCACCATCAGGAAGCCGGTGGTGATGCCGTTTCCGGCCTCGATCTGGCTCGTCTTCAGGTTCACCGTGTTGTCCGCGTTGACGCGGATCCACGAATCGACCTGCGTTGCATCAGGGAGGTTGCCTGCGCTGACTGGGCCAGCAGCTGCTGCCTTGCCGGCAGCACCGGCACCGGCGAGCGAGAAGCCGACGACCAGTGCGCCGCCACCCTTGAGGAACGACTTACGGCCGAACTCCTTCGAAGTCACTTCATTCAAAAGATCAGCCATGACTACGCACCAGCCT
>OMIZ01000035.1 GCA_900299235.1 Actinomycetota bacterium
CGATGCCCGCGTCGGCGAGCACGCCGAGGTGCTTTGAGACGTTCTGCTGTCCAGCATCAAGCGCTGCGGTGAGCTCGGCGACTGTCGCTTCTCCTGTTCGCAGGCGATCGAGAATCTTGATCCTCATTGGCTCGCCGATCGCGCGGAAGCGTCGTGCGATCAGGTCAACGATCTCATCGGGAAGCGGGTGCGGCAGTGCCATCAACTCTCCTTGTCCGGGTGAGCCCGGCTCCAATTCGCGGATAACTACCTATACTGAACAACTAAACAGTTGTACAATAGCAGCAATGCGGTGAGGTGCAAGACGCCGCAGGCAGGTTGCTACCGAGGTAGTCAAGGAGGCTCTCATGAAGAACATGGCGTCGTTTGATCGTCTGCTCCGCGCGTTTCTCTTTGCCCCGATCTTCATCGTGCTTGCGTTCGTGGTGGGCGCAGGCACCGTGCTCGGGATCATCTTTTTCGTGCTCGCCGCCGTGATGCTCGCAACGTCGGTTGTGAGCTTCTGTCCGCTGTATCGCCTGGTTGGCGTGAGCACGTGCAAGACCGGCCACCGTGGTGGGATGGCCGCGTAAAGGGAGCCTCCTCTCCCGCTTGACCAAGCTGCCGGGGCCGCGATCACGGCCTCGGCAGCTTTCTCTCCCACGCCTCGCGTGGTAAGACATCCCCATGCGTCGCAGTCGAATCAGCGTCGGACTCTCGCTGGTCGCGGTTGTCGCTTCGAGTGCATTCCTTGCCGGCTGTGGTGTGACGACGGTCGTCGATCCGGTCGCGCAGGCCGCTACTCAGAGCGAGAAGAGCGGCGGCGCCGACGTCTCAATGACCGTCTCGGTCGCCGTGCCGGGTTCGCCAGCCGTTGTCGTCAACGCATCCGGTGTCATTGGCGACGGCTCTGCGGATCTCACGCTCGACCTTGGCAGCGCAGGCAAGGCCGTAGGCCTCGGGAAGGTCGAGGAGCTCCTCGTCAAGGAAGATGGGAGCTCGGTGATCTACCTGGATATGGGATCACTGGCGCAGACGCTCGGTACAGACAAGAGGTGGCTGCGTATCGATCTTGCGAAGGTCGGTGGGTTTGGCTCGACGTTTTCCAAGATGCTTCTGGGTGGCGGGCAGAACCCGATGGACACGTTGACCGCGCTCGAAAAGGTCGGCGACTTTCAAGAGGTTGGTGCTGCGACGATCGATGGCACCGAGACCACTCACTACCAAGGCACTGTCGATGTGGAGAAGGCATTGAAGGACACGGGCATCGACCTGTCATCGCTTCCGGGTGGTTCGGGCGCGAGTGTGCCGTCAACGATTCCGTATGAGGTGTACGTCACCTCCGACGGCAAGGTACGCCGTGTCAGCTCGACGTATGACGAGACTGTCTCGGGCAAGGTCGCGCACGCCGAAGTGACGATGGATTTCACGCACTGGGGGCTCGACCCGTTGATCGGGCCGCCTCCAGCAGATCAGGTGTTTGACGCAACAGGCCTGCTCGCGAAGAGCCTCGGCGGCGGCTAGCCCAGCGTCTACTTGAGGCGGAACGGCGCGTCGCGCCACGCCGCCCACGTCCAGAACCACGCGGGTGTGTTTGCGGGTGCTGCGGCAGGTCGTGCGCCGACACGTCCGTCGGCAATCCAGCGGGCGAGTTCCCATGCCCAGGACGGGATCGCCTTCGGTGTCGTTGCGGGTCGGGGAGACGGCTCGACGACGACCGGTGCTGATGGGGTCGAGATGTTTCCGGAGCCGTCGACGGCGGCGACGCGGTAGACCGAGAGCGCCCCAGGGTGGAACGCTCGTGTGGATGCGGTGGTCACGGTCGCTGCGATGTCTGCGTTGCGTGTTCCGTCGAGCAGGAGCTGGTAGCCCGCGACCGCGCCTGAGTTGTCTGTCGCCTTCGACCAACGGAGGGTGAGCGCGCCGCGTGTGAATCGCGCCGAAAGGAGCACCGGCTGCGTGGGTGGCGTTGGGTCGGGGAGGAGCGCGAACCATCCCGCGACCGTTGTACGGATATCGACGGACCCGTCGGGCTCCTTCATGTAGCCGGTCTTCGCGCCCGCAGCGAGTGTCGTTCCGGCCATCTGCGCGACGGGCTTCCACGTCGTGCCGTTGGTCGAGAAGACCGGTGCCGAAGCACCGGCGATCTTCACAAAGTGCAGGCCGACCGGGGCAGTGAAGCTCGAGAGTGGTGTGCTCGTCGAGCTTTGCGTCACGGTCAGTTGCACGGAGTACCCGCCTGTGCCGAAGCCCGCGATCGTCGGTTCGGGAGTCGCGTGCGTGAGCGTGACGAGGACGGGCTGTTGGAACGTGCCGGCATTCCACGTCACACTCGACTCGCTGTCTGTTGATGTGACTGTTCCGCCAGGGGTCGACGCGGTAGCGGGAGCCGGTGTCGTCGTGGTCGGGGCTGTGGTCGTCGGGGTCGATACCGGTGTTGGCGTTGTGCCCGCCGACGAGCTCGACGCTGCGGTCAGCGGGGGCGTCGGGAGCGGGACGGTCGGTGTAGGTGCGGTGCCTGTTGCGCCGAGGACAGGCCCGTCGACGACGGAGCTATCGATGTTGATCGTCACGCCACCCCACGTCTCTTTGTGATCGCCGACGTACTGGTGGAGGCGCTGGTGTGTAGCCCAGTACCCATCGGCGACGTATTTGTTGCCAAACACGCTCGTGACATCGTTCCAGTCGGCGATCCACACGGCATCGGGCGGCGTCGCTGTGGTGGAGAGCGCGACCATGTCTTGGATCGTTGAGGCCGCGCTGCCGTAAACGCCTGCGATGTAGCCCCTCGCGTGGAGGCCGCTGACCCAGCCGGCGGCGAATGCCTCGACGACCTGGCTGCAAGCTGGGTTGTTGATCGGGTAGCCCTCGATGTCAAGGTAGATGGGGCTGCCGGTGGGGATGCCGAGTGCTGCGGCGCGTGCGGCGGCGTCGGAGGCGGCAGCGGTGCCCTGGGTTCCGGCGCTGCCGTCGGTCGCGACCGTAGCGAGCTTCTTGACGGTCGTGCACGGTGCCTGGAGGCCGACGTAGGTCGGGATGACGCTCCAGCCCGACGCGAGTGTCGTCGCGAGCCAGGTTGCGGTGAGGCCCGGGTTCGCGCAGGCGCGGTTCGCTCCGCCGATGTAGATCCCGACGGCTCGGTAGGGGCCGGCGAGCCAGCTTGTCAGCGTCGTGTTCGAGGGAGCCGTGCAGCTATCGAAGGCGCCGCCTGAGTAGAGGGCAGCCTGCACGCGGATTGAGGCGCCCATACCGCCGGTGACCGATGCGGTGATGGCGGCGGCGAGTGCGGCCGCTCCAAGCCAACGAGCGATGCGATGTGCGCGGGGTTTGTCAGGGGCTCCCATGCGAAATAGGCACGGTAGCGGGCAAAAGTGATCAACGCGTGAGGCGCCCAAACCCTTCGACGTCGTCGAGCGTGCGCTCGCGGCGCATCACCGAGCCACCGTTTTTGTCGTTGCCAAGCGCGGTGTTTCCTTCGATCGCCGTGAAGCTCCCGCTGTCGTTGACGGACTCGACGATGCCGATGTGGTCGGGTTCGCCGCCGTCCCAGTTGTAGATTGCGAGATCGCCAGGGGCGGCGTCACCGGTGTCAAACCATTGACCGGTCGCCTTGAGCCAGGCTGCGATCGTTGGCACGTATGCGCACCCTTTCGCGCTGACCCCTGGGCCGTGTGCGCCTCGGGCGATCGGGTGCCCGGCGCGGGCGAAGCACCACGAGACGAAGATCGCACACCACGGTTCGCCGTTCGCGCCGAACCACGCCCCGTAGGGCGTCCGGTTAGTCCCGGGCGGGTCTTCGTGGGTGCCGAGCTCGCGTTTGGCGATGTTGAGGGCGCGTCGGCCGACTGACGAGCTGTCGTCGGTGGGGTCAGGGTCCGGCGCGGGTTCCGGGGTTGCGGCGAGCGCAGCGCGTGTGTCGGAGCCCACTATGCCGTCAACCGCGATACCCGCCGCCTCTTGAAACGCCTCGACGGCAGATTGCGTCTCTGGCCCGAACACTCCGTCGTCTGGGCCTGGGTCGAAGCCAGCTGCGCGGAGCTCGCGCTGCAGCGCACGCACGTCGGGGCCGTGCTCAAACGGGTGGGTGAGTTGCAGCAACCGCGGTTCCATGGGCCTGCCTTTCGTTTGGCTGCCGCAGCTGTCGCAGGGACTCTCCCAGGTGTGTGTCGCTTCGCCAACCCCCAAAAGGAGGAGGGGCCCCGTAGGGCCCCTCCTTTGCCGTCACATCTCGTGGCGTCACATTCCTCCGGGCGCCGCGTCGGCCCGGCAGCACCGATCAGCTGTCAATCGAAATGTGAATCGAACCGCATTGAGACACGCCCTGTCCGGCAAGAGCGCCGCGTCAGGTCATTCCGGCCTGTCGGCGGTTGGCGGCAGGCTGATCCAGCGGATCGCGCTGGCGTTCTCGACCGTGATGTCGTAGGCGAGCTCGGCTCTTGCCCTTACTCGGAGCTGAATCGAGTGGGCAACGGCGTCTACGTCGTCGACG
>OMIZ01000036.1 GCA_900299235.1 Actinomycetota bacterium
AATGTCGGCCTGCTCGGCGAAGATCGACTTCCGCTTCTCCGCGTTGATGTGCTCGCCCACCGGGCCGATTGCAGCCCCAATGAAGACGTCGCGCCCGGTCATCTCGCGCGCATCGCGCGCGAGCTTCACGGCCGTCGAGTTGATCAGCTCGAACTCGTCATCGAGGTAGTACGAGGCGAGCTTGTGCCGGTTCCCGGCAAACGTGTTTGTCTCGATCAGCTCGGCACCCGCGTTGATGAAGCTCGCGTGCAACGACACGACTGCGTCGGGCGAGCGGAGGTTCGCCTCAACAGGGTTGCGCAGCCGCGGCACTGCAGCGGCGATCAACGCGCCCATGCCACCGTCGGCAACGATCGGAGGGCCCTCAAGTAGGCGTGTGAGGAAGGAGCTGGCCACACGTAGAGGCTAGACGAATGTTCGCCGCGGGCGGACACCGACGGCATGCGCCGTAAAAAAGGAGACGGCGTTCCAGAGGCCGCCGCCAAAACTCCGCCGTAGGATGATTGCCGTCAGTCCCGTCGGGTGGAGTCACCTTTCTTATTGACAAGGAGAGCGAAGGCCTTAAGTACCAGTTTAGGTACTTCGCGCTCCGCGACTCCTATCGCATCTTTCGAACGGTTCCGCCGCACAGGATCGCTCCGCATCTCGCCACGATGATCGCGGCTCGCAGACACTTCTTCTATCCCCCGATCGCGATTGACTAACGTACTTGACTGCATACAGGATGCAGCCGATTTCCCGGGATTTTGTCGACATTAGTCGTCATGCAACACGCGGCCTTCCATTCCGCCTGCAACCGTCACGATCTGCCCGGTGACGTGCCCGGAAATGACGGGAGAGGCGAGTGCAACGATCTGGGCGGCAACGTCTTCAGCAACCGCAACCTTTCGGAGCGGCATCGTCCGCGTCACCCGGCGAACAAGCTCCTCGTCGAGAACACGCTCTGTCATCGCTGACACCGTCCAACCCGGCGCGACGGCATTGACGCGCGTGCGCGGGTTGAACCTTACGACCTCGTTCTTCAGTGAGTTCAGAAGGCCGAAGAGGATTGCCGACTTCGCTGCCGCGTAGTCGGCATGGCCTGCCTCGCCAAAGATCCCAGCGGTTGACCCAACGAGCACGAGTGACCCTTCCCGCTCGCCGAGCTGGCGCAAGAAACCCCTCGCAGTGAGGAAGGTTGCTGTGAAGTTGGCATCGAACGTCTCACGCACCCGCTCGAGCGACAGCTCGGAGGCCGGGACGTAGGGGGCAGGCCACACCCCCGCAACAGCGGCGCACACATCAAACGGGCCGGCCTCGTCGAACATCCGGTCAACCTCGGCTTCGACCGTGAGGTCGGCACCTACGACAGCCTGGGCGCCGGTCGCCTCGGCCCGCTCGCGACCCGACCGGTAGTGGCATGTCACATGGGCGCCCTCGGCGAGGAACGCAGCGACGCACGCCGCGCCAATTCCACCCGAACCACCAGTAACAAGTACACGCTTTGAATTGAGTCCTGTCTCCATCGAAAAAGTGTTACCGATTTGTTCGGGACCGCGCTATGCTCGGGCACCACCGTGGGCCCAAGCGGGTTCGCAGGGGTAGCAGGTGTTCGTCACATCGATCGTGTCTGGCCGGGAGGTTGGGTTCGAATGCTGACTGTGGACGTTTCTCTACCTGACATCGAGGAGCTGCAGAAGCTCGCCGAAATAGGCAAGGAGAAGGGCTTCCTGACCTACGACGAGATCGTCACGGCGCTTGAGGATGTCGAGATCTCGAAGGAGCAGGCGGAGGATTTCACGACCTACCTCGCCGAGCACAGCGTCGATCTGCTGGAGGGCGAGCAGCACAAGTCGCTTCCGCACGAGGCGCCAGTCGCCGAAGAGGAGAAGCTGCCACCACCCAAACTCGACCTGACCGTCGAACCCTCGCTCGACTCGTTGCGTCTCTATCTACGCGAGATCGGACGCGTCTCTCTGCTCACTGCCGACCAGGAGGTCTACCTCGCAAAGCGGATCGAGCGGGGCGACGAGGCGGCGAAGCGTCAGATGATCGAGGCGAACCTTCGACTCGTCGTGTCGATCGCCAAGGGCTACCTCGGTCGCGGGCTGACGTTCCTTGACCTGATTCAGGAGGGTTCGCTCGGGTTGATCCGCGCGGTCGAGAAGTTCGACTATCGCCGCGGGTACAAGTTTTCGACCTACGCCACCTGGTGGATCCGGCAAGCGGTGACGCGTGCGATTGCCGACAAGGCGCGCACGATCCGCATTCCCGTGCACATGGTTGAGAAGCTGAACAAGGTCGTGCACATCGAGCGCCAGCTCGTGCAGCGTCTCGGCCGCGAACCGCTGCCGGAAGAGGTTGCCGAGGAGCTCGAAATGACGGTGCAGCAGGTGCGCGACATCCAGCGGATAGCGCAGCAGCCGATCTCGCTCGAGAAGCCTGTCGGCGAGCAGGAGGATTCGGCGCTCGCCGACTTCGTCGAAGACGACCAGGCGGAGTCGCCGTTCGACTCGGCGTCACTCAACCTGCGCAGCACCGATATTGAGGCGGCGCTGAGCGCGCTACCTGAACGGGAGCGCAAGGTGATCGAACTGCGCTACGGACTTGATGGCGCCCAGCCACACACGCTTGAAGAGGTCGGGAGGGCATTCGGCGTCACCCGCGAGCGGATCCGCCAGATCGAGAACAACACGCTCAAGAAGCTCAAATCGCTCCCTGAAGCGCAGCCGCTACGCGACTGCGTCTAGGCACACTGGACGTGTCGCGGGCAGTGATGCCCTGGGTAGGACTACCCAACTTCGACGGTTGACCTTGCCGGTCCGCGGCTTGTAAGGCTAGCCTTACAAGCGCAGATGCTTCCCACCTTCGTCATCGGATTGCGCGAGGGCCTTGAGGCCGCGCTGATCGTCGCGATCATCGGCGCCTTCCTGCGCAAGCAGGGGCGAATGGATGCGCTCCGGGCCATGTGGCTTGGCGTTGGAGCGGCTGTCGTTCTGTGCGTTGCGGTGGGTGTTCTACTGCAGGTTCTCAACCACGACCTTCCCGAGGGCGGTCAGCAGATCCTTGAGGCGACCGTCGCGATCGTCGCAGTGGTCATGGTGAGCCTGATGATCGTCTGGATGCGTCGCCACGGCCGCCACCTCGCAAGCGAGCTCCGCTCCAGCGCGGCCGACGCGCTCGCCGACGGATCGATGTTCGCGCTCGTCGCTATGGCGTTTCTTGCTGTCGTCCGCGAAGGCTTCGAAACCTCGGTGTTCCTGCTCGCCGCCTTCCAAGCCTCCGGCAACGGCACCGCCTCGGGTCTCGGTGCGCTCTTCGGACTGCTCGCGGCGGTCGGTATCGGCTGGGGCATCTTCAGCGGCGGTATGAAGCTCAACCTCGGCAAGTTCTTCCAGATCACCTCGGCCGTCCTCGTCGTCGTCGCCGCCGGCCTGCTTGCCAAGGCGGTCGGCACGGGAGAAGAGGCGAACGTGATCACGGTGCTACAGGGGCAGGCGATCAACCTGAAATCGGTGATCACACCCGATTCGATCGGTAGCTCACTCTTCACAGGCATCCTCGGCCTCGATCCGAAACCGACTGTTGCAGAGCTCGGGGTCTGGCTTATCTACACGATCCCGATGCTCAGCTTCGCGCTGTGGCCTTCCGGCCGTACGCCACGCCCCGGCCGCCGCGTTGCGACGGCCGAGGCGAGCGCAGAAGCCTAAGCGGAGAGTTCGATCGACTCGATCCGCACCTCGGAGAGAGGGCGGTCGGCGTGATCAGTGGCCGTGGCAGAGATGGCGTCAACGACGTCCATGCCGCTCGTAACCTGGCCGAAAACCGTGTGCAGACCGTCGAGCCAGGGGCACGACGGGGCGGTGACGATGAAGAACTGCGAGCCGTTCGTGTTCGGGCCCGCATTTGCCATTGCGAGCGCGCCGCGAACGACCTTGTTCGGGTTAATCTCGTCTTCGAACTGGTAGCCCGGACCGCCCATGCCGGTTCCGGTCGGATCGCCACCCTGGATCATGAAATCGGGGATCACGCGGTGGAAGATCACGCCGTCATAGAAGCCGTCCGCAGCAAGCTTCGTGAAGTTGCCGACGGTCTTCGGTGCGGCGTCGTCGAACAGATCGAACTCGATCGCACCATGATTGGTGTTGAGGATGGCTTTGGTCATGACGCGATCGTAGTCGAGGCCCTTCATGAGCGAGTTGACATTCTGTGACCGGCCGTCGCAGATCGGCTCACCTGCGGTGTGTCTGGCATCCTTCGAGCACCCCCTTGCAGCGCCCAGTGGCGTGTCCGGCGACGTTTGTTCCTCGTGAAGCGACTCATCCCCCTAGCGGTGCTCACCGCGGCCTTCCTCGGCATTACCTCCGCTCAGGGTGTCGCGCGTCCGCTCGCCTGCACACCGGTGCGCGCAGTGTTCTACGAGTCGAGCGACTGGTTTCGACTCGCGCAGGGGCTGGGAGCAAATCCTTCGCCATGCGCCCAGTACTACGTCACCCTGCCGGCGCTTGCGGCTGACAAGACCCAGATGCGCCCAGGCTCGGCCTGGCAGATCCGACAGCTCGGCCCGAACTTCCACGCGCTTGCCGAGGTGAGCTACACGGCATGGCAGCGTTGGGTCACTGCGACGGGTAACACCTGGTACCAGGCAGGCCAGGAGGTACGGCATCGGATGGCGGTCGCGGGGTTCGACATCCCAACGGGCGACACCTGGGTCGTCAACGAGTTCCCCTCGACCGTCCGTACAGGGTCGGCAAGTGATCGCCAGCACGTGCGCGACCTCGTGCACGGCCTGTACGACGGCGATGGCGGGCCCCAGATCAAGGGAATGGTCTATGACGTTGGGATCGCGCAGACGGGTGTTTCGCTCGTTCAGCACAAGGCGTACTGGGAGTCGTGGCTGCAGGACAGCGCGTTCTGGAACGACATGAGTGCCTACGTCTCGGACTTCTTCCAGGAGAACTACGGCGATGTCCGCACCTACGCCGTCGCGGGCGCCGACCCGGTCACCCGCATTACCTCGCTCAACCAGTTCCTACAGGCGCCACTACAGCTTGCGCTTGCCTCCGGCGCGCCGAGCTCAATTGCGGCAGCGAAGGCGTTCCTGACGCAATCCTACGGCTCGCTGTCGAACGCGTCGTGGGGTTGGTCTGCTTCCTACGGATGGACGAAGGTTACGACCGCCGTGATGGCCGACTACATCTCGGCCCAGACCTACGCGATGCGTGCTTCGGGCTCCGCCGCACGGCTTGGCTTCGCCTGGAACCCGCTGAACAGCGGTGGCCTGTCACCCGACGACTACACCTCACAGGTCGGTGATGTGCTCGCGCGGCTTGCAGGCTCGATTCATGAGACTGACAGCGGCGATCCCTCGAACGCGTGCGAGGCGACCGGCTGCGCGGCGACGCTCGACGGGGCGAAGGCGACGGGTACATGGAAGACCTTCTCGACCTGGACGCCCACCGTTGCAGCTCTCACCGATACGACGATCACGGCCACAGCCGGCGTCGCGTCCGCCCCGATCACGATCCAGCTGAAGACGGGGACGGTGTCGGTTGCCCAGCCGATTCCGACGTCTGTTGTCGTGACCTCAAACTCGCCGACGGCGACATTTTCGACGGCACCCACCGGGCCATGGGCACCATCGCTGACCCTCGCGATTCCGGCAGGGACGAAGACCGCGCTCGTCTACGCGATGGATACGACGCCCGGATCACCAACGATTACCGCGACGGCAAACGGCACCGCTCAAACGAAAACGATGATCGTCGCCGGCGCGACACCGCCACCGGTCACGACGCCGACGACGACCGGAACGACGACACAGACCACGCCCGAAGTGACCGTCTCGACAGTGCAGTTTTCTCCCACGGAGACAAACCGGATGCATGTCGATCTCGCGGTCGCCGGGAAGGACGGCGCGACACCTGCGAGCCGACTCCGCGTCACACTTCTCGTTGGCGACACACCGGTCGGCTCAACCGTCGCGACGAGTGGAGCTGATGGCTCGGTTGGCTTCACCGCGGCACCGATCTTGCGGCTCGGCTGTTACACGGTGAAGGTGAGTTCGGTCGTTGCGCCGGGCTATGCCTGGAACGGGTCGGCGCCCGACACGTCCTACTGCGTCAAGGCGCTTCCGGCGTCCGTTCGCGTTACCGCGTTCGGCCTTCGCAAGGGTCACATCCACCTCGGGCTTGGGGTGGTCGACGTCGCGGGCAAGCCGGTTGACGCTCACGTTTCGGTTGCCGTCGTTCACGGCTCAACGATCTTCGCGGCGTCAAACGGCCGCACGGGAAGCGGCGTGTTTGGGCTAACCGCTCGCGGGACACCGGCCAAGGGCTGCTACGGGGTGCGCGTGCTGTCTGTTGGGGCGCCGGGCATCACGTGGGATCAGAAAGCCCCTCACGCGGCCTTCTGCGTCCGCTAGTCGGCCCGAGCTCGCTGGTCACTCGTAGCTCCATAACGCGCGAAGCGGTGCGCAGCCGCGAGACCGATACCCGAGCCTCCGCGGGTGATCACCACAACACGTCGTGCGTCGCTCATCTCAGACCGACACTAGCCGACGGTTCAGAGGTTTGGTGCTGCCCCGGCCTCGTCGACGGCGCGCACGGCAGCGATCACATCTTGGCCCGCGGCATACAGCGCTGAGAGCGGGCTCGCCCCGGTCTGCAGGTCGGCTTCGGTAGCCGAGCTCGAACGAGCCACTCCTATTGTCAGCAGCGTGAACTGCACGATCCCTTCGTCTGGAAGGTCGCCGGATGGGGTATCGACGACGTTGGCGTCCTCGGCGAGCGCCACCCAGCGACGACTCATCCTGGCGACGGCCTCGCTCCCACCCATCCCGATCTTCGCGGCGCCGGGTGAGGCGTAGATGGAGGTCGTGCCGTCGGCGAGACCAACAACGGTGATGACCGCGACGTCGTAGCCGATGTCCATTACGACACCGAGTACCTCGCCACCATCAACGACGGTCGGTGCTTTGATCTCCTTTGGGCCCCATGAGAGCGCCTCGGCTCTGAGGTCGAGGTAGATCGGGGCGAGCACGCGTTCTGGCATGCGTTCGACACTACCCCAAGGGATGTCCGCCAACCCACCTAGCGTTTCGGCAGCAACCAACGGTGCGAGGAGGGTCATGAGCTTTTCAGGGAAGACGGTGATCGTGACGGCGGCGGCGGGCAACGTCGGGCGGCTTGTGACAGGTCTCTTTGCTGACGCGGGTGCGCGCGGAAGTTCCGCAGGGCGTTACATACGGCGATGTGACAGGTCTCTTTGCTGACGCGGGTGCGCGCGTGATCGCGACCGATATCGATGAGGCACGTCTTGCTGCCCTGTGCGAGCAGCACCCAACGGTCGTCACGGTGGCAGGTGATGTGGCAACACCCGAGGGAGCCGACGCGCTGATTGCCGCTGCGGGTAACCGTCTCGATGTTCTCTGCAACAACGCGGCTCTCATCGAGGCCACCGTTCTCGAAGAGACCGACGAGGCGCTCTGGGATGAGGTGATCCGCGTCAATCTCACCGGGCCGTTCCTGCTCTCGAAGCGTGCGTTGCCGCTGATGCTCGAAGGCGGTGGTGGCGCGATCGTGAATACGGGTTCACCGCCTCGCTTCGTGGCTACCGCTGCGGGCCTGCCTACACAGCCTGGAAGCACGGTCTGCTTGGGCTGACGCGCAACATCGCGGCGGCGTACTTCGACCAGGGGATCCGCTGCAACATTGTGTGCCCGGGTGGCATCACGCGGCCCGACGACGCGCCGATCGCGGTGATGGCGCGGAGTGACGCGTTCGTTCCGCGCCCGTGGCCCGAGTCGGCCGATCCTGACGGCATCGCCGCGCTGATCGTCTACCTCGCAAGCACCGAGGCACGTCACATCAACGGGGTGGCGATTCCGATCGATGCGGGGGCGACGGCGGCCTGAGAGTGTGCGTTGCCCCGTGGAGCGGCGCGGTGGTGTTCGCTACGATCGAGCCCGGGTGACTGAGGAAGCAGGCAGGTTCGGGGGGCATAGCGGTAGGTGGATACCGATCGTGCTCGCCCTCCTTGTATTCGGCGCAGGCCTAACGGGTGTTGGGCTTGCCGGCATGGGGGGATCTCGGGAGACCGTGTCGGTCATGCTGCTCGACGGGAAGCTTGTGGTTTCGACGCAGCGATTCACCGCTGGGCCGGTGACGTTCGTGGTGCGCAATGGCGGTCGCCGAACGCACGGCTTGGCGCTCATGGGAGTTGGGTTCGCAACGCGGAAAACACCAACGCTCGCCGCTGGTGCGACGGCAAAGTTGTCGGTAACCCTTCGGCCGGGGATGTATCACGTGTGGGATCCGGTGCGGGGTGCGATGAGTGGAGCGACGATGCTTCAGGCGCGCTCGGTGGGCGCGTCAGCAAACTCGCCAGGGATGTCGGGTTCATCGGGATCTTCGACGATCATCCACGTTGGCTCAGCATCTGGAAAGGGTTCGTCGATCATGACGATGACGATGCCGATGGATCCGAACGACCCGTGTGCTGGTCACTAGCGCGAGAGCGCCGACTTCGAACTAGGCGACCGTTCCCGTGTCCACTGGGTGCGCCCCGCGTGTTGAGCGCTCGCGTAGGGTAATCCAGACGACGGAGGCGAGCAGCGCCGCCATGCCAGCCGCTCCGTAGGGCCGCTCATGGTGATATCCGAATTCCAGAGCTCCGATAACAAACAGTCCGAGCGCAGGACGTGGCACGCGCCTTCGGAGCGCGATCGCGGCGGTGATCGCGCAGGCTGCCCACAGCAGCTCCGCGGTGATGCGCAGCGTGGTCGCGAGTGTGTTCGTCGTGAGGTAGTCGATGAGGTCGCTGATCGGTTCTCGCCGTGCGATCGGGAAACGGTTTCCCTCCCAGACAATCGCTCCGATCGCTACCCCCGAATAGGTCGTGTAGAGGGTGAACGCGATCACCATTGGGATGACGAGCAGGCGAGTGATTCGTGCCGGAGCTTCATCGATATCCGAGACGAGTTGGACGAGCATGAGAGCCAGTCCTGCGACGAGGAAGGGCCATACGAGGTGGACGCCGATGAAGAGCCAAGGCGATCCGTGCCAAAGCACGCGCGTGGGATGGAGCATCGCTCCGATGTAGGTGAGGAACGGGGCGCCGATGATCGTCACCCATCGCGCCCTGTATGCGTCGCGGCTGGTGACGGTCTACGCCCTGATCTGAAGCTCGCGCATCATCCCGGACATCATGTGGTAGTCGTTGTGGCAGTGCAGTAGCCACCGTCCGGGGTTGGCAGCGTGGAGTCGAACTGGCATCGAGACGGTCGGCCCAACGAGGACGGTGTCTTTGAGGACAATGCCGCCATCAGCACCCGCGATTGCGAAGAGGTTTCCGTGCAGGTGCATGGGATGCGCCATATGCATCATCGAGCGATTTGCGAAGACGATGTCGACGGTCTCGTTGCGGGCTAGATCGATCGTGTCTGCTTTCGGATACGCCTGACCGCCGAGTGTCCACACGTAGCCGCGCATCATGTCCATCCCGATTCCGAGGGTCAGTGAGCGCGATGGCTTGCCGAGCGGCGGTGCGTCGACTGAGCGAAGGTCTGAGTAGCCAGCAACTCGAAGATTCGTTGCCGATCCCGGTGTTGCACGTGCGGCCGTTGCGGTGGTGTAGCGCAGCACTCCGACTGCCTTATTGCTCTTGCCGAGCGCGTCGGCGGTGATCTCGTGAGCGCCGCTCTGCGAAGCGTCAAGCAGTAGGTCGATTCGCTCTCCCATCCCGAGTACCACGGCGTCTGTCTCGATTGGATGCACGTCTTGGCCATCGCACGCGATCACGGTGAGGGGATGCTCGCCGACCCGGAACGAGAAGATCGTGTCAGCCGCTGCGTTGATCACGCGTAGTCGAATGCGCTGCTTTGGATGGACACGGAGAGACCACGGATCTTCAGGCGGTCTGCCGTTCATCAGGTAGTAGGGATAGGAAACGTCGCCTGGATCGGTGCTACCCGACTCAAGCGCGTTTGCGATCCAGCCGAGGCTCCCCGCCGCCGGCGTACGTCCGTCGAGGCCCACGTAGGGCCGTTTCGGTGTGCGGGGGCGCATGCCCATCGGCATCCCGATCTTCCGCAGTCGCATGTACTCCTTCATCGGCGAACGGCCCTTGACACCGTCAAGCCAGTCATCGAGCACGATGACAACGTCTTGGTCGTACGCTTGACGCTCGTGCGTCGCCTCGACGATCAGCGAGCCATAGAGGCCTGTATCGAGTTGCAGCCCAACATGCGGGTGGAAGAAGTACGTTCCGGCATCTGGAGGAACGAACTCGTACACGAACTCTCCGCTCGGTGCGATCGGATCCTGAGTGATCCCAGGCACACCGTCCATGGCATTCGCAAGCCGAATTCCGTGCCAGTGAACGCTGGACTCCTCCGGCAGGTCGTTCTTAACGACGAACCTGACGGGTCGTCCCTGCTTCACACGGAATTCCGGGCCAGGGATGCTCCCGTTGAACGCCCACGTCCGCACGTGAGTGTCGCCGATCGAAAAGTCCGTTGGTGCGAGTTGTAGGGCGTGCGTGACGCGGGGCGTCGCCGGTGTCGCCCAAGCTGCTCCGGGCCATGCTCCGCCGAGGGCGAGGGCTGCTAGACCACCCCCGACGAGGATTTCGCGACGGTCGAACGTACGCTCTGAAGTGCCTTGCCCCGTCGCTGATCGATTCGCGTGGTGGTTCTGCACTTGGCACCTCCTTCCGGGCCTCAGTTGCAATTCTAGGCCGTCCGCGCCGCGTGGCCGCGGGTTTGCAGGTCGGTCGCTGCGACCCGAGTGGTGACAACGTGAGCCGCTAGTGGTGCATCGCTGGCCGCGATTTATCCAAAAGTGATGTCGACGCGGCCGTAGCACGGCCGTAGCGGCAACAGCGTGCATGGTGGCGATCTTGCCGGTGTCTGCGCTTCACGACGTCATGTCTAGCGGCGTTCGCGTCAAGCCGAGACATCGAGTAGATTGACCTAGCCGCCGGCCCGGGACGTCCCTGCGGGAGTTTCAACGACCCATGGCCACGAGGACACCACCACGACGCCGCCGTAACGCCGTAACCCATTACAGGGGGCGCTGACCTTCGATTGCCTCGGCACGAGCGGGCCCCTGATGTCACCAACCTCGATGCCGTTCGACGATGGGTTCGTAACGCGCCGAGACCGACCGCGATCGACCTGTTCAGCGGCGCCGGCGGCCTGAGCCTCGGTCTCGCACAAGATGTGTCAACCAAAGCTGGGGCAGACCCGTTGCTGCTGGCCGCACTGGCTGTGGCAGGCACAGCTGGCGCAGACCCGCAAGTTCGCGATGTGACACGCGCCGAGCAGCCTTTACTTGTGCGAGCCCGCCAGCTACAAATTCCGAGGCGATGAGGTCGATGCGAGTCGCAGGCATCCGAGGAGCCGCGGTGGCGCCAATCCTTGCCGGCGTGGTCTTGGCCGCAGGCCAGCCAGCTGCGCTGGCAACCACGCCAAGCTCACCGCACTACGTCCATCCGCGGGGCGCAAGCGACTTTGGCTTGATCCGAAATCTGGGGTTCCCTCATCCATACGCATGGACGGCCTACGAATGTGGCCCGGGCGGCTGGGACCTTCCAAATGGCGTGGAGGTCTGCGCCTCGGGCCGCTTCAACGTCAAGATCAAGAATCGTGGCCCTGGGAAGGTCCGCCTGATCAGTGCGTTTGAGTCCTCAGGATCGAATGTGTGCCGTGTACGCATGGTCGGCAGGCGACCGCTCGTCGCAGCCGGCAAGTACGGAACGGTGACCCTGGAGGTGGCTGGCACCGGCTTCTGCGGCGGCAGTTACGTGCAGATCAACGGGCGCTACTGACACCCGCGGTCCGTGTTGGCCGGTCAAGCCCTCTGCCGGACTTGAACCGTTGACCCCCTCCTTACCATGGAGGTGAGGAGGGGGTTTCTTTTCGCTGATTTCGCGTAACCACGCGGTTCTCGAACCCCACTGCCGGCCGCAAATCACCGCGGTCTTCCACTCCGTGCACCCTCGGTGCACCCCCGCTGTGAGCTCGGCTAGTGAGGCGCGAAGGTCGCCTATGCGGCCGCGATCACGGCCAGGCGCTTGCGATGCTCGATCAGCCGTTCGAGCTCGTCGAACACATCCTGAACCTGCGCGCGAGTGAGCAAGTCGGGATCGTTGATACCGGCCATGCGTTGAACGAGGTCGTGGAGTTCCCCCGGTTTGGTGGACATCGTCTGACCGAGCGTGTCTCGGTCGGGAAGGATGTCTGTCATGCCGAAGATCCCGCCGTATTCGTTGGAGTTCCGTCTTGAGGCCGTGCGCTTGTTGCGGAGCAGCGGTCGGTCTGTCCGCGAGCTCGCCAAGGAGCTCGGGGTCTCGCCGCAGTCGCTGCGGCAGTGGTCGAAGCAGCTCGATGTCGACGAGGGGAAGGCCGAGGGGCTGACCAGCCAGGAGCGTGAGGAGCTTCGCCGGCTTCGTCGCGAGGTGAAGGTGCTGACCGAGGAGCGGGAGATCCTAAAAAAAGCCGCGGCCTTCTTCGCCAGGGAGAACTCGACGCGGTGAGCGCCTTCCGGTTCATCGCGGCGGAGAAGGCCTCTCATTCGATCGCGACGCTCTGCCGGGTGCTCGGAGTGAGTCGATCCGGCTATCACGCCTGGTCTGGAAGGCCTGTAAGCCCGCGTGTGCTCGAGGATCAGCGGTTGACCCGGCGGATCGAGGAGCTCCATGCGCTTCGCCGCGGCGTCTACGGATCCCCGCGGATCTGGTCCGATCTCGTCGTCGATGACGGCGAGCGGATCGGCCGCAAGCGGGTCGAGCGGCTGATGCGGCAGGCCGGCCTGTCCGGCCTGATCACGAAGAAATGGAAGGCCACGACCGTCCGCGTCCCGGGGGTGCGGGTCGCCGAGGATCTCCTCGAGCGGAAGTTCGCCGCCGAGGCGCCGAACCGCTGCTGGGTCGCAGACATCACCTACCTGCGCACCTGGGAGGGCTGGCTCTACCTCATCGCGGTGCAGGACATCTACAGCCGACGGATCGTCGGCTGGTCGATGGCCGACCACATGCGCACCGAGCTCGTCACCGACGCCCTCCAGATGGCGCTCGCCCACCGCCGACCGGCAAAGGGGCTGATCTGGCACACAGACCAGGGAGCCCAATTCGTCAGCCTCGCCTTCGGCCAGCAGGCCCGCGCCGCCGGGATCGCGCAGTCGATGGGATCCCGCGGCGACTGCTTCGATAACGCCGTCGCCGAGAGCTTCTTCGCGACATTGAAGAAGGAATTGATCAACCGCCGCCCCTGGCCCACGAAGGCCGAACTACGCACCGAGGTCTTCGACTACATCGAGGTCTTCTACAACCGCCAACGCCGCCACTCAAGCCTCGGCCAACGCTCACCCGCCGACTACGAGAGACTCAACCTCCCGGACACCGAACAAGAACAAGCCGCCTAACCGAAACCTGTCCACGGAACCGGGGGAACTCCACATCACAATTGAGCGCGTCCTGACCGACAACGGCAGCGGTTACATCTCCCACGACTTCGCCACCGCCTGCTCTCGCCTACGGATCGCGCACACCCGCACCCGACCACGCCGGCCGCAAACCAACGGCAAGGCCGAGCGCTTCATCCAGACGATCCTGCGCGAATGGGCCTACGCCCGCCTCTATCTCACCAGCGCCGAGCGGGCCTCAACGCTCCCCGTTTGGATCAACCACTACAACTACCGACGACCCCACGGCAGCCTCAGCCACCAGCCACCCGCGACACGACTGGAACAACCTGTCTAGGAACTACAACTAGTCACCGCTGAGCGCCGAACGCGCGCGGTCCAGGGCCTTCTCGTATTCGGCTCGTCCAACCCCTTCGGGTGTCGCAACATTGAAGACGAGGAAGCCGGAATCGGCATCAATCGCTCCGGCTGCGACCATCTCCGCTACGAGTTGCGCAGTAGACAAGCGCGCGACCTTTCGTGTCTTGCAGAGTCGTTTCCCGAGGTCATCGTCGATAATCGCCGCGACCTGCAATCGACCCGCGAGAAGCGCTGTCGCGATCTCGCCGCGGTTCGCTGCCTCATGCGCGCCGGGCGAAGAGTTCAGCTTCCGCAATGCCTCGGCGTCGGCGAGCAGATCGGGTGGAAGCGCAAGAGGTTCGCCAGGGGGCCAACGCAGGCGGTCGAGGGTCGCCAAGTCGGCGAAACGCGTTCCCGCAAGCCTGCGGAGCTCGATATCCACATCGAGCGTCACTGCCGCGTTGGGAAGGTAACCCGCGAGCGGAATGAGCATCCCCGCCTCGAGGAAGTTCACGATTACGCCAGTGTCGAGAAGGACGCGATCAGCATCCCCTGCGACGATCACCAGTCCGGCTCCGGCGCAGCCGGAACCAGCCCCAGGTCACCAACCAGTTGTTCTGTGACTGAGCGTTCCTGCCGAAGTGCACTTGCGAGCCGATCCAGGTCAATGAGGCCGGCGGCGTAGGCGGCAAGGGCGTTGTCGCGCATGGCGAGCGGCATGCGTGGGATCTGATTCTCGCGATTGATCCCGGCCAACGTGTCCTCGACTGCCTCCAGAGCAAGCGCGCGTTCCGCGCCGCGGTGCGCGCCGCGTTTGATGAGGCTCTGCAGATCGGCCTTTTGCTTCGCGTTGCGGAGGATCTCGGCCTGAGAGAGTCGGACAAACGCGGCCGGCGCGCTGATGCCGAACCAACTGGCGATCCGGCAAAGCACGATGAGATCGATCAGCGGTTGTCGGTTCGCCTCCATCCATCCGCGGAGGGCGTGGTCGGGTGCGAGGAACTCGCCGGCGAAGGCATTCGCCTGTTGCTCGAGGGGATCCTTCGAGGTGCCGTCGACCTCCTTGACGCCATCGACAACAGCTGCATGCCCAAGCCGGTGATGGCCCAGTTCATGGGCAAGCGTGAATCGCTGCCTCGTTACCGGCTGCGATCCGTTCAGGAAGACGAACGGTTGCCCCTTACGGACGATGTACGCGCCTGCAACTCCCTCGCCCAGGCTAAGGACGGCGACTGGAAGGCGTTGTGTCTCCTCGACTACACGGAGGATGTCGTGGACGGGTTGGTCGAGGCCAAGACCGAGTTCCTCACGGGCTACACGGGCCGCGGCAACAGCTTCGGCGATATGACCGCCGGCCACCTTTCTATGTCCGCGCTGCGGCTTCGAACACGAAGAAGTCCTCTATGACGGACTCGAACGTGTCCAACGCGCTCTTGCCTTCTGCGTCACCACCCTCGTTTCGGAAGAGCGGTGCCGCGTCCGCATCCCTGCGAAGGAGCGTGTCCAACGTCACGCCGAAGAAGGCTGCGACCGCGACAAGCTCGTCAACCGCGAGGCCTCGCTCGCCCGACTCGATTCTGCTCATTCCGGACGGGTCGAGGCCGACGGCCTCAGCGAGTACGCGCTGAGGCACGTCACGTTCCTGACGCAACTCGGAGATCTTCGCTCCGACCTCCTGCTGCGTGAGGTAGGGCGACTTGACCGATGAAGGGGCTGGAGTCATTGCGATTTTCGCATCAAGGGAGCGCATTACGTATCTTAGCCTTGCGCTAGGACGATGTCGAGGATGTACCGAGAACGGTCAGAAACTCGGCGATCACCTTGACCTCGTCAGCCGGATCGAGCTCGATGTCCGCGATCTCTCGGTTCAGAGACTGAAGCACGACGCGGGTGTGCGTCCATCCCCCGTCCCCATCTGCTTCCTTCTCACTGTGGTACCGCTTGACGGTGAACGACCCGCCTCCCTCGGGATCTGTCGCATCGTGCAACTGGGCGAGGACGATCTTGCCCTCGCGGCTGCCAGTCAACGGACCGCCTGCGGGGTCGGCAGTGAAGAGGGCGACAGACCCGTTCGGGATGGTCGGTTCCATCGAGTGTCCACTCACCCTCACGGCGAACATGCCCTCACGGAGCGTCCCTGGCGCCTCGACCCAAGCCTCCTCTTCGGCTTGGTCGTTCTCAAGGAACCTGCCGGCCGCTGCTCGAATTGAATAGAGAGGCACATGCCGCACGTATGGCGCAGCTTCGTTGCGCTCGACGAGACTCGGGCCGGGTGTCGCGTCGTTCGGGTGTCTCTCATACCAGGAAGTATCGGCCGCGACGGCGTCTGCGAGATCCCTGCGCTCCAGAGAGCGCGCGATTCGCCGGAAGTCGGTCGCGAGAACGACGGGGTCGTCCAAGTGATTGCCGTGAACGGCAAGGCCTATGTCCGGCGTGCCAACGGACATGTCGTGCGCGCCGTGCCGGGGGTGTTGATCTACCCCGGAGACTCGCTCTTCACGGACAGCGCCTCGGTCGCCGCTGCGGAGTTCACGGTGGGAGGCAAGGTCGGAGTGAACCAGGGAAGCGTTGTCCAGCTCACCGGTGCGCGCCACATCGTCGACGGCGCCGGCAA
>OMIZ01000037.1 GCA_900299235.1 Actinomycetota bacterium
CGGAGGTGTCGTAGTCGGTCGAGACGGTCTCGGGGTTCGAGTTGACGAGGACAGCCTCGTAGCCGAGCTTCCGCAGCGCAGAGGCGGCGTGCACGCAGCAGTAGTCGAACTCGATCGCCTGACCGATGCGGTTTGGCCCCGCGCCGAGCACGATCACAGCCTTGCCGCTCGGTGGCGGCCCCTCGTCTTCGCCCTCGTGCGTGACGTAGTAGTACGGCGTCTTCGCCTCGAACTCCCCGGCACACGAGTCGACTGCGAGCCGCTTGGGCGTCCGCGAGATCTGGGCGGGCACGGCGGCAACTTCGCGTAGCCGCTCTTGGAAGTACGGATGGATGCCCGGAAGCTCCAACCCGCGGTTTGCCGCCTCAAGCAGCAGATCCCAGCGCTCAGGCACGGGCTTGCTTGCGCGCTCGATGAGCTCGTCGCTGTCTGTCGGCATTGGGAACGGCGGGTTCTCACGACCCACGAATGCCTTGTGGAACGCCTCGGCGAACGTGCGCCCGAGGCCGAGTGCCTCACCAACGGCGCGCATCTCGGCGCCAAGCTTGCGCTCGGCCAGCGGGAACTTCTCGAAGTCGAAGCGCGGCGCCTTCACCGCGCAGTAGTCGAGCGCGGGCTCGAACGCCGCCGTCGTCTTTCCCGTGATGTCGTTCGGCAGCTCGTCGAGCGTGAAGCCGACGGCAAGGAGCGCAGCGAGCTTTGCAATCGGGAAGCCCGTCGCCTTCGAGGCGAGTGCCGACGACCGCGACACGCGCGGGTTCATCTCGATGATCCGGTACTCGTCGGTCTTCGGATTGACGGCGAACTGCACGTTGGCGCCGCCGGTGGCGACGCCCACGGCGCGTGCCGTCGCAAACGCTGCGTTGCGGATCTGCTGGTAGGCCGGGTCGGAGAGCGTCTGCTGTGGCGCAACCGTCCACGAGTCGCCTGTGTGCACGCCCATCGGGTCGAGGTTTTCGATCGAACAGACGACGACGGCGTTGCCCGACGAGTCCGACATCACCTCGATCTCATGCTCCTGCCAGCCCGCGAGGTACTCCTCGACGAGCACTTGGCCAACCGGGCTCATCTCGATGCCGTGCGCGATCGTTGCGCGCAGCTCGTCTTGCGTGAACGCGATGCCGCCGCCCATCCCGCCGAGCGTGAATGCCGGGCGGACGATCGCCGGGGTTGGAAACTCCACGTCGGGGGTGCGCGCGACGATGCTCTTCGGTACGTGCAAACCGACCTCTTGCACAACCCGCCGGAAGAGCTCGCGGTCTTCGGCCCGTTCGATCGCCGAAAGGTCGGCGCCGATCAGCTCGACACCAAGCGGCGCCAGCTCGATCGCGAGGTTGAGGGCGGTCTGACCACCAAGCGTGGGCAGGATCGCATCGGGCTTCTCGCGCTCGATGATCTCGGTCACTGTCTCTGCGTCGAGCGGCTCCAGGTAGGTCGCGTCGGCCCACTCGGGGTCGGTCATGATCGTCGCCGGATTCGAGTTGACGAGCACAACGCGGTAGCCCTCGCGGCGGAGCACCCGACACGCCTGCGCACCGGAGTAGTCGAACTCGCATGCCTGCCCGATCTTGATCGGGCCGGAGCCGAGGATCAGGATCGTGTGAAGATCGGTGCGCTTCGGCACGCGTCCGCCAATCTGTCGAAGAAGGGAAGTGCGTCGAGCGGCCCTGGGGACGCTTCGGGATGGAACTGCACGCTCGCGAAGCCGTCGCCGATCAGACCCTCGACCGTGCCATCGTTCAGTGACACGTGCGAGATGTCGTCGTCGGCGATCACGGCGTACCCGTGGTTCTGCACGGTCACGATCACGCGGCCTGTCTTGATGTCGCGCACCGGGTGGTTGGCGCCGCGGTGGCCGAACGGCAGCTTCACCGTCTCGTGGCCTAGCGCGAGGCCAAGCAGCTGGTGGCCGAGGCAGATGCCGAACACCGGCAGCTTGCCGAGCAACTGCTTGATCGTCTCGACCTGCGTTGTCAGCACTGATGGGTCGCCCGGACCGTTCGAGATCATCACGACGCGCGGCGACCAGTCGAGGATCGCGTCGGCGTCGTAGTCGCCCGGCACAACGACGACCTCAAGTCCGGCGCCGGCGAGCCGCGCGGGAATCGAACGCTTCGAGCCAAAGTCCACGACAACGACGCGCGGGCCTTCGCCGATTACGTACGGCTCAGGCGTCCAGGTGTGACGCTCAAGCGGCCGACCGTCAATCAGCGGCTCAGCGAGCGCCCGTGCCTGCAGCTCTTCGGGTGTCCCGTCGCCGAGAGCGCACCGGAGCACTCCACCGTCGCGGATCCGCCGCACGAGCGTGCGCGTGTCGACACCGGCGAGCGCGACGACACCTTTCTGCTTCAACCATGCGGCGAACTCGGGGCGGCAGTCGCGCATGACGACGCCCTCGCACTGCACGTGGTCGGACTCCATCCGGATCTCGTCGACGCCGTACGTGCCGATCAGCGGATACGCGAAGGTCAGCACCTGCGCGACGTAGCTCGGGTCGGTGACGGCTTCCTCGTAGCCCGTCATCGACGTTGTGAAACACGCCTCGCCGGCAGCAACGCCAGCTGCTCCGATGCCGATCCCGGGAAAGACCGTGCCGTCTTCGAGAACAAGGTGTTGCGGGCGCGAGAGAAGCGGCGACATCGGGTGCATAGATTGCATGTTTCGTGCATAATACGCAAACGTATGAAGACCGCGGCGATCATCGGTGCGGCCGGATACACCGGCCAAGAGACGTTGGACCGGGTGCTTGGTCACCCAGGCCTGACCCTGCTCGCGGCTGGATCGAACACCTTCGCGGGCCAGCCTGGCTCGGCGCTCGATCCTCGACTCGACGACAGCTTCACGTTCGTTACGAACGACGAGGCGGCCGCCAGCGGCGCCGACGTGATCTTCCTCTGCACCGGCAACGAGGCAGCGGCGGCGTTCCAGCCGCCCGCGGGCGCTGTCGTCATCGACCTCTCCGGCGTCCACCGGCTGCTCGACCAGACCCTCGCCGAGCGGTACTACAAGCTCACGCCCGGGGCGTGGAGCTACGGGCTACCCGAGATCTCGCCTGCCGCCGGCCCGCTCATCGCAAACCCTGGCTGCCATGCGACCACCGCCGCGCTCGCCCTTGCACCCGCGCGCGGCCTCACGTCGAAGGCGATCGTCGACTCGAAGACCGGCATGACGGGTGCTGGCCGCGAGCTGAAGCCGACCTCGCACGCAGGCTTCGTGCTCGAGAACCTCTCTGCCTACGCGGTCGGCGCGCACCGGCACGCGCCCGAGATCGAGCAGACGATCGGCTTCCCCGTCGCGTTCGTTCCCCACCTGCTCCCCGTGCGGCGCGGCGTGATCACGACCTGCTACTTCGAGGCCGACGCCGACCTGCGCCCGCTGTACGAAAGCTTCTACGCGGGCAGCAAGGTGGTGCGGCTCCTTCCCGAGGGCGGCATCCCCGAACTTTCACGCGTTAAGAACACTGATGGCGCAGAGATCGGCCTGTTCACCGATGATGCGACGGGCATGAAGATCGTCATCTGCGCGACCGACAACCTCGGCAAAGGCGCGGCCGGCCAGGCTGTGCAGAACGCGAACCTCGCGCTCGGGCTCGACGAAACCGCCGGCCTGCGCCTGAAGGGCGTGACGGTGTGAGCGTCACCGCCGCCAAAGGCTTTGTCGCCGCGGGCATCGCGGCCGGGATCAAGAAGACCGACAAGCTCGACCTTGCGATCGTGCGCTCCACCGAGCCCGCGGTTGGCACGGCGATGTTCACGCGCAATCGAGTGCAGGCCGCTTGCGTCCTTGTCAGCGCTGCGCACCTTGAGATCGCCGAGCCGCAAGCGGTCGTCGTCAACTCCGGCTGTGCCAACGCCGCGACGGGCGAGCGGGGCAAGCTCAACGCGATTGCGACCTGTGCCGAAACCGCACGGGTGCTTGGGATCACCGCCGAGGAGGTTCTCGTCCTCTCAACCGGTGTGATCGGAGCGCAGCTGCCGATGCACAAGATCCTGCCGGGGCTCGAGAAGGTCGCCGACGCGCTGTCGCCCGAGGGCGGCCACGACGCGGCGCTCGCGATCATGACCACCGATACGCGCGAGAAGGAAGCGGTTGTCACGCGCGACGGCTTCACCGTTGGCGGAATGACGAAGGGCTCCGGGATGATCCACCCGAACCTCGCAACGATGCTCGCGGTGATCACCACCGACTATCCGCTCCACCACGGCGAGTCGAAGGACCTCCTGCGTGCCGCGGTCGAGCCATCGTTCAACGCAATCACGGTCGATGGCGAGCCCTCGACGAACGACACCGTCGTGCTGCTTGCGAACGGCGCGAGCGGAATCGAGCGCACCGCCGAGACCGACGCTGCCTTCGCCGAGGCGCTGCTTGAGGTGTGCACGAGCCTTGCCCGTCAGATCGTCGAAGACGGCGAAGGCATCACCGTGCTCGCCGAGATCAACGTCAAGGGCGCCGCCGACGACTCGCAGGCCCGCGCGATCGCGCAACGGATCGCTACCTCCTCGCTCGTGAAGACCGCGCTCTTTGGCCACGACGCGAACTGGGGCCGGGTGCTCGCCGCCGCTGGGTCGGCGCCATGGAACGGAACGTATGCCGAGATCGACCCCGACCGCGCGTCGCTCCACTACAACGGCGTGCTCGTACTTGATCACGGCTCACCGACAGACGTTGAGCCCGACGTCTCCGGCCCGACCTGCACGATCGACCTCGACCTGGGCATCGGCTCTGGTTCGGCTGGCTACCTGACGAGCGACCTCTCGTACGACTACGTGCGCATCAACGCGGACTACCGCTCATGAGCACAATCGTCCTCAAGGTGGGTGGCGCCGTCGCGGCACGCTCAGCGCAAGCCGTGTTGGAGCTCGCCAAGGAGCACTCGGTGTGCGTCGTGCACGGTGCGGGTCCGCAGATCAGCGCCGAGATGGAGGCCGCTGGTGTACCGGTGCAGTTCATTGGCGGTCGGCGCGTGACCACAGCCGACGGCATCAAGATCGTACGGTCATCGCTCGTCGCCGTTAATACAGCGCTCTCCGAGGCGATTGGCGACCAGGCTGTCGCGCTCTACGGAGACGAGATCGGCCTGCAGGCACGGCAAGTCGAGGAGCTCGGCCTTGTTGGCGACCCGCAGCCGTCGCGCCCGCAGGCCGTGGTCGACGCGCTCGCAGCAGGGAAGATCCCGGTTGTCATGCCGCTCGCTGAAGGCCCGCTCAACGTGAACGCCGACGATGCGGCCGCGGCTCTTGCCGTGGGACTCGGCGTCGACGAGCTCCGCTTCCTCACTGACGTCGAAGGCTTCATGCTCGACGGCGTGGTGCTCGACTCACTCGACGCGGCCGAGGCCGAGGCGCTGATGACGGGCGGCACCCTCGACCCGACGATCCTGCCGAAGCTCGGCGCTGCCGTAATCGCCGCCAAGGGCGGCGTGAACGCCGCGATCGGCCGCACAATCATCGCCGCCATTGGAGTTGCCGCATGACCGTCCTTACCGGCGCGCCGCTGCTGCCAACCTACGCGCGCTTCCCCGTCACCTTCGTCGACGGTGAGGGTTTGTGGCTCATCGACGAAGACGGCAAACGCTACCTCGACCTGATCGCGGGCATCGCAGTCGTCAGCCTCGGACACAAGCATCCGGCGCCGCTCGCAGCTGCCAAGGCGCAGCTCGACCGGCTCTGGCACGTCTCGAACCTCTACTCGACATTGCCTATGGAGCATCTCGCTGTGCGGCTGTCGGAACGGTTCGGCGGCGCGCACGCGTTCTTCTGCAACTCGGGCACCGAAGCAGTCGAAGCGGCGCTCAAGTGGGCGCGGAAGTCGACCGGCAAGACCGGCTACGTCGCACTCGAAGGCTCGTTCCACGGCCGCACGATGGGCGCGCTTTCGGTGACCGGCCAGCCGGGGAAGCAGAAGCCATTCCTACCGCTGATTCCGGGCGTGAGCTTCACGACCCCCGACCGACTCGCCGATGCGGTCAACGCCGACACAGCGGCGATCATCCTCGAGCCGATCCAGGGCGAAGGTGGCGTGCACCCGCTCGGGCGTGAGGTGCTCGAGACGGCTCGTGCGCTCGCGGATGAGTTCGAGGCAATGCTGATCTTCGACGAGGTGCAGACCGGCATCGGACGCACCGGCGCGTTCTACGCCTGGCAGAACTCGGGCGTGAAACCCGACGCGATCACGCTCGCGAAGGGACTTGCAAACGGACTGCCGATCGGTGCCCTACTCGTCTCCGACAGCGCTCCCACCGGCTTCGTTCCAGGCGACCATGCGTCGACCTTCGGCGGCAACCCGGTGTCGTGCGCTGCGGCCAACGCGGTCGTCGACACGATCGACGACGACCTCCTCGCCCACGTGCGGGCGATCGGAAAGCTGTTCAAGGACGAGCTGCCGAACGTCCGCGGTCGCGGACTTCTGCTTGCCGTCGAGCTCGGTCAGCCCGCTGGCCCCGTCGCCCACGAGCTGCTTGCGAAGGGGCTGCTCGTCGGCACCGCTGGCGACACCGCACTGCGCCTCACCCCGTCGTTGACGATCTCGCACGACGAGGCGCAACAGGCGATCGCGATCCTCCGCGAGGTACTCGCATGAGCGCGCGCGGCACGCGGGTGAGCCCGAAGTTCGAGCGGCACACGGCGATCCTGCGGCTCGTCGAGCAGGGCACGCTCTCGACGCAGGCCGAGGTGGCCGAGGCGTTGCGGGCGGAGGGAATCGACGCGGTGCAGGCAACCGTCTCGCGCGACATCGCGCAGCTTGGCCTGATCAAAGTGCGCTCGGCTGCGGGACGGCTCGTCTACGCGCTGCCGGGCGCGGCCGACCTTCGGCGACTCGATGCACTAACGGCTGCACTACGGACGTTCGCTGGGCCGATGGTTCCGGCCGGGCCGATCCTCGTCATCCACACGGCGCGCGGCGTTGCCGCCCCACTCGCCGACGCGATCGACGAGGCGCTCCTGCCCGAAGTTGCGGGCACGGTGGCTGGCGACAACACGATCTTCGTGGCGGTACGCGACGGTGTCAGCCCCGCCGACCTCGCACACGAACTCGCCCACCTGCGCGACCGGGACGCTGACGGATGAGCACGATCCTCGCCTCACTACCCGTCGGCGAACGGGTTGGCATCGCCTTCTCGGGCGGGCTCGACACCTGCTGTGCACTCGCATGGATGCGCGAGAAGGGCGCAATCCCGTTCGCGTTCACCGCTGACCTCGGCCAGTACGACGAACCGAACATCGAGGCGATCCCCGACAAGGCCAGGCTCTTCGGCGCGGAAGACGCCGTGCTCGTCGACTGCAAGACGGCGCTTGCACGCGAAGGTCTCGCGGCGATCCAGTGCGGTGCGTTCCACATCCAGTCGGCCGGCCGGCGCTACTTCAACACGACGCCGCTTGGCCGCGCCGTCACCGGCACGATGCTCGTGCGGGAGATGCGCGAGCACAACGTCGACATCTGGGGCGACGGCTCGACCTATAAGGGCAACGACATCGAGCGCTTCTACCGGTACGGCCTCATGGTCAACGAGAACCTGCGGATCTACAAGCCGTGGCTCGACGCAACGTTCGTCGGCGAACTCGGCGGCCGCAAGGAGATGAGCGAGTGGCTCGCCGCGCGCGGCCTGCCGCTGTCGCAATCAATCGAGAAGGCGTACTCAACCGACGCGAACATGCTCGGGTCGACGCACGAGGCAAAGGATCTCGAGTTTCTCGCGACGAGCATGAAGATCGTGTCGCCCATCATGGGCGTCGCATTCTGGGATCCGGCGGTCGAAATCGCGGCCGAGACGGTGACAATCACGTTCGAGCGTGGCCTGCCGGTTGCAATCAACGGCACCGATGTCACCGATCCGGTTGTGGCGATCCAGCTTGCCAACGAGATCGGTGGCCGCCACGGCCTCGGCATGTCGGATCAGATCGAGAACCGCATTATCGAGGCGAAGAGTCGCGGCATCTACGAGGCGCCCGGCATGGCGCTGATCTCGATTGCATACGAGCGGCTGCTGAACGGCATCCACAACGAGGCGACACTCGACCAGTACGCCGACCAGGGCCGGCGGCTCGGGCGACTGCTCTACGAGGGCCGCTGGTTCGACACCCAGGCACTGATGCTGCGCGACGCGCTGCAGAAATGGGTCGCCGCACCGGTGTCGGGTTCGGTGACGCTTGAGCTTCGGCGCGGCGACGACTACTCGATCCTCGACACCCAGGGCGAGGCGATCACCTACCACCCTGAGCGGCTCAGCATGGAGCGCAGCGAGAGCGCGTTCACTGCAACCGACCGCATCGGCCAGCTCGCCGTGAAGATCAACGACATCACCGACGCGCGCACGATGCTCGACGTCCACCGGCGCCTGCGACTTCAGCCGGGCGCCCAGCCAAGCGACCCGCTCGAACTCGGCGAGTAGGAGGCCGGCAATGGCACAACCACTGTGGGGTGGCCGCACCGGTGGCGGCGGACTCGATCCCGAGGTCTGGGACTTCCTCCGCGCCGACGACACCGAACTGCTCCCGTACGACCTTGAAGGCACGCGGATCCATGCCGAGCGGCTGACCGAAGCGGGGTTCCTGACTGCCGACGAGCTCGCCGAGATCACCGCGCGACTCGCAACGATCACGGCCGCCGATCTTGAGCCGGGCGACGAGGATGTCCACTCGGCGATCGAGCGGCTCCTCGGCGATGTCGGCCGCAAGGTGCACGCCGGCCGCTCGCGTAACGACCAGGTCGTCACGGCGTTTCGCTTGTACGTGTTCGCGGCTGCGCGCGAGGCCGACGAGGAGCTGGCGGTTCTCGCGAAGGCGGTGCTCGCACGTGCCGAGGCCGAGGCGGCGACCCCGATGCCCGCCTACACGCACCTGCAGCGCGCGATCGGCGTGACGCTTGGCCACCACCTGCTCGCGTGGACGGAGATGCTTGAGCGCGACCGCGCGCGGTTCGCGTTCGCGTCGGCACGGTCGTCGCAGTCGCCGCTCGGTGCGGGCGCCGTCGCCGGCTCGACCCTTCCCCTCCCCTCGCCCGAGAATCCGATGCGTAACTCGATGGACGCTGTTGCCGACCGCGACTTTGCGCTCGACTACCTCTACGCAACCGCGGTGCTCTTCACCCACCTGTCACGGATCGGCGAGGAGCTAATCCTTTGGACGACGAGCGAGTTTGGGTTCGCGAAGCTGCCCGAGAATGCCGCGACCGGGTCGTCGATGATGCCGCAGAAGCTGAACGCTGACGTGGCGGAGTTGGCGCGCGGCAAAGCGGGTACGGCGATCGGTCGGCTGACGGGTTTGCTCGCGACGGTGAAGAGCCTGCCGCTTGCCTACAACCGTGATCTGCAGGAAGACAAGCCACCGGTCTTTGCCGCACGGGGTGAGGTGAGGGGCGCGTTGCGCGCGCTCGCAGTGCTTGTGTCGGGGCTTGAGTTCGATCGCGAGCGGCTTGCTGCCGCGTGTGCCGACGTGGGTCTGCGCGCGACCGACGCGGCTGAGCTGCTGGTGAAGGACGGCGTGCCGTTCCGTGATGCGCACGAGCAGGTTGCTGCTTCGGTGCGGGCGGGGACGTTCGAGCCGCCGCCTGCGGTTCCGTTTGCTGAGTCGCGTCATATCGATGTTGCGGCTGCTGTCGCTGCTGCAAAGAAACGGTGGGGAGCATGAACCTGAAGGGCCGCGACTTTCTGCGGGTCGACGACTTTTCGACCGACGAGCTGCTGCATGTGCTCGACTTCGCGACGAAGCTGAAGGGCGATCGCACGCCGCGCCTTGCGGGGCACACGCTCGGGCTTGTGTTTGCGCAGCCTTCGACGCGCACACGCATCTCGTTCTCGGTCGCGATGGCCCAGCTTGGCGGCATGCCGATCACGCTGCAGGCGAGCGAGATGCAGCTCTCGCGGGGGGAGTCGCTGGGTGACACCGCGCGGGTCTTGTCGCGCTACGTCGATGCGATCGCGATCCGCACGCTCTCCCACGCTGAGCTTGAGGAGTGGGCTGAGGTCGCGACGATCCCGGTGATCAATGCGCTCACGCAAGGCGAGCATCCGTGCCAGGCGCTTGCCGACGTGCTGACGATTCGCGACCGGATCGGTCGGCTTGAGGGCGTGAAGATCGGTTGGGTCGGCGATGGCACCAACGTGCTCGTGTCGCTCGCGCGGTTGGCGTCGCGGCTTGGCATGGAGGTCGTTGCGGCCTGCCCGGAGGGCTACGACCCGCCCGTGGGCACGCCGTTGACGCTCGTGCGCGATCCGGCTGAGGCTGCGCGTGACGCGAACGTGCTCGTCACCGACATCTGGGTGAGTCTCGGGCAGGAGGCGACGAAGGAGCAGCGGCTACGCGATCTGGAGTCGTACCGCCTCGATTCGACGCTGCTTGACCTGGCGGCTGATGGTGCGATCGCGATGCACTGCCTGCCGGCCCATCCCGGTGAGGAGATCTCAGCGGATGTGCTGTATAGCGAGAACTCCGCGATCTGGGACGAGGCGGAGAACCGCCTGCATGTGCAGAAGGCGCTGCTGGCGCTGGTGCTTGGCGCCGTGTAGCGCGCACCCGCCCGCCCGCAAAATATTCCACTCTCGTTACACAGTTAGCCTTGACAGAAATCGGTGTCTGACACCACCGCCGGTCTCGGTACCGAGCGCATGAACGTTTGGGGGCCAGCTGTTGGGGTGCGCCCCAGGGCAGATTTCTGCGATTTGCAGCCGCTTTTGACGAATCGGCGACTCGATCGCGCAGGCGTCGTGTGCCCACAAACGACGCGCCCGGCGTGGCCGCGGCCAAACAGCGGTGTCAGACACCAATTTCTGTCAAGGCGAATCTGTAACGAGTTTGGATCTTTTTGGGTGCGCTACTTCGAGCGCCGCACGAGCTCGTCTTCCACTGCCGCAACGTCGATTCCACGGGCGGCAAGCGTGACATAGAGGTGGTAGATCAGATCGGCAGCCTCAGACACGAGCCGCTCATCGCTCTCGGCAAGCGCGGCGACGACGATCTCTACACCCTCCTCACCCACCTTGCGGGCCGGCGCGGCGACGCCAGCCTCGATCAGCGAGCTCGTGTACGACCCCTCCTTTGGGTTCTGCACACGATCCGAGATCGTTCGCCACAGGTCGGGCGCGAAACACGACAGCGACCCGGTATGACACGCGGGCCCGTTCGGCTTCACCCGCACAAGCAGCGCGTCGCCGTCGCAATCGTCACGCAACTCAACGACCGCCATCGTGTTCCCCGACGTCGCACCCTTGTGCCAGTACTCGCCCCGCGATCGACTCCAAAACCACGCTTCGCCCGACTCGCGCGTCCGCCGCTCAGCCTCGTCATCCATCCACGCGAGCATCAGCACACGGCCGGAATCGGCGTCCTGCACGATCGCGGCACGAAGCTCACCCGCAGGCCCCAAAGCATCAAGCTGCGTCACGGATCTTCACTCCCATCTGTCGGAGCTCCCCACGCAACGACGTGAGGCGCTCAGGATCTTCATGCAGGATCGAAGCGAGGAGCGCCGCCTGCGCCACCTCAAGAGCCTCGGCGATATGTGAGGCGTCACCCGCACCACCCGACGCGATCACGGGCACCGAAACCGCCGCGGCAACCGCACGCGTGACCGCCATGTCGTAGCCCTCACGCGTTCCGTCAGCGTCGATCGACGTAAGCAGGATCTCCCCCGCGCCACGCTCCTCGGCCTCCTTCGCCCACTCGACAGCGTCGAGGCTCGTCTCGGTCGTGCCAGCACGGGTCTTCACGCGCCCCCCCTCCGCATCGATCGCAACAACAACCGCCTGCGACCCAAGCTTCTCGGCGAGCTCGGTGATCAACCGTGGGCGCGCAAGCGCAGCGGAGTTGATCGACACCTTGTCGGCGCCCGCGCGCAGCAACGCGTCAGCGTCGGCGACCGTACGAATACCACCGCCGACGGTAAACGGAATCGACAGCTGCTCGGCCACCCGCCGCACAAGCCCAACGAGCGTGTCGCGTTCCTCGAGCGTCGCCTTCACATCGAGGAAGACGAGCTCATCGGCACCGCGGTCGGAGTACGCCGCACCCAGATCAACCGGATCACCGACGTCACGCAGCCCCTGGAACTTGATGCCCTTCACGACACGGCCACCAGCCACGTCAAGACACGGAATTAGGCGCGGGAGAGTGATTTCGACCTCACCTCCTCCAACACTTTCGCGAGATAACGCGCACCGGCCGCGCCGCTTTTCTCGGGATGAAACTGCGAACCAAGGAACGAGCCGTCCCTCGCTTCGGCGACGATCCCGTCCGACCACGCGCTCGCCTTCGGCGTCTCCGCGGCATACGAGTGCGCAAAGTAGTAGGCGGCACCATCGTCGACCTGCGCCCAGCCAATGCGCGGGATCCGCCCCTCGCGCAGCCGATACGCATGGCCCGGAAGCAGCCCGAGGCACTCGGTGCCACCGTCCTCTTCCGACGACTGCAACATCAGCTGCAGGCCAAGGCAGATGCCCAGGATCGGCTTGCCATCGGCGAACCGCTGCTTGAGGGCGACGTCAAGACCCTGATCCTTGAGCGCATCCATCGCTGACGCAGCCGAACCGACACCCGGCAGGATCGCGAGGTCGCAGCCCGCAACGTCGTCGGTCAACTCGGCACCGAGCCTCCGCATGGCGATCTCAACCGACCGGATGTTGCCGGCGCGGTAGTCGCAGACGGCGACCTTCACAGCAGTCCCTTCGTCGAAGGGATGCCTGCAGACTCCTGCCGGAGCGCGACGCGCAGCGCACGGCCAACCGCCTTGTATGCCGCCTCCGCAACGTGGTGGGCGTCGCGTCCCGACGCCTCGACATGAATCGCCATCCGTCCTGCTTGCGCGAGCGAGATGAAGAAGTGGCTTGCCATACCGGGGTCGGGCTCGATCGTGAGTTCCGTGTAGGGACGCCCACCGAGATCGACAGCGGCGCGTGCGATCGCATCGTCCATGGGCACGACGGCGTCGCCGTAGCGTGCGATCCCGCGCCGGTCGCCGAGCGCACGATCAAGCGCCTCGCCGAGCGCGAGCGCCGTGTCTTCGACGACGTGGTGGTCGCCTGTCTCAAGGTCACCGACCGCATCGACGAGCAGGTCAAGGCCGCCGTGGAACGCAAGCTGCTCGAGGAAGTGGTCGTAGAGACCACCGCCGGTCTGCACCGACACGCGGCTCTCGCCATCAAGGCCAAGGCGCACTGCGATTCGTGTCTCGGCAGTTGCCCGTAGATGCCGCACACGGCGTCCGCTCGGCTGAGTCACCGGCGAAGGTCGGTCGAGAATGCGAGCGATCGCGTCGATCAGCGCATCGTCATCATCCTGGTCGCGCACAGTCACGCGAATGCCGTCGTCGTAGGCGCGAATGACCATCCCCTTCTTCAGCAACGCATCCGACAGCGCGCGGGCATCGGCGACCGGCACGAAGACGAAGTTCGCGTTCGCCTCGTTCGGCTCCAGACCGATCGCCCGGAACTGCTCGGCGAGACGCTCGCGTTCTTCAAGCAACGGCGTCACGTCGGGGGGCGACTTCAACGCCGCGATCGCGAGCGTCGAGGAGATCGTTGAGATCGGCGCCGGGGCCTGGCGCGCGTTGAGCTCAGCCGCTGTCGCAGCAGCGGCGAGCGCGTACCCCACTCGTGCGCCCGCGAGCGCGAACGACTTGGAGAACGTGCGCAACACGATCACGCCTTCATCAGCGAGAAGTTCTGGCACGACGGTGCGGCCTGAGTACTCGTAGTACGCCTCGTCGACGACAAGCGGGCGGTAGCTCGGCAGCGCACGGAACTCGCCCGTCGGACTGTTCGGATAACACGTAAACGCGACTGCTGGGCTGCCTTCGACCGTGCCGTCGCGGCGCACATACGAGACGTCGGCACCGGCGAGCTGCGCAGCGATCTTGTACACGGGGTAGGTCGTCCCTTCGGGGATCGCGATCGTGTCGCCGGGCCCGGCATAGGCGCGGGCGCAGAGCAAGATCAGGTCGTCGGCGCCCACACCGAGCACCACATTCTCCGGCGCGACGCTGTTGTAGTCGGCGATCGCCTGGCGCAGCGCGCGATAGCCGCCCGCTGGGTAGCCGCTGATTCCGGCAAGCGCACCCGCGATCGTCCCCGGCCGCGTCGATGGCAACGGCAACGGCGGGGTGTTCTGGTCGAAGCGAATGACCTGCGTCGGGTCGATCCCGGCGAGGCGTGCGACCTCATCAGTCGGCATCGCCCACGTGTAGGCCTTGAATTCGGGGGAGAGCTCTCTCATCGCTGCACCGCCGCCGCGTGCGCAGTGAGGCCCTCGGCTTCAGCAAGCGCCTCGACCGTTGGGCGCACGAGATCGAGCCCTTCTTTGGTGAGGCGCTGGATCGTGATTGGCTTGAGGAACGTCTCGAGCCCCAGGCCGCCCGTTGAGCGCGCCCAGCCACCGGTTGGTAGGACGTGGTTGCCGCCGGTCGCGTAGTCGCCGCTCGCTACCGGCGAATAGTCGCCGACGAACACTGCGCCCGCGTTGCGGACGAGGCTTGCATCGGCCTCCGCCGACCCGAGCAGCACGAGGTGCTCGGGTGCAATCGTCTCTGCCTCCTCGAGCGTCGACACCACAGTGCAGCCGGCATCGTGGCCGTGCTCAGCCTGCGCGGCGATCTCCAGCTCGACGATACGTGGGTTGGCACCCTCACCAGCAACCACGACAACCTCCGACGGCCCGCCGGGGAGATCGATCGGCACGTCACGCCACACCTCGAGCTTCGCGTCGTTCACGTACTGGTTGCCGGGTCCGACGATCTTGTCGACCTTGCGCACGTAGGCGAGCCAGCCGATCGCCTGCGGCCCTCCAAGCGCCCACACCTCACCGAAGCCAAGCACTTCCGCGGCAGCAGCGACGAGCCCGGCGCCGGCGGGCGGTGTGCAAACAACGATCTCTTCCACACCAGCGGTTCGCGCGACGACCGCGCACATCACGAGGGTCGACACAAGGTTGCGCGGAACGTAGACCCCGGCGCTCTGCAGCGGCAGCCACTTGCGCTCGAGCACGACACCTGGCTCAACCTCGAGCCGAATGTCGGCTGGACGCTGCGCGGCGTGCCAGCGCTCAACTCGATCAGCGAGATCGAGGACGGCCTGCTTGGGTAGCAACGAGTGATCGGCGACCGCGCGGGCTGGTTCGACGCCGTCGAGCTTCAGCGCCCACTCGCGGACAGCTTCGTCGCCACGTTCTTTGATGTCGGAGACGATGCTCACGACACCATCCGCTCGACAGGGACGACGAGGATCGACGACGCGCCAACAGCCTCCAGCTCGGGCAGCAGCCGCCACACGTCGGCGGCAAGGACGAGCGCATGCACCGCGACCATCCCCTCCTCGGCAAGCGGCAGCACGCTCGGCGTACGCGTTCCGCCGAGTACAGCGCAGACGTCGTCAAGCGCCTTCTCGGGCGTGTTCATCATCACGTAGCGGTGCGCGCGACCTTCGACGACGGCGCGCATCATCGCAACGATCTGTGACGTGTTCGCCCCAGGGCGGCCAATCAGGACGGCCTGCGAGCGAAAGAGCACGCCCAGGGATCGGAGGCCATTCGCCCGCATCGTGTTCCCCGATGACACGAGGTCGACGATCGCGTCGGCGAGCCCGAGGCGCGGGGCGATCTCAACCGACCCGGTGACATCGACAACCTGAACGGGCACCGGCATCAGTTCGCGCGTGAGGCGCGGGAAGACGGTGGCGAGTTTGACGTCCTTGAGATCCTCGAACCGCTGGTAGGTCGACTCCTCGCGCACCGCGGCCTCAAGTCGGCAGGCACCGAAGCCAAGCTCAAGCAACTCCTCGACATCGGCACCACGCTCGCGAACGAGATCCCGGCCGGTCACGCCGCAGTCGACCACGCCGTCCTGGACGTACTCGGGGATGTCGTCGGCCCGCACGAGCAGCACGTCGACCGGGGCGTTGCGGCAGGGGAACGCCAGGGCGCGCTCGCCCGGCTGCTCAGGCCCGAAGCCTGCATCGACAAGCAGCGAAACAGATGGCTCACGGAGGCGGCCCTTCACGGGCAGCGCGATGGTCAAGCGGTCGATGACGACTCCTTCAGACGGTCGAGGGCAAGGCGATACCCGCCTTCGCCGTAGCGCACCCAGTGCGCGACGCGCGTGACGGTTGTCGTGGACGCGTGCGTCCGTTCGGCGATTTCGAGATACGGCAGGCCCTGGTCGAGCAGACGGGCGACCGACCAGCGGTGGGCCATCGCCTCAAGCTCAGCCAGCGTGCAGAGGTCACGCAAGAAGCGCTCAAGGTCGTCGACCGAGTCAAACGCCGCGAGCGTCTCGAAGAGCTCGCGCATCTCGTCGGTTCGCCAGGAATGTCCTTCACGGTCCGCCATACGCTCGCCATGTTAGCACGCTAACACGGTAACTGAGCGCTATGGTTTCGCAGCGATGGCTACTACCAACCTCAACCTCGATGGCTGGCTCGACGGCCCCATCGAGATCATCCCCGCCGTCGACGTGCTCGGGGCCTCGGCAGTCCGCCTGCACCAGGGCGACTACGACGCGATCGTCGCCGATGCTGGCGACCCGGTGGCACTCGCCGGCGTCTGGGCTCGCGCGGGTGCCACACGCGTCCATCTTGTCGATCTCGACGGCGCACGCTCCGGGCGTGTCCGGCCCGAGATCGTGTTCGCCGTCGCCGCCGCCATCAGCCCGGTGAAGCTCCAGGCCTCCGGTGGCATACGGTCGCTCGCCGACGCTCAGGCGCTGCTCGCTGCGGGCGCAGACCGCGTGATCGTCGGCACCGCCGCCTTCCCCGACGTACGCCCATGGGTCGAGGCGCTCGGCGAACAGCTCGTCGTCGCACTCGACGTTCGCGACGGACAGGTGCGCACGGGCGGATGGCTCCAAGGTTCAGGCTTCGCCCTCGAAGACGCCGTCGCACGGTGCCTCGACGCCGGGGTCGTTCGCGTCCACTGCACGGCAATCGATCGTGACGGCACCCTCGCCGGCCCCGACCTTGACCTAGTCGCCTCGGTCGCCTCGAGCGGACTCGCAGTACTTGCCGCCGGAGGGGTGAGCAGCCCCGCCGACCTCGTGACGCTGGCACATGCGGGAGCAGAGGCTGCTGTCGTGGGCCGCGCCCTGCTCCCGCACTAACTGCGGGCTACGCCGTCACAAGCGCGAGATCGGCACGAAGGGCCGCTGCATCGAAGCCGTTCGGCGCACGACCGTTGCGCAGAAAGTCGTCGCTGATCAGGCAGTACGCCTCGTCGCAGTACCGATCCCAGAAGGCCCACGTCATCCGCTTCAGCGCACCCCACGTGACGATCGTCAGACCCGTGTCGTCATAGGCAACAACGTCGACCGCGTGTCCGCCCCACGAGCCAGACGCGGCAGGCCCAGCGAGCGTTCCCGTCCAATCCCAGGCATCCTGGCGCTGTGCGGTGACCGGTAGTGCGAGACCGATGTAGAGGCCGCCGAAGAGCCAGGCGCCGGTGCGTACGAGCGTGTGGTCGGCTGGCGAGACACGGGCGAACGCGCCAATGCGGTGGCCGCCGATGCCGCTCTTGCGCCAGTAGCGCAGCACGTCGAGCTCGACAGCCCCTTCCTCACCGGTGAGCGGGTCGACCTCCTTCACATGGTCGAACGCGGCCAGAACCGCATCCTCGGTGATTTCGGCGGCCGAGCCTGCCGCGGCCGCCGTCCACGCCTCGATCATATGTCCGGCAGCTGCGGTCGTGCAGTCGCCGATCCGGTCGTTTGCGTACATCGGCCAGTCGAGTACCGCGCGGCTGATGTCCATTTCCGGCGGGGCCGGGGGGAGCGCCGCCAAGTCGACGTACTGCGCGAGCCTCAGCGTTCGAACATCGGTGGCAACCGGGAGCCGCCCCAAACGGCGCGCCGGGCGGATCAACGTGCTTGTCACTACGTGCCTCCTTAGAGCGGGGAACGAGGGTCGCCGCAGGGCCGCAGTGGTTCGAGACTACTTGCTTTTGTGGACATTTGTCAACAAGAAATTCTTGAGTCCTTCCGCGAGCGCCCTCGCCTGCCGTGCGCGAAACATCGGTGAGCTGAGCAGCCTGGCATCAGTCGCGTTGCGCATGTTCCCGGTCTCGATCAGCACCTTGGGAACCCGTGAGAGGTTGAGGCCGCCGAGGTCGCTCCGCACATTGAGGCCGTTGCTTCCGACGTAGGTGGCAAATGGTTCGCCCGTCCCGGCGCGGAAGTCGTCGCGAACGATCCTCGCGAGCCGTGCCGACGCGGCGGCGTTTGGCGCAGTGAGATGGGGGATAGCGGGTGCGTAGATCACGTGGAACCCGCGACCCGAGGCGGGGCCGCCATCGGCGTGCAGCGAGATCGCTGCGCTCGCATGGGCCCGGTTCCCGATCGCGGCGCGTTCGTCGATACACGGCCCCACGCCGGTGTTCGTCGTCCGCGTCATCACGACGCGAGCGCCGAGTCTGCGCAGGTCGACGGCAAGGCGCGTTGCGAGATCGAAGGTGTATGCCGCCTCGGAGTAGCCTGCGTCGGTCGCAGTGCCGGTGGTGTCACACGCCTTCTGGAAGGTGCCGGCGCTCACGAGCCGGTTGATGGCCCTGGGGTGCGACCAGTTTGCGCCGTTGTGCCCTGGATCGACGACGACGGTCATCCCCTGCAGTGGGAGGGTGGCGGTAGTAGCGAGGGCGGCGAGGGTTGCGAGCGCGGCAAGCATCCCTCTCTTCTACCTCCAATGCGGAGCGCGAGTGGCGACGGGTGGTCGTTGCACCGGGAGTACGAATCGGGCTATCTTGGCCCCATGCGTAAGGCGCTTGTCGTTTCATTCGTCGTTGCAGCCGCGGTCGCGACCTCCGCGTTCGGTGCAGTCACGCCGAAGACGGGCGCGTACGCAGGGAACACGACCGAGAAGCAGGTCAACGGCTTCCCGCCGACCGCGAGCTTCACGGTTGGCGCGAAGGGCCTGTCGACGTTCACATTCCGGACTCTCGGCTGTTTCTCCGCTGGTGAGTTTCCCGCGGGGGTTGATCCGTTCTCCACGTCGATGGTCATCCTGACGGCGGCGGTGCCGGTGAAGGCTGGCGCGTTCAACGTGACGCAGGCGACAGGCACGTTTACGTTCGACAAGACGATCAAGACGGTGTCGAACATCACCGGCACGTTCACGAATGCGAAGACCGCGACGGGTGTCATCACGTACACACAGACGGACGCATACAAGGATGTGTGCGGCCCGACGAAGATCAAGTTCACCGCCGTTCTTGGCGGAAACCCGACACCGACCGGCTAGTCACACACCCGGGGTGCCTGGGCGCGCCGCCGCAGCTAGACTGTCCGCGCCCGCGGCGCTGCGAGATTCCGAACCGGGTCAGATCCGGGAGGAAGCAGCCCTAAGGATCCCTCGCAGGTGCCGCGGACTTTCCCGGGCGCATAGCTCAGCGGGAGAGCGCTCGCTTCACACGCGAGAGGTCCCTGGTTCGATCCCAGGTGCGCCCACTCTGTACCCTCGGCCGACGCTGATCCCGGCCGGTATCTCGCTCGCGATTCGATGTAACCGCGTCCCCGGCTGCGGCGATCGCGCGAGCCCCGTCGTGCGGCCCGCGCCCGCGCCCCGAAACCCCGGTGTCAGACACCGATTTCTGTCAAGGCTAACGCTGTAACGACTTTGGATCATTTTCGTCGTCAGAGCTGAGACGTCCCTACGCTGGGAACGTGCCACGAGCTCCCCGCCAAATTGTCGAAGGCGGCATCTATCACGTTGCCGCTCGAGTCAGCAACGGCCAGTCGCTGTTCGTCCTCGACGATGACCGCCGAGTATTCCTGCGACACCTTGAAACCGTCGTTCATCGCTACTCCCTCGAGTGTGTCTCGTACTGCCTCATGGGCAACCACTATCACCTGGTGGTCAGAACGCCAGATGCACGCCTCTCGCACGCGATGCGGCTGCTCAATGGCGGATATTCCAGGCATTTCAATCATGTCCGCGGGCGCACAGCGCATCTGTTTCGGAACCGCTTCATGGCCCTTCCGATCGAGGATGAGAACTACCTCCTCACCGCCTGCCGCTACATCGCATACAACCCCGTGCGCGCCGGACTTTGCTCGTCGCCAGAGGAATGGCCGTGGAGTAGTTACCGGGCGACGGCCGGGCTCGAAACACAACCCAGATTCCTGAACGACGCGCTCTTGCGTGAAGCGTGCGGCAACGGCCCTCGTTGGCAGCGCGTGTATCGAGAGTTCGTAAGCGTCACTCCGACGCTCGACGAAATGTTGCGATTACGCAACACAAGACACTTGACAGAAATTGGTGTCTGACACCGGGGTTTTGGGGCGCGGGGGCGGCCAGCATGGGTGCCGCTCCGCCGAAAGCCCCGGACGCAGGCTACGCAGCACCCGCGCCCGCACCGTCACGATGTCGGCAACGCGATGGAAACGCCCGCCCCACGATCCCGCACGATCCTGCTCACCGGCGCAAGCGGGTACGTCGGGGGGCGCCTGCTGCGCACCCTGACCGACCGCGGAGAGACCGTACGCTGCCTCTCGCGACGCCCCGAGCTACTCGCAGCACGCGTACCGGCAGGTGTCGAGGTCGTCGCAGGTGACGTGCTCGACCCGCCAAGCATCGCCAACGCGCTCGTCGGAGTCGACACCGTCTACTACCTCGTCCACTCAATGGGATCAAGCCGCCCGTTCGACGAAGCCGACCGCACCGCAGCCACCGAATTCGCCGACGCGGCCGCCCGGGCCGGCGTCCGCAAGGTGATCTACCTCGGCGGCCTCGGCAAGGGCGAACTCTCCCCCCACCTCTCCTCACGCCAAGAAGTCGGACGGATCCTGCGCGACTCGACCGTCCCCACCATCGAGCTACGCGCATCGATCGTCATCGGGTCAGGCAGCGCATCGTTCGAGATGATCCGCGCGCTCGTCGACCGCCTGCCATTCATGATCTGCCCGCGCTGGGTCAAGACCTACGCCCAACCGATCGCCATCGAGGACGTGATCGCCTACCTCGTCGCATGCCTCGACCGCGACATCACCACAAGCGAGCTCTACGAGATCGGTGGCGCCGACGCCACCACCTACCTCGACCTGATGAAGGAGTACGCGCGGCAGCGCGGCCTCCGGCGAGTAATGGTTCCCGTACCCGTCCTGACACCACACCTGTCAAGCCTGTGGCTCGGCCTCGTCACCCCCGTGTACGCCGGGATCGGACGCAAACTCGTCGACTCGCTCCGCAACGAGACGATCGTCACCAACACAGCCGCGCTCGACACGTTCGACATCGTCCCGCGGAACACCCGCGAGGCGATCGAGCGTGCGCTCATCAACGAAGACCGCGAGTTCGCCGAAACACGTTGGTCGGATGAAGCCTTCAGCGAAACCCAGCCCTACGGCGGTACCCGCCGCGGCTCACGACTCGTTGACTCACGCCACATCGACGTCGCCGTCCCACCCGCTGCCGCGTTCACCCCGATCCGCACGATCGGTGGACGCAACGGCTGGTACGCAGGCAACTTCCTCTGGCAGTTCCGTGGTGCACTTGACGTGCTCGTTGGCGGCCCGGGCCTGCGACGCGGCCGACGCGACCCCGCAAACGCGCGCGTCGGCGACACGATCGACTTCTGGCGTGTCGAGGCCGTCACACCCAACGCCCTCCTCCGACTCCAGGCCGAGATGAAGGTACCGGGACGCGCATGGCTGCAGTTCGAGGTCGCCCCAACCGCTACCGGCAGCACGATCACGCAGACCGCGATCTTCGACCCGTCCGGCCTCTTCGGCCTCGCGTACTGGTACACGCTATGGCCCATTCACACGCTCATCTTCGGCGGGATGCTCCGAGCGATCGCCCGCCGCGCCACGTCCGTTAGTTCACGCTAAACCTCGACGGCCGCGCCGTCGATCACACTGTTGACAACAGTGGTGGCCAAAGCCAAGTTGGGGACTGGCGAGGCACGCGGAGCTGGCATCAATCAGGCGACCGCGTGGTACCTCGGCGTCGGCCTGCTCCTTGTTGCGATCTACCCGCTTCTCGGCAACACAGCCCAGAACATCGCCTACATGGCAATCGGGCTCGCCGCGATCGCGATGACGCTGCGAGCGATCCCTGGACGAGGCGGCATTCACGGCGCATGGTTCTGGTTCGGCGTCGGGCTGGCCCTCGACCTCGCCGGCGACGGCGTCGATGCTGGCTACGAGCTATTTGTCGGCCATGCCGCCCCGCTTCCGTCAGCGGCCGACATCTTCTACATCGCGGGCTACCCCGCCCTTGCATACGGCGCCTACCGGCTGCTGAACAGGCTCGGCGCACGAGTTACGCGGGCCACCGTGCTCGACAGCGTGATCATCCTGGTCGCCGTCGCGACCGTGCAATGGCTGTTCGTGATCGACGATACGGCCAAGCGCGCACAGGGTGTAGGAACGAAGACGATCGCCGTCGCATACCCCGCCATGGACGTCCTCCTTCTCGTTGTTGCCGCTGAGCTTGTGTTCCATCCCATCGGCAAGAACTTCGGGCACAAGCTGCTCATTGCAAGCATCGCGATGCTCGTGATCGGCGACGAGATCTCCTACGTCGTGGCAAACGAATCGACCGCCTCGAATGGTGGCATCGCCGATCTCTTCTGGCTCGTGTCGTATGTGGTCTGGGGCGCGGCGTCGATCGAGCCTCAGCCCGAAGCGCCGTTCGTTGACCGCCGGCGCGTACCTCGCCTGACGGGGACCCGGCTCGCGCTCCTTGGCGCGGGCGTCCTTTCGGTGCCACTCGCGCTCGTTGTCGAGCAGGCGACTGGGCGCTCAACGCACGCCTATGTCGCGGCGGCCGGGGCCGGGGCGATCTCGCTGCTCGTGCTGGTTCGGCTACGCGACGTGGTGCGTGCGATCGAGGCGCAGAACGTTCGCATGCGCGAGCTCGACCAACTGAAGGAGGGCTGCCAGTTCGGCACCGTGCTGCGTACTCCGATAGGTGCCTCCCCCGCCACTGGATCAGGTGATGAGGGCACGCCGAAACGCTTCAGCAACCGCCTGGCTGCGCGTCGTGACACCGAGCCGTGACATCGCACGCTTCACGTGCGCACGGACGGTCTCGATCGAGATACAGAGGCTTGCGGCGATGTCAGAATCACGCTGACCCGACGACATCAGCCGCAGAATCTGGATCTGGCGAGCGGTCAGTGACCTGTCCGTCCCCTCGCCACGCGACTGGATCAGCGAGTTTCCGAGTGACGGATCGATGTACGAGCCACCGCGTGCGATCAGATCAATCGCGCGGATAAGATCGTCGAGCGGCGACTCCTTCAGCAGGTAGCCGCGGGCCCCAGCATCGCGTGCCTCATAGAGCAGCGCGAGGTTGCCGGCACCGCTGTAGATCAACACCGAGGTCGTCGGGGAGATCGCGAGCACGCGGCGCGTCAATTCGATGCCGTCGATCTCACCGATCCCGAGATCGATGATCGCAACAGTCGGACGATGCTCGGTCACGATGTCGACCGCGGCACGAGCGTCTGCCGCAATGCCGATGACATTGATCTTGTTCCGCTCAAGCAGCGCAGCAAGCGCGCTACCGACAGCGGGGTGGTCGTCAACGACCAGGACAGAAAGGGAATCAGAGAGTGAGCTGATCATTTGGCGACCTCAGCAATCTTTTGGAGGAGGGAGACGTCGTCGAACGGTTTGCGCACGAGTGCTGCGCCGTCGGGGTGCGGGGGAATGTCGGCGTCGGGGAAGTAACCCGACATGAAGACAACCCCCATGTCGGGATGGGTCTTCTTCATCTGTTCGGCGAGCTGGTAACCGTCGAACGGTTCCATGCGAATGTCGGTGACGAGCACGTCGACGGGGACACCAGCGCGATTGGCCCACACGAGCGCTTCGTCCGGACGCGTGAAGATCTGAACGCGATGGCCAGCGGCCTCGCACATCGACTGGATGATTCGAGCGGTTGCCTTTCCATCATCAACAACGAGCAGAGAGAGGGCCTGATCGACCGGTTCGGCCAGCGGTGCGGGGCGCTCTTCTGCCACCGAAGTCGGTGCGGCATCAGCGAGCGGCAGCACGAGCCGCACGCACGTGCCAGCACCGACCGCGGAGCGAATGTCGAGCTTCCCTTGCGCAGAGGCGACAACACTTGCAACGGACGCGAGCCCGAGGCCGTTCGACCCGCCATCCTCTTTCGTCGTGAAGAACGGCTTCGTTGCGCGCGCGAGTGTCTCGGCGTCCATCCCCGCGCCGAGGTCGCGAACCTCGACGAGCGCATACGGATGATCGGCCTGGAGACCCGAGAAGGACGTCAGATCGTCGGCCGTCGCTCGTCGCGCCGTAATCGTGACGCGAGCGTTGGCTTCGGGGCTCGCCTCGCGCGCATTCACGCACGTGTTGAGAAGAATTCGGCGGATGTCCGCGCGACTGAGCGATACCGGCAGCGGCTCCGAAGGAACGTCGAGCCGGAGCGGCGTCGCCGAACCGACGATCAGATCAAGCCGCGACTTTGCCTCAACGATCTCGGCGGCAAGGTCGTGTGTCTCGGCGGCATCGCGCGTACCGCGCGCCTTCCGGACGAGCGTCGAGACGATCTCCGCCGCTTCCGAAACGGCCGCGTTCAGATTCGCAAGATCCTCCTCTGCTTCACCGAGCGCTCGCGCCTGCAGCGCAGCCGCCGTCGCGCGGATCGTGAAGAACTCGTTGTTGATGTCGTGCGCGATCTCAGCGACGACGTTGGAGACGGTGTCTCCTCGACCGAGCGCGAGCTTCTCGCGGTACGCATTAGCGAGCTCGCCATGGTGCTCGCGTAGACGAAAGATGAGCCCAACGATGCGCGTCCAGCTCTCGACGACCCGCTCAGAACCCAGAGCAAACGGCCCGTGCGACCGACCCACACCAATCATCGCCTGCGCCCGGCCGCTGTGGATATACGGCACACCGATGAAGCTTGTGAGCGGCGGATGCCCATGCGGTAGCGCCTTCCCGCCACGACCGACGCGGTCGTCTTCGATGACAGTCCGCCCCTCGGTGATCACGCGCATGAAGAGGTTGTCCTCGCCGCGAAAATCGACGTACCCGTCGCGGCTGTACGCGCGATCGACGTCCTCGATCAGCCCCGACGTATGTGCCGGATCCCACTCCAACCCCGACCACGCGTAGACGCGCAGCGCTTCATCGGCCACGAAGCCAACAAATCCGTAGTCGGCGCCTGATGTCTCGATCGCCCCACGGAGCACGTAGTGCGAGGCGCGCTGGAGCGAACCCTCGAAAAAGAGCGTTGTCGCGTGCTCGTACGCATCGGCGATGAGCGCGTCCGAATGCGTTCCGAACTCAGTGCCAATCGCTAGGGCATCGTTGTCGAGCGTGCCAAGGCGATCCCACGGAACGAAGTTATTCGAGAGGTCGGTCAATCCTGAAATGGTTTGATGTGTGAGTGTTGGCTGTTGAGTCCGCAAGGCAGAAACGGGGCGAGGAGCATCACCCAATGTACATAACTTCACCTGCGCGTTGTTATACGGCTATGCCCTGCCCTGCGTCAGCAGGATACCCCTTTTGAGCTATACGGCTAGCGCTTTAGGTGTAATTCCGGGCGTTGCGGAACGGCTAGCGCACGGCGGCGACTGGCTGTACGCCAACCGCCTTGCGGAGGGCGGCGATCCGGAACGGCTTTGGCAGTTCAACCGGGCTTCCGGCACGAACCAGCTCCTGGGCCGTCAACCACGTTGAGGACATCACCACGCACCGATCAACAACGCTGCGAATTTCGGCCGCTACCTCCACCCCGGACAGGGAGGGTGCGTGATGGTCGAGCACCGCGACCTGCGGGCGCAGCTCGCGCGCCACAGCGATCGCCTCGAGCCCATCGCCGACCTCGACGACAGCAAAGTCGGATCCGACGACCTCACGTACAAGTGCGCGAATCTCTGGTGACGGGTCAAGCACCCAGCACGAGATCCCGCTCCGGTGATGTTTCCCCAGCCATTGCACTCATTTGAGCGGCCGCACAGCGGCGAAAGAAGGCCTGAAATGGGCGTGATCGCCGGTCGTTCTGGCGCTCCCGCGTACCCACTAGTGGGGAAGCCCGAAGGCCCAGAGATGTTCTGCGGCGGACATCTCCGGGCCCTTTGATTCGGGTTGGCTACAGCCGAGTGATCCAAGCTCCAAGTTGGGGGAGAAGCATTGGACCTTCCCCGGCAAAGCCTTGAAGCAGAGTGCTCGACTCGCCCGCCATTGCCTAGTCCCATTTCGCGGGAAGCAAATGCCCTATACGGGGTAGGGCGTCCTACCGGCCGAACTGCTGCGCGACGATTGCCGACAGCGTCCCACTGAGGACGGCGTCGACGTTCTTGCTCGCGAGCACAACGGCGCTGGCACCGAACCGGCGGGCGCGCACGGCTCGCTTCGGATCGGAGGTCACAGCGACGATCTGCACGTTCGGATAGAGAATGTGGATCGAGCGCACGAGAGCGATGCTCTGCGTATCGACGTTGACGACGACGGCGGCCACCGAGTGGCTTGCGAACACTGCGCCGACCGTCTCCCACGCGGTCGTGACACTCACCTTCGCCTGAGCACCGAGGCTCAGGTGGGGCAGCGAGCTCGGGGCGCCCGACGAGACGACAAGGACAGTGGGCTTACCCGTCAACCGGATCGCTGCATGCGTCAGGCGCAACGGGATGCTGAGCGACCGGCTCATGTCCTGACCCTGCGCGATCACGTTGATGCGATACCGACCCGGAGCGAGTCGCTTCGGCAGCGGGTAGCGGAGGATCCACGTTCCAGCGGAGACGTTGCGGCTCCACCGCACCTTGACCGTCGTGCCCTGCCTCAGGGTTGTCGTGAGCGTCGCGGGCTGGTTGAGCTTGATCTGCACGGCTGCGTACTTGCGCACCGTGAGGTTGATCGCGCGTCCACCGACCATCAACAGGGCGAGCGGCTGGCGCACGACCGGAGTGATCGTGAAGTCGATCGGTGTGCCAAGGCGGACGTAGCTCGTCCCCGCGGGTGACTGCAGACCGACTAGGCCACCCGAGAGGGCGTTGCTGACGGTTCCAACCGCAAGGCCGGCGTTTGCAATCGCCCGACGGGCCTGATCCTGTGTGAGCCCGATGAGTGCCGGAACGCCCGTGACACCGTTTGACAGGCTCCCGCCGACACCGGTCGGGCCTACAGCCTGCACGCGATACACATGGCTGTCACCTGCCGTGGCGGGCCCAACGATGTACTGGTACGTGGCGCCGCCAAGAACCTTCACCGCCACCCCATCGATCCAAACCGAGTACGCGGCGACCGTGCCTTCCGCAGCCGTCCAGCGAAGGACGAACTGGCCGCCCGTGTTGTAGCCGTCGAGGATCGGCGTTCCAGGCGCGTTCGCCGCGACCGGCTGGTTGATCAAACCGAAGAGCGTGAGGTGCTTGGTGTAGATCGTGAGGACGCCGTTCTCCCAGATGTAGCCGTCGGTCTGCCCGTCGGGGATGACGCCCGGGCTTGCAAGCGGCAGCAGCTGACGCCAGGTGGCACCTCCGTCAGACGAGACGGTCGGGACGTCATTTGCGAGCGCCGCGGGGAACGTCAGCTTCAGCGGCGCGTCGAAGGCCCGTACCGGGGTCTGCGCAAGCAGCGTCTCGGCCGTCACTTCGATCGGTGCGCCACCAACCGACCACGTCACGCCACCCGGAGCAGGAACGGCCGACGGAAGCCTCGGGGCAACGGTGATCACGAGGCCGTCGCCGGGCGTTGCCGGCACCGCTTCAGCAGGCCAGGTGACGACGGCGGAGCGGTCGGACGCCGTAACGATGCCACCCTGGTTTGGCAGCGCTGTCACGGCGGTCGGCTTCGGCGCCTCTCCTGGGGCGGCAACCCAGATCGTGAAGTGCGTCTCGACTTCGCCGCTTGAAGTGCCGTCGGAGACCGTCGCGTGGACGGTATAGAGGCCCTGCGTCGATGACGTGAACGGAATCGTGAGCGTGACACCGCTCGCGTCCGCGATGGTCTGCGTAACGGCCGAGGCACCGGCGGAGCTCTCGAAATCGAGCGTGATGTGCGTCCACGAAACGTTCTTGCTCGCGGTGAGCACAACGTTCGGGGAGACCGATGCCTGCGTGCTGCCGTCAGCGGGGGTCGCCGAGACAAGCGTGGGCGGAACCGGCGTCGCGTTCGTGGCGAGGATCGTGAAGGTTGAGGTCGTATTGCCCGCCGCGTCCTGGAGCGGGCTCGTGCCGGGCTTCGTGTAGGTCACCGAAACCGCCTGCGCGTAACGGACGGGGTCGCTGAGCGTCAGGGTCACGGTCGAACCGCTGACCGCGACTCCGGCGACACCGAGCGACGC
>OMIZ01000038.1 GCA_900299235.1 Actinomycetota bacterium
CAGGTATCCAATTCCTACACTCCCTCCCTCGCATCAGGAACTTATTATTGGAATGCAATAGCTCGCTCGACCGCAACTCCGGCAACCCCGACGACCGGATCGCCCTGATCCGCTTCGCCGAACGGGCCGACCTGATCCCGGCCGCGATCGCCGCTAAGGCGAAGAAGGCGTTCACGGCCGCGTTCGCGGCCGGGGCGAGCGTCGGTGGCGGCACGAGCCTCACCCAGGCCGTCGAGAAGGCCGGCGAGGCGCTCCAGGGCGTCGGCGGGCGCCGCGTCGTGGTCTTGATCACCGACGGGCAGGTCGCCGAGAACCCGGCGGCGCTCGCACAGCTGATCGCCCGCCTCGATGAGGCGGCCGACAGCGTCTACCTCCTCGCGCTCGACCACGACAACGCCTGGACGGCGAGCACGCACCTGCGCTGGGCCCATCTGCCGCTCACCGCGACCACGCGGATCGGCGCGCTCACCGAGGGGCACCTCGCCTACGCGATCGCCGAGATCCTGATCGGCGAGACCGGCCTCACCACGAAGGGCGCCCCGTGAACCTGCAGAGCCCCTGGATGCGCTTCCTGATCGCGATCGTCGGCACCGCACTCGCGATCCGGCTCGCGATTGACCTGATCGCCCCGGTCGCCGGCTACCTGCTCGCCGCCCTCGCGATCGCCGGGGTCGTGATCGCGGCGCGCTGGTGGCGCGACAACCGCTGGTGACCCAATTCCTACGACATGTTGTTGACAAATATGAAAACGTGTGAGACACTCGGGATCGTCACCAACGTAAGCCGGGTGGGCTAGCAAAGGAGCCGTGATGGCCCGCCCGAAGTTCCCTCCTGCCCAGTCGCCGCGCAGCCTGCGCGTCCGTTCGCGTCGCCTCGACGAGATCGACGCGGCGAAGCTCGCGACCGCCTACGCGCTCCTGGCGCGCCGCCTGCTCGAAGCCCGCCGGGCCCGAACCGACAACGAGGAGCACATCCTCGGTCTCGCCGAGATCGCCGAAGCCGAGACCCGCCGAGCGCGCAGCGAACTCGCCCGCCTCGACGACCAAGAACGCAAGCTCTTCACCGCCCACTACGCCGACCGCATCACCGAACACATCTTCGCCGAGGAACACGAACGCCTCCGCCGCGAAAGAGCAGCCGCCGACGCACTCGTCGCCCGCTACCAAACCGACCACCAGACCGCCCTCGAGATGCTCGAGATCGCGCTCGAGCTCACCGACGACATCCAGGGCGCCTACCTCAAAGCCGACCACACCGAACGCCGCCTCTTCAACCAGGCGTTCTTCGAAGCCATCTACATCGACGACGAGAACGCCACCGGCTCAGACCTCACCGAAGCCTTCGACGACCTCATCGCCTACGGAAACGAGCGCACCCAGCCCGACTTCGACCCGGCAACACTCCTCCTCAACGTACAAACCCCTGCCTTCGACAAAAAGGTCAGGGGTTCGTACGAGTCCGATGTGGTGGGCGGTACAGGGCTCGAACCTGTGACCCCCTGCTTGTAAGGCAGGTGCTCTCCCAGCTGAGCTAACCGCCCCAGAGGCCGTAACGATACGGGACTGCTCAATGTTGCGCTTGCACCAATGCGCCCTCGCGATCCAAATGACTCTGGGCATCATCAACACCTGCGGAGTTCGGGCTCAGCTCGGGCCCCCGACGCCCACCAAACTGATCGATCCACCGTTGTTGTTCATGCTCTGCATGATCCGAGCAATTCGTCGGCCTCGCTCAATGAGGCGACGGACACTCCGGATCGCCGAAACGGTCTTTAGGGAAGAACGAGCTTGTAGATGTTCAGAGCGTCGCCCGCAGGCGCGACCTGAACCGTTCCCGTGACGCCCTTGTAGACGCCTGTTCCGCCCGTCACCATCACGACGTACGGCGTCTTCGACAGCGGCACTTTAGGGCTACTCGCCGAGATCGTCCCGCCCGGAAGCTTCGACACCGTCGTGATGTCAGCCGTTCCCTTGCAGCCGCTGCCCGTGGTTGAGCACGAACCCTGCAGCGTGTACGAGAACTTCATGTTCCCAACGGTGGCGCCCGTCTTCTTCCCGAGCTGATCGGTGCTGTTGTAGAGGATCAGCATCGTCGTGAAGATGTCACCCGCATCGCCTGCCGGCGGCTGCGCCGTGCGGATCGTTGCCGTCTGGAAGATCCGGAACGTCAGCGTCTCAGCCGTGCCGTGATGCGTCGCGCCAGCTGTGGCAGGCACGAGCAACGACACAACGGCGAGCAGGGGGAGCAGCTTCCGCACACCCATACCGTGCCACAAAACGCAACAGATTGGTGCGGAACCGTCATCAATCAATCTCGCCGCGACAGGTTGCGGCTGAAAACGAGAGCGGCCCCGCAGTGCGGGGCCGCTCTCACACCGTCGTCGGCAGACCGGACTAGCCGGCTGCCGGCGGCGTGTACGTCTTGTAGCCGCCTGAGTACGCAGCCACGAACGCCGATACGTCGGCGATCTGGCCAGCGGTCAGGACGTTCTTGTACCCGACCATCTGGGACGGGTACAACGGCAGAGCGGCCGGCAGGCCGTTCGTGACGACTGCCGAAGCCGTTGCGGCCGGAACCTTGACCTTATTCAGGTTGACGCCAAGCTGACCATACGCCGTGGGGCCGGCGGCCTTCAGCGTGTGGCAATCAGCACAGAAGTACTGATTGAAGACGACGTAACCCCGGTCAACGTTGCCGTCCGCGGCCTTCGCGGTCTTGTGTCCCTTGGCGAGAGCGCCCGGCACCATCACCGCGCAAACGGCCAAGAGTGCGACCCCGACAGCCGCAAACCGACGAACCTTGAACTGACGCATGCTCCTCCTCTGTTCCCCGAGCGTTGTGACACCACGGCGCACTCCGAGCGCGCCGCGCCCGTAACGATGGCACATACGCACGCCGAACACAAAGGGAAGCGCACAAGTTCACCCTTTTTCGTAACAGAGTGGCGACGGACCTATGCATCGCTCTCGCCCTAAAACCCGCGCACATCGGCGTCTTTTCACTGCTACGGTAGCCCGGTACACGAGCGAGAGACGGATGCGCTACCTGCGCCTCCATCTGCCCGTTCTTGTTCTCTGGCAGATAGAGGAGGTGTTTACATGGCAAGCGGAACCGTGAAGTGGTTCAACGACGCGAAGGGTTTTGGGTTCATCACCCCGAGCGACGGTGGCAAGGATGTGTTCGTCCATTTCAGCGCGATTCAGGGTGATGGGTTTAAGACTCTCGCTGAGGGCGCGAATGTGGAGTACGAGACCGAAGAGGGCCCCAAGGGTCTTCAGGCTCGGAACGTCACCGTCACCGGATAGGACGCAGAAACTGCGTGGGCGCGCCGGCAACGGCGCGCCCACCCTTTTTCCTCTCGACCGCGGACACTGTCTGCGGTCGTTTCCTTTACCGCGGCGTTGCCACCGCGAACGGCTTAGGTGACCGTCTCGCCGCCGTCGACGATCAGCACCTGGCCCGTGATGAAGCTCGCGTCATCCGAGAGCAGGAAGAGCACAGGAGCCGCAACCTCTTCCGCCTCGGCGACACGCGTCTGCGGGTTGTTTGCCGCAGCCATCTCGGCACCCTTGTCGTAGCTGCCCTCGCCGCGCATCGTGAAGAGCGGGATCGTCATGCCGGTACGGATGCGCCCCGGGGCGACCGAGTTGACGCGGATGTTGTCGGGCGCGAGCTCAAGCGCAAGCTGCCGTGTGTAGCCGTTGATCGCCGCCTTGGCTGCACCGTAGGTCGCGTTGTTCGGCTGCGCGACGATCGACGCGACAGACGCGACATTCACGACGGAGCCGCCACCGACCGCCTTCAGGTGACGCACTGCGTGCTTGGTCGTCAGAAAGGTCCCACCGAGATGGACGTTCATCATCTTGTCAAAGTCGGCCTTCGACCACTCCTCGATCGGACCGAACTGTGCGTGACCGGCCGCGTTGAAGACGTAATCGATGCGCCCAAGCTCTGCGTGCGCACGATCGACCGCGGCACGAACCGCGTCCTCATCGGCGACGTTCAAGCCGAAGCCGATCGACCCATCGAGCTCTGCCGCGACCTTCTCGGCGTTCTCGGCGGACAGGTCGGCGACGGCCACCCGCCCACCCTCTGCTGCAAATCTTCGCGCGGTGGCCGCGGCGATGCCCGACCCTCCACCTGTCGCAAACAACACCTTGCCGTCGAACCGCATTGCACACCTCCGGGGAGTGGATTCACACGCCGCGCGTATCTAACCAACGTCGACAGCCGCGCGTAGGCTGGCGTTCTCGATGGCACGGTTCCAACGGCGGAGAATCGCAGGGGGAGCAACAGCGGGCGACGAACCTTGAGCTGTTCTACGATTCTGAAGTCACCTCGATTGCAGCCGCGTGCGCAGCCGACTCGACCTGCACGCTGCCTTCAAAACTCGATGTGAACGACGCGACGATCGTCCACGCGGCACCCGGCACCGGGATGGGTGCCGTCAAGATCGCTGTAACGTTCGCCCCACTCCCCTCGGGCGCACAGGCCGGACCCGTCCGCTTCGGCGTCCTGCCCTTCGCCTCCTAGCGACGGGCTAGCTGGACTTCGCGAAGATCACCCAGGGGCCGACAAACGTCGGCCTGTATCCATGGGCAACGAGTTCAGGGACGATCGCGACGTCCTTGTACGTATCCGTCCAGTAGACGAACGCGACGCGCGAGGCGGCACGAACCTCGCGATCGAATGGCGGCCACCGCACGGTTGGATCGACCCCAGGCACGGCCTTGCCGCCCGGGAACGTGACGGTACGGCTCCAGTTCTCGACGGCGACGATCCGCTCGCGCATGTCGAAGTTGAGCCGCCAAGCGATCCAGTAGTCCGCGAAGACGTCCTTGATCTGCATCTGGTCTAGTTCGGCGGCAAGCGGCTGGAACGACCGCGGCGAAAGGAAGCCCGGAGGTGTCCCCGGCTGGTGCACCCAGGCCTCCATCCGCGGAATGCTCACGAGCGCGATCACGATCGCCACGGCAAACACGGCGACCGCACGCCAGTAGCGTGTCGCGACCTGCGCAAAGAGCAGTGCGAGCACCGGGGTAAGGACAGTCGTGTACTGCGGGAACCCGGTGATGTAGGAGGTCTTACGCGGAATCGCATAGAGAAACGGAAAGACGATCGCGATGGCGTAGAAGAGCGACGCCTGCACGTGCCGGAATCGCCACGCTCCCCACAGGAAGATCGCGAGCATCGCGACGTAGATCAGCCACGTAACGATTCCGGACGGAATCAGCAGCTTGGCTGAGTAGGGAGCGCGAAGACCAACGCTCATCGCAAGGATCGGCGAGATCAGAATCCGCATGCTCTTCGCGTACGTGTCGAGGCTCGGATGTTGTTGCAGCGACTCGAACCCGTGCCCGATGTTCCAGATCACCCACGGCGCAGCACCGACGAGCGCGGTAATCACCGCCGCCCACGCGTGGCGCAGGCAGCGTGGGGCCTTCCAGATCATCCAGAACGTCGTCGTGAACGCAATCGGCACGATCTGCGCGGTCTGCCAATAGGCGAGGCCGAACACGAAGCCCCAGAGCGCGACGCGCCGCAAGTCAGGCTTCTCGACAACCCGAAGCGCGAGCAGCAGCAGGAGTCCGCAGTAGGCGATGTCGCTCGCGTAGAAGCCCTGCGCTCGCAGCAGCACGAGGTAGTTGAACGGTGGCCACACCCAGAAGAGCCCAGCGGCGACGGCTGCGGGACGGCGGCCGATCGTGCGCAGCCCGACGCGCCAGATGAAGAAGGTCGCGAGGATCGAGAAGAGAATCGGCACGACCCGCAGACCAAGCAGCGATGTGCCCGTCAACCAGAAGATCGGAACCGTGAGGATCATCTCCTGCGTGCCGCCATACGGTCGCGCCCACGAGAACACGGCAAGATGCCCGTGGACGAAGTGACGCACCATCACACCGACAAGACCCTCGTCGCCATTCGGGATCACAAGCGGGCCGCGATAGACCCACACGCGAATCGCGACACCCGCGATGGCCACGGCGGCAAGAAGCAGGCGGTCGCGGTCAAGGCGCAGACGCTGCAAGAACGACGTCGCAGGATTCGCTGTTTGAGCGGCCATCAGAGCCCGAGTCTAGAGCGAGACCCGGCCGGGCACGCTTGTATCATCGCGCCCTGTGACGGGAACCGAGCTTGTGCGCAGCGCGCGAGGCCCATGGGCTGAGCGGGCAGCGAGGCTCGGACTCCTCCCGCTCGCGGGGTACATCGTGCTCTCGCTGCTCCTCTTTGGCACACGGCTCCTCGCGGGTGGCAGCCGTTACGTCGGGGTGAACGACGACCCGCAGATCTTCATCTGGGCGTTCGGGTGGATGGCCCATGCGCTCGCGCATGGTCACAACCCGCTGCTGACCGACGCGATCTGGGCGCCAACGGGCTTGAATCTCGCGTGGGTCACAACAACGCCCGCGCTCGCGTTCCTCTTCGCGCCTGTCACGTGGCTCTTCGGACCAGTCGCGGCGTACAACACGGCGGCGATCCTGATGCCCGCAACCTCGGCCTGGACGATGTTCCTGCTCTGCCGTTACCTCACCCGACGCCTGTGGCCGTCGATCTTCGGCGGCTACCTCTTCGGCTTTTCGAGCTACCTGATCGGCCACATGATCGGCGAGCTCCATCTGACGAGCGTGTTCCTCCTGCCGCCCCTAACGCTCGTAATCGTGCGCTTCGTGCGTGGCGAGACGTCTGCCCGCAGGCTGATCGTGCAGGCCGGTGTGCTTCTTGGGCTTGAGCTCTACCTCTCGACGGAGATCGCCTTCACGCTCACGCTCGCGCTGATTGGCGCGCTGCTTGTCGGGTACGCAACCCTGCCCGCCTTCCGCGAGCGGCTTGTCACAACCACGATCCGGCTGATCGCGGCGTACGCGATCGGTGGCGTCGTCGCCTCACCGCTCCTCTACTACGCGCTCCGAGACTTCCGGAGCTCCGGCTACCAGCCACCCGACCAGTTCCTCGCCGACGCGGCGAACCTCGTGATCCCAACACACTTCGCACTGTTCGGTGCGAGCTGGGCAGCCCACATTGCCCGCCACTTCCCGGGCAACAGCAGCGAACAGGGCTCCTACATCGGCCTACCGCTTGTGCTCATCGGTGTGTTCTATGCCGGCAAGGCTTGGCGCCAGCCGGTGGGACGATTCCTGCTCGGCTTCTTCGCCCTGGCGACGGTCGCATCGTTTGGCCCACACGTGAACGTCGGTGGCCACAGCCTGATGCCGATTCCCACACCTTTCGGCCACGACACCCTGCCCATCCCCGGTGTCGGCTCGAAGCACGTGCCGCTCTTCGACAACACGCTGCCGATCAGGTTCTCGCTGTTCGCTGCAATCGCGCTCGCCACCGCAGGCGCGCTTTGGCTTGCCCGCCCTCGCGCAAACTCGACGCGATACGGGGTCGCGGTGATCGCTGCGATTGCGTTGCTGCCAAACCCAGGCGCCGGCGTGTGGTCGACGAGGTACGCGGTACCAGCGTTCTTCACCTCTTCTGTCTACCGCGGCTGCCTCAGCGAACGCGACATCGTGCTGCCGCTACCCATCGGGTTCGGTGGGCAGGCAACGCTCTGGCAGGCGAATGACTTCGGCTTCCGCATGGCCGGCGGCCGCGTGCAGACATCTCCGCCCTCGGTGTTCCTCCACCCACCTGAGATCGCACAGATCTCTGTGGGGTATCCACCCGTCCCAAATCAGACTGCGCTGCTACGCGGCTACATCGCGGCGAAGGGCGTGACCGCCGCATTCGTCGACCTGCGTACCGCCTCGACGTGGGCACCCGCGCTCGACGCGATCACGCCAGGACACGACATCGGTGGCGTGGGCTTCTACCGGTTCTCCGGCACCGCGCCGGGCTCGTGCCCCACGTGAGATCATTCCACATTTGCCTACTCCAACCGGAGTAGATGCATCACCCTTTTAGGTGATCGCGCGCGAGCGGGTGTGTGCCCGTGTGATCAGCGGTGCTCGCCGCGAATGACCTGATAGGCCAGGCCCCCGAGCGACGTTCCAACGACCGGCGCCAGGATGTACAGCCACAGCGCGTGGAAGTTGCCTGAAACGATCGCCGGCCCAAGTGAGCGGATCGGGTTCATCGAGGCTCCCGTCACCGGCCCGCCAAAGAGAGCGTCGAACGCGATCGTTGCACCCACTGCGAGCGCAGCTGCCTCACCCACGGCCCGCGTGTCCGTTGCAACAGCGAGCACGACGAACATTAAGAAGGCGCTGAGGATGACCTCGAACAGGAACGCCTGCCCCTGTGATCCGCTCGGAAGCGTGGCACCAATCGAGGCAACGTTGCCGAGTGACCCGCGCAGCACCGCGGCCGCCGCAACAGCCCCGACGAGTTGGGCGGCCCAGTACGCGAAAACCCGGGGCCACGGGAAGTGGCGGGTCAGCGCAAACGCAAAGGTGACGGCGGCGTTGAAGTGCGCGCCCGAGACATGACCGGTCGCATAGATCATCGCGGCGATCACGAGCCCGAACGTCAACGCCACTCCGACGTGCCCAAGCTGGTGGGTCTTTGCGTCGACCATGATCGCTCCGCAGCCCGTAAACACGAGCGCAAAGGTGCCGATCGCCTCGGCGAGGAGCGCGCGGAGAAGGGGCGCCTGCATCCGCGGGAGCCTAGCCGCCAACGCCCCTTCCGTCCGAGAGAACCTCTCGATCGTCGCTAGAGCGTGACGGCAAACTCGATCGCGCGTCGTGACGCGCGAGAAGAACAAGTACCCCCAACGGGATTCGAACCCGTGCCGCCGGCGTGAAAGGCCGGTGTCCTAGGCCACTAGACGATGGGGGCGCGCAGAGAGCGTAGCGTCCCCCACCGTCTTGGGCCGGAGGTTCGCGTCAGGCGGCGCTTGGCCGCGCGCCCATTGCTCGGCGCAGGCCGTCGCGCGCGATCTGCCAGGCGATCACGACAACGACAATCACGAGCATTCCGTGCAGGGCGTGGGTGCTCGGCGAGTTGCCCAGGTTCTCCGCGAACGAGATCTGGAAGAAGCCCGCGAGCAGCAGGAAGGCGGACAGGCCTACACGCCGCCAGTTGCGCCAGTAACCGATCGCCGCGGTCAGGAACACCAGGAACTCGACCGGCGGGGCGAGATCACCCATCGACTTGTGGGTCGAGAGCGCGTGGGCGTCGCCGAAGATGAACTTCGAGATCAAGTACACCTGGACGGCGACGACGACGAGCACTCCTGTCGCAGCGACCGGGTGGACGAGACGGGCAAGGCGGGCGAGGGCGCTCACGAGCAGACCTCGGCGGAAGCGTTGTGCATCGAGAACGTGACTCCTATGTGTTGGAGGGGGGAGAGACTTCTCGAGCGTAGGCGTCATTCGTTAGAAGGCAATGAGAACCGCCCTTGCGATGGAGCCGCTCTCCGCGACAATCGACCGATGCCCATTCGAGTTGCACATCCGCACGACTTCGATGCCGTCGCCGCGTTCCTGAACGCGCGCTCACGCGCGGCGCACGGGGTGGCGGAGATAGACCCGGGTGTTCTGCGAGTCGCCTGGGATCTGCCCGGCTTCGACGTCGAGCGCGACAGCTGGATCGCCGGCGCCTACCACGCCGAACTCGACCGTCAGGTGCTCAACGGCTCGGGTTCCAGCA
>OMIZ01000039.1 GCA_900299235.1 Actinomycetota bacterium
CGACCACCCGCTCGCCCGTGACCGACGTCACGTCGTTACGCCTGCGCCTTCTTGATCCACGAGACGACCTCGCGCACGAAGTCGACGATGCGAGGCCCCCAGCGTGAGGCGATGTCGTCGTCGACAGCAACGATCGTCCCGTTCTTGACGGCGGTGATCGTTCCCCAGCCCGAGCGCGCCTTGACCTTCGCGGCGTTCTGGCCGCAGCACTTCGTGTCGGCGAGGACGATCAGGTCGGGGTTCGCAGCGACGATGTATTCGGCCGAGAGCTGGGGAAAGCCTGAGTGCGTCTTGTCGGCCGCGTCTGCGATGTTCTTGAGTCCGAGCAGCGTGTAGATCGACCCGATGAACGTCTTCGACGTCGGGGCGTAGAGGTCGGGCTCGATCTCCTCGTACACCGAAAGCGGCGTCGCGCGGTGGGGCACGGAGTTCGCCAGTTTCGCGATCTGCGTCTTCATCGTCGTGACCACCGTCGCTGCACCAGCCATCTGCCCTGTCGCCTGCCCGAGCTGCGTGATCTGGTCGTAGGCGTCGGTGAGCGACATCGCCGTGCCCTGCATCAGCACCGGGATGTTCAGCTTCGCGAGTGCCTCAACAATCTTGTTCGCGTCGTACTGCAACACGACGAGGTCAGGCTTGTACGAGGCGATCGCCTCGGCGTTCGGTGTGTAGCCCGAGAGCTTCGACTTTGGTGCCAAGGCCGGGAAGTTCGACTGGTCGTCGACGGCGACGACCTGCTTGCCCGCCCCGATCGCGAAGAGATCTTCGGTTGCGGTGGGGGAAAGCGAGACGATGCGGCTTGGCTTGGTACTGAGGGTGAGTGCGCCGTTCGCGGTCTTCAGGGTGACCGGGAAGCCGGTGTGGCGGGCGACGCCACCCGAGGCTGACGTAACCAGGGCGAGTGCGGCAGCGAGCGCAATGGCGGCTCCGCGAACTCGATTGACCATAAAAAACCTCCGCTTGGTAAGCGGAGGGAGAGGGGCCCGGCGGACTATGCCGCTCGAACCGCCCTTCCTCCGAGGGCTCTGTTCGTCGGCATGGCTCAGGCGACCTGGCTCATCCCCACCGAGGCGGGGCATCGCAGTTGCGGGACAGCGCCGGATTCGCACCGGCTTCGCTGAGACATACCGGTCGGGGATATGTGCCCGACGCCTTCGAGCCTACACCGACCTCCGGAAGATCGCCAACTCCAGCGTCTGCGTCCCGCATACTCAGGCAATGCGCGCCGCGATTCTCACGATTGGAAACGAGCTCGTCTCGGGCGACGTCGAGAACACGAACGCGAGCTGGCTCGCGCGGCGGCTCGAGTCGATCGGTGTGCGCGTTGTCCTCTCGGCCTCGATTCCCGACGAGCTCGACACAATCGTCGAGTTCGTGCGTCGCGAAGGGGCGCGCGTGGATGTTCTGCTGGTCACGGGTGGACTCGGTGGCACACCCGACGACATCACGCGCGAGGCTCTCGCTGCTGCGTACGACGTGCCTCAGGTGGAGGTTGCGGAGCTTGCCGCCGACCTCCGGGCACGGTTCTCGTGGGATCCCGACTACGCCGCGCGGTGGGCGCTCTTGCCCGAGGGCAGTCGGCCGCTTGTAAACCCGCGTGGAGGGGCGCCGGGATTCGCAATCGGTAACGCGTGGGTGATGCCCGGTCTGCCGAGCGAGATGGAGGCGATGTTCGATCACTACGCACACGAGATCGGTCTTGACCGTCCAATCGGCTCGTGGCGGCGGGTGTTCGCGACGGGCGAGAGTCGGATTGCAGCTGTGCTTGAGGAGGCGACGACCCGCTGGACAACCGTTCGCGTGGGGTCGTATCCGAGCTTTCACCCCGAGGGGCCGGAGGTCGAGATCGTCCTCAAGTCTTCGGACGAACAGGCGCTTGCGGAGGCGACGGCGTTCCTCGAACCAGCGATCGAAGCGATCGCCGCACGCCACCCTCGCTAGCTAGCGCCTGCAAGCTCCCACGACAGGTGCCCCCGGTACGCTCGGTAGGTGAGTCTCGCTGAGCCCGGAACCTACCTCGCCGACCTAAACGACGCCCAACGCGAGGCGGTGCTGACAACCGAAGGGCCGGTGCTCGTGATCGCCGGCGCCGGCTCGGGAAAGACCCGTGTGCTGACCTACCGGGTGGCCCATCTGCTCGCCGCCGTTGGGGCGAAACCGAACGAGATTCTTGCGATCACGTTTACGAACAAGGCTGCGGGTGAGATGCGCGAGCGGATCGAGGCAGCTGTTGGGCCACGCGCTCGCGCGATCTGGATCCTGACGTTCCACTCCGCCTGCGGTCGGATCTTGCGCGCTGAGGCCGAGCGGCTTGGGTACAGGCCGAACTTCACGATCTACGACCAGGCCGATCAGATCCGTGTCGTCAAGCAGTGCCTGGAAGAGCTCGAACGCGACCCTAAGCGGTTCGTTCCACGCGGTATCCACACGCAGATCTCGAATGCGAAGAACCAGCTGATCGGCCCCGACGAGTACGCGAGCCGGGTTGGCAGCTTCTACGACCAGACCGTGGCCGACGTGTACGCGCTCTACCAGCGGCGGCTCTTCAACTCGAATGCGGTCGACTTCGACGATCTGTTGATGCTGACCGTGGAGGTGCTAAAGCGCTTCCCCGAGGCGCGTGAAAAGTGGGAGAAGTCGTTCCGGTACGTCCTCGTTGACGAGTACCAGGACACAAACCACGCGCAGTACACGCTGCTGCAACTACTCACTGCGAAACATCGGAACCTGATGGTTGTGGGCGATCCGGACCAGAGTGTGTACGGCTTTCGAGGGGCAGATATTCGCAATATCCTCGAGTTCGAAAAGGACTACAAGGACACGCGTGTCATCCCGCTTGAGCAGAACTATCGCTCTACGAATTCGATTCTCAACGCGGCGAACAACGTGATCTCGAACAACCGCGACCGCATGGAAAAGCGGCTGTGGTCGGAGCTCGGTGACGGAGAGCCGGTACGCGTGCTCGAGGTCGAGGATGAGCATGCGGAGGCACGGTTTGTTGCGGGAGAGATCGCGCTGTTGCTCGAACTCGGGTACAGCCTCTCGGAGATCGCCGTCGTGTATCGCACGAACGCGCAGAGCCGAGTCCTTGAAGATGTGCTCGTTCGGCAGGGTGTCGCCTACCAGGTGATCGGAGGGCCTCGGTTCTACGAACGGGCCGAGATCAAGGATGCGCTTGCGTACCTTCAGGTGCTCGACAATCCATTCGACGCGGTGTCGCTCACGCGCATTGCCAATCGGCCGAAGCGGGGGGTGGGCGATACGTCGCTTGCGCGACTCTCGGCGCATGCCGATGGGATGGGGATCTCGCTGTGGGAGGTGCTCGGGCGTGCGGAGGAGGCGGGGCTCGCGACCGCGTCGCTGAAGGCGGTGACGTCGTTCCGCAACGTCATGGAGTCGCTTCTCGCGACGACGCAGGAGATGGGTGTGAGCGAGGCGATCGAGTCGGTGCTTGAGCGCACCGGGTATATCGAGGCGCTTGAGGCGGAGCGGACGATCGAGGCCCGTGGTCGGCTTGAGAACCTTGAGGAGTTTGTCGGTGTCGCACGTGAGTACGAGGCGGCAAATCCGCAGGGGAACCTCTCGTCGTTCCTGCAGGAGATCTCGCTGTTCTCCGCACAGGATGCGCTGCGCGGTGAGGAGTCCGGCGGGATGGTGACGTTGATGACGCTCCATAACGCCAAGGGCCTTGAGTTTCGAGCCGTGTTCATGCTCGGCATGGAGGAGGGGATCTTCCCGCACACTCGGTCGATCGAGGAGAACGACGTTGAGGAGGAGCGCCGTCTCTGTTACGTGGGCATGACGCGGGCGATGGAGCGGCTGACGATGCTCCACGCTACGCGGCGCTCGTTGTACGGCCGCAGCGAGATGAACTTGCCGTCGCGGTTTCTCGACGAACTTCCGGCAGAAGGGGTGGAGCGCGAACGGCTACGGCCGACCTCCTGGCAGAGCTATGGGCAGACCGTTGCGCGAAGCGAGTATCAGGCTCCGCCGCCACGCACCGAGATCCCCACGCTTTCGACTGGCGACACGGTGCGGCACGGAACGCTCGGCACGGGGATCGTGCTGCGGATCGAACCCGACGGCGTCGTGACGGTGCGGTTTGAAGACGGCTCTGAGCGACGGCTGATGCTGGAGTACGCTCCGCTCGAACGCGTGTCGTAGCCAGTCAAGAAGAGAGAAGGAACCGAGGCGTTCTTCGCGAAATTGAAAAGTCGCTGCAATTTCCGCTTTTCGTGATGTGTCGATAGGGTCCGCCGCCCATGAAGGTGCTGCGGCTCATCACCGCCTGCGCAGTTGCGGCAGGTGTCTTGGCTTCGTCTGCGTTTTCGGCCCCAGCGCCGGGAGCAGGCGCACAGACGTCCCTGTTCTCGGTGCGTAGGACGGCGTCGTGGGTGTGGCCCGCTCAGGGTTCGATCACCACCCCGTTCAACCTCCACGTGCACGACGGGATCGACATCGCGAACCTGCGGTCGCTTGCCATTCGCGCAGCGTCGGCGGGCACGGTCGAGGGTGTGGGGTTCCTTACGGGCTTCGACGGCTACGGGCGGATCGTGCTGCTCCGCTCACCGACGGGGCTGCTGGAGGTGTACGCACATCTCTCCGTAGCTGTCGTCAAGGTGGGAGATGTTCTGTCGCCCGGTGACTCGATCGGCACCGCCGGCTGCACGGGCATCTGTTACGGCACCCATCTCCACTTTGAAGTGCGTCAGAGCGGCGTTCCGGTCGATCCCACGCAGTTCCTGCCGTAAGCCGTAGCTTCCGCCGGAGGGCAGCGTGACCGCTACACTTCCGGCCGACCCAGGGCGGTTAGCTCAGTTGGGAGAGCACCAGCTCGACAAGCTGGGGGTCACTGGTTCGAGCCCAGTACCGCCCATACGAAAGGCCTCCGATTCGGGGGCCTTTCACGTTTCGGTGCTTAGCCGACGAGCACGTTCGCGTAGATCTGCCACGCGAGCAGTGATTTGGCCACCAGGCTCAGCACGATGTACACCCGCTCGCCGTGGAGGTAGTCACTCCAGGCGCCCTGCGCGCGGTACTGGAGCCACTGGTTGATCGCGAAGCAGTTGAAGAGCACGAAGATGCTCGCGAAGATGCCGTAGACGAAGCCTGGCATGCCGCTCCCAGCCCCTGCGAGGTAGATCGCAACCGCAATCCAGGGCACTGCCCCGGCAATGCTGCCGAAGATGAACGGCGTCCAGTTGACGGATGGCCCAGGGCGAGAGGTCGTCTCCATCAGCCAGCCGAACAGGATCATTGAGGCGTTGACACCGAAGATTGCGATCAAGGCCGCGATGTCGGTGATGCCTGTGATGCCGGCGATCAGCACGATCATCAGCGATGCGGACAGGCTGTACTCAACCCAACGGAAACGGTTGCGCAGCGCTGCGAGCTCGGCCAGGTAGCGCGGGCACCCCCACGGGGATGCCACCAGGAAGTGGAAGAGGGCAGAGAGCAGCGAGAACGCTGCGACTGCGGGACCAAGCGGGTAGCTGAAGAGGGTGCTTAGCCGCGTTCCATCGACGGGCTGACCGGGCTGAGCGGTGGCAAAGGTCGCGCTCACGGGGAGCGTGAGGCCGCTCGACAGCACGAGCATCGCGACGCCCTGCGCGAGATGAAGGGCGCCTGCGCCGAGGTTTAGCGTCCGAAGACGACGTGCGGCAGCTGGCAGAACCCTGTCTGTGGGAGAAGTGGAGTCATTCATGCCTCCCGTGTTATTGCAGTTCACGCTTGGGTGGCGCTGCGCCACCGTGCCGAACAAGCCGGGGCTAGCGCGGAATCGGCGTGCCGGAACTTGCGGCGAGTACGGCGAACCGCTCCTGCAAGTCCCGGGTGACGGGCCCCACGACACCGCCACCGATTCTGCGCCCGTCGATCTCGGAAACCGGGGCGAGTTCACCCATCGTTCCCGTCGTGAACACTTCGTCTGCTGTGTAGAGCTCGACGAGCGAGACGTTCCGTTCAGTGACGTCGTAGCCCGCCTCGCGCGCGAGGTTGAGCACGATGCCGCGGGTGATGCCGGGCAGGCACGCGTCGGCCGATGGCGTGACCACTTTCCCGCGACGCACCGCAACCAGGTTCGTAGCGTTCGTCTCGGCAACAAATCCGTTGAGGTCGAGCATCACCGCATCGTCGACGCCAGCAAGGTCGGCTTCGATCTTCGCGAGGATGTTGTTCAGCAGGTTGTTGTGGTGGATCTTCGAGTCGAGCGTCGACGGCGAGTTGCGCCGGATCGCTGACGACACGAGCCGCAGCGATGTCTGGCCGAAGACCGGCGGCTTCCACTCGGCAAGGACGATCAGCGTGCAGCCCGCACGGTTATTCAGCGGACTCATGCCAGAGGTGACTTTGGGGCCGCGCGTGAGCGTCAGCCGGGCGTGTGCGTCGTCGTACATTCCGTTGGCGCGGAACGTCTCGAGCACCGCAGCCTCAACCTCGGCGCGCGTCGGCACACCCTTGAACGCGAGTGCGTGCGCCGAGTCGAAGAGCCGGTCGAGGTGGGCGTCGAGCGCAAAGATCCGCCCGTTGTAGGCGCGCAGCCCTTCCCAGACGGCGTCGCCGCCCTGCACGACCGAGTCGAACACCGACACCTTCGCGTCGGAACGC
>OMIZ01000040.1 GCA_900299235.1 Actinomycetota bacterium
AGATCGGCCAGCGGAGCGGCCGGCTCGCCTTCGGATCGGGCATCGTCGCGATCGCCGCGGCCGCCGCGATCCTGCTGGCCGCCACCGGCGCCAGCGTGAGCGCCCTCGTCCCGGCGTACGCCATCGGCGTCTTCATCGGCTTCACGATCAGCCAGACCGGCATGGTGCTCCACTGGCGGACGCACCGCGAGCCGCGATGGCAGGGGAAGTCGCTGCTCAACGGGATCGGCGCGACGGTGACCTTCGTCGTCTTGATCATCGTCTCCGTGGCGAAGTTCGCGAACGGCGGCTATCTCGTGTTCGTGGCGATCCCGGTGCTCACGGGCTTCATGCTCGTCGTGCGCGGACGCTACAGGGTGCACACGCGGGAGCTGGCGATTCCGACGGGCGTCGTCTTCGACGCCCTGCATCGCAACCGCCGGATCTTCGCGCCGTTCGGCGAGATCAACCGATCCACCGTGCGCGCGATCAACGTGGGTCGGCTGCTCGCGGGCGATCGAGGCCAGCTGATCGCCCTGCGGGTCGTGTTCGACGACGACGAGGAGCACGCCATCCGTCGCCAGTTCGAGGGCCTCTTCCCCGGCGTGCGACTCGTCACGGTCCTCTCGCCGTACCGCGCGATCGTCGAGCCGCTGATCCACTACCTCGACGAGATCGAGGAGGAGCGCGACGTCGACGGCACCGTGTTGATGAGCGTCGTGATGGTTCCCGAATACTCGGGACGCCACTGGTGGGATCGCGTGCTGCACAACGGCAACGGGAAGCGCCTGCGGGAGGCGCTCATCGGCCGGCACAACACCGTCGTCCTCGACATCCCGTACCGCCGCGACCTCGAGTAGCGCCGGCCCTCCCCCCTCGGACCCGCTCCGCACCGTCGCGGCATCGCCCGCTCCTTGACAATGGCATTGATAGGGTTCTATGATGCCTCGGTGTACAGGAGCGGCGGAGTGGACCCGACTCGACCGGTCTACGTGATCAGCGTGGCCGCGCAGCTGGTCGCGGTCCACCCGCGGACGCTGCGCATCTACGAAGAGGAGGGGCTCATCTGCCCCTCGCGGACGGCGAGCAACATCCGGCTCTTCTCGGAGAACGACCTGCGGCGGATCCTCTGGATTCGCCACCTGACCCGGGAGCTCGGCGTGAACCTCGCCGGGATCAAGGTCCTCTTCGAGCTCGAGGAGCGACTCGGGGAACGGATCCTCGAGCGGCTCTACGAAGAGGGGCGCGGCGAGCGCACCACGCGCGACGAGCGCACGGCGCGCAGCGAGAAGGCAACGGCGAAAGGGGGACGGGCATGACCGAACGCGATCACGACCACGACCAGGAGATCGAACTCGACCTGGACGACGAGACGCAGCTCGCCATCGACCAGGCGGTCGACGCCGCCGACGAGGACGGCACGACCGTGCCCTCCGGACGCGGGCGCTTCCCGATGGTCCCGCTTCGCGAGATCGTCATCTTCCCCGAGATGGTGGCCCCCCTGAAGGTGGGTCGCGCGAAGAGCGTTGCCGCGATCCGCGCCTCGGTCGAGGCCGGCGGCTGGCTTGCCCTCGTCACGCAACGGGAACCCGAGCAGGAGGAGGTCGCCCGCGTCGAGCAGCTCCACGCGATGGGCACGCTCGCGAAGATCGCGCAGGTCGTCAACCTTCCGGACGGAACGATTCGCGCCGTCGTCCAGGGGCAGAAGCGCATCAAGGTGCGCGCCCTCGACACGTCGGGCCCGGCGCTCATGCTCGACGCGACGATCGTCGAGCCCGCAGACGCGCACGGCGTGGAGGTCGAGGCGCTCATGAAGAGCGTCCAGGCGCAGGTCGAGACGTACGTCACATCGGGAGCGCCGGTGCCGCCGGAGGCGGCTGTGGCCGCGAAGAACATCAGCGACCCCGGGCTCCTCGCCGACATGACCGCCTACACCCCCGACATGACAACCGAGCAGCGCCAGGAGCTGCTCGAGACCATCGACGTCGTCGATCGTCTCAAGTACGTCTCGGCGTTCCTCGCGCGCCAGATCGAGATCCTCGCGATCAAGGGGCGCATCCAGTCCGAGGTGAAGTCGGAGATGGACAAGAGCCAGCGCGAGTACTTCTTGCGCGAGCAGCTGAAGGCGATCCAGCGCGAGCTCGGCGAAGACGATCCGCAGCAGGCCGAGGCAAACGAGCTGCGCGAGAAGGTCGAGGCGTCGGGGATGCCGGAGAGCACCAAGTCACGCGCGCTCAAGGAGCTCGATCGCATGAGTCGCATCCCGTCGGCCTCGCCCGAGGTCGGCGTGATCCGCACGTACGTCGACTGGCTCATCTCGATGCCGTGGAACGAGGTGACCGAAGACCGCCTGGTGATCGCCGAGGCGGCGAAGGTGCTCGACGACGACCACTACGGACTCGAGAAGGTGAAGGAGCGGATCGTGGAGTACCTCGCGGTGCGCAAGCTGGCGCCGCAGGTGAAGAGCCCGATCCTCTGCTTCGCGGGGCCGCCGGGTGTCGGCAAGACCTCGCTCGGCAAGTCGATCGCGCGTGCGATGGGTCGCAAGTTCGTCCGCATGAGCCTGGGCGGCCTCCACGACGAGGCGGAGATCCGCGGCCACCGACGCACCTACATCGGTGCGCTTCCGGGTCGCATCGTCCAGGGGATCAAGCAGGCGGGCACCAAGAATCCCGTCTTCATGCTCGACGAGATCGACAAGCTCGGCGCCGATTTCCGCGGCGACCCCTCGTCGGCACTGCTCGAGGTGCTCGATCCCGAGCAGAACTCGACCTACCAGGACAACTACCTCGAGGTCGAGTTCGACCTGTCGCAGGTCCTCTTCGTGGCCACCGCGAACCAGCTCGACACGATCCCCGCGCCGCTCCGCGACCGCATGGAGATCATCCAGATCCCCGGTTACACGGAATCGGAGAAGGTGCAGATCGCCAAGCGGTACATCGTGCCGAAGCAGCGCGAGAACCACGGGCTGAAAGAGGAGCAGGTGGCGCTTCCCGACGAGGCGCTCGTCCACCTCATCCGCCGCTACACGCGGGAGGCGGGCGTGCGCAACGCCGAGCGCGAGATCGCGACGCTCATGCGCAAGGTCGCGCGCGGCGTCGCCGAGCGGCGGTCGCGCAAGGGCACGATCGACGCGAAGAAGATCGCGACCTGGCTCGGGCCCGAGCGCTTCGAGTACGGCGAGATGGACGCCGACGACCAGGTCGGTTCGGCGACGGGACTCGTCGTCACCCCTGCGGGCGGCGACGTGGTCGCCGTCGAGGTGGGGGTGATGGCAGGCCGCGAGGAGCTCATCCTCACCGGGCAGCTCGGCGACGTGATGAAGGAGTCGGCGCGTGCGGCGCTGACCTGGATCAAGTCGCATGGCGCCGAGCTGGGGATCCCCGCCGAGCGATTCGAGAAGTCGGGACTGCACATCCACGTCCCCGCGGGGGCGATTCCGAAGGACGGCCCGTCTGCCGGCGTCACGATCGCAACGGCGATCGTCTCGGCCCTGACGGGGATCCCCGTGCGGAAGGACGTGGCCATGACCGGGGAGATCACCCTGCGAGGTCGGGTCCTGCCGATCGGCGGGCTGAAGAGCAAGGCACTCGCCGCGCACGCGTCGGGTGCGCGCGTCGTGCTCGTTCCCAAGAAGAACGAGAAGGACCTCGCCGAGGTGCCCGAGGAGATCCGCAAGGCGCTGAAGATCGTCCCGGTCGAGAGCATCGGCCAGGTTCTCGAACATGCGCTGCGGCGGAAGCCGCGTGC
>OMIZ01000041.1 GCA_900299235.1 Actinomycetota bacterium
AGGCGACGGGAACGAAGATCACGGCCGGGAAGCCGTACTTCTGCAGCACCGGCATCGCATTTTCGAGGGTGTCGAGGTAGCCGTCGTCGAAGGTGATCAGCACGGCCTTCTCGGGAAGCGGCTTCCCGAGCGCGTAGTGGTCGAGCACAGCGTCGAGATCGACGACGGTGTAGCCGAGCTCTTTGACCTGGGCGAGCTGCTCGTCGAAGCGCCCAACCGGAACGGTCGTGGGATTGTCGGGAATGTCGTTGACCTTGTGGTACATCAGCACCCGCAACGTGGTGTCTCCGTTCGGGCCGAGGCCAAGGAGCGATGAACTCTCACCGATCGTGCGATAGAGCGCGTTCTTGACGATCTGCTTGGCCTGCTGCGCGGTCATTGGACTCCAGTGTACGGCTTGACGAGGTCGAAAAGGCGATCGGCGAACTCCTCGGGCGACGCGATCCAGTCTGCGATTGCCGAATGAGCACCTGCCGCGAGCCGCTCGGCAAGCTCGCGGTCGGTGAGGACACGAGCGAGCGCGGTAGCAAGCTCCTCGTCACTCGAGCGAAGGAGACCGCTTACGTCGTCGGTGACAACATCACGAATGCCTCCGACACGCATCGCAACCACAGGTCGCGCCCGCGCAAAGGCCTCGATCAGCACGCGCCCCATTCCCTCGGAACGCGAGGGAAGCACGAGGCAGCTCGCATCGTCGAGGGCACGTGCCACCTCGGCCTGGGTCAGACGCTCATCCCACGTGACGGTTCCACCCGACTCTGCAACAAGCTGCTCGACGATCGCGTATTGCGATCCCCGACCAACGATGCGTAGCGTTGCGTTGGGCACCTGCCTGGCGACGCTGCGCCAGACGGCCGCCAGCCCATCGATGTTCTTGTACAGCTCAAGTACCCCGACAAAGAGCGCGCGCGGCGTGTCGGGAAGGGGCACCGGCGGTCGGTCGAGGAAGAGTTCAAGATCCATGAAGGCGGCGAACTCTGCCGCTGGCTCGACGCCGAGTTCACGCAGCAGGCTCGAGGTATACGGCGAGACGGTTCGCACTGCCGCGGCACGCGTGAGACCGAATGCGGCGAACCGATCGGCAAGCGGCGCCAGCACCCGTCGCGCGGGCGATCCGTAGAGCCGCGTCGCCGTGCGCCAATCTCCGTGTAGCTCGACGACGACAGGGACGCCGGTGCGCGCGAGCGCCGCGAACGCGGCCTCGTACGGGCTCTGCGTAACGATCACCGCAGGACGAAACTCCGACACGATGCGGCGCAGTCGGCCGGGAAGTCGTATCCAGAAGAGCGGGCCGTCGAACCGCGGCACCCGAGGCATGAGCGAGAACCGGCCGTCGTCGTAGCGCTTGCCGTCTGCAGCCGTTGCCAGGACACGCACGGAAACGCGCTCGTCAAGCGCCGCGAACTTCCGGTCGAGGCTCGGCGAGAGCGGCAGCGCATACCGCGTTCGCGAGACGAGTAGGAGGCGCGGCTTCACGACCGCGCGAGCACCGTCTCAACGAGGTCGCGCACCTTGCGCGCGTATTCCGTTGGGGTGCGATTCCACTGGGTTGACGAACGGAGGGCACCGTCACCGAGGCGAACTGCGAGCTCATGGTCGGAGAGCACGGCAACGATCGCATCGGCGAGCGCCTCAACGTCGCCGTAGGGAACGAGCAGCCCGTTGACATCGTGCTCGATGATGTCCGGAATGCCGCCGGCGGCGCTGCCGATCACTGCGCGGCCGCGGAGAAATGCCTCCATCGCAACGCGAGGCAGACCCTCCGACGCCGACGGCAGGAGGAGCACACGTGCGTCATCGAGCGACTGAGCGACCTCCGCGGCGGTAAGGCGGCGATCCCAGCGCACACCTTCGCGCTCAAGCGCCTCTGCGATCTCCGTATCGGTGCCGCTCCCAACGAGGTGGAGACGAGCGTCCGGCAGCCGCGCCGCGACGAGACGCCACGCCGCGGCCAGCCCCGCAACGTTCTTGTAGCGCTCGAGGACACCCACAAAGAGTGCGACGGGCGCTGCGGGCACCGGCACTGTCGGGCCGGCGAACGCACCAAGATCGGAGTACGTCGTGAATACCGCCACCGGCTCGCGCCCCGCACCACGGATGACGTCTGCCATGACGGCTCCGACGGCGCGCGTCCCGTCAGCCGAGCGAACAGCGAAGCGTGCAAGTCGATCGCCAAGCGGACCGAGGAGCTTCCGCGCTGGCGACCCGTAGAGCCGTGTCGAAACATGCCAATCGCCATGCACCTCAACGATCAGCTTGGCCCGCGACCTGGTCAGGCGGCGGGCGAGTTGCGCAGCAACACCCTCGTAGGGACTCTCGGCGACGATCACGTCAGGATCGAACGCGCGTAGCTCGCGGGCGACGCGAAACGGCAGCTCAGCGTAGAAGCGGGGCCCATCAAACCGGCGCGACGGAACGAGCACAAACCGCGGATCGGTCGCGGTCGACGCTTCACGAGCACCACTCGCGAGCACACGAAGCTCGAGTTCCTCCGAGAGCGCATCCCACTTTCGCGCGATGCTCTTGCCGAGAGGGAGCAGGTATCGCGTTCGCCCGACAAAGAGCGCACGGGGCCGCGCCCCGTCACTCACCGAGCTGCCCCTACGAGGATCTCCTCGAGGCGGCCATAGACCCGTTCGGCCGCGTAGTCGGCGACTGACGGGATCGCTGCCGCACGCAGACGCGCTGCGAGGGCGTCGTCGCTAAAGAACCGCGTGATCGCCGCTGCGAGTGCGTCGACGTCGCCAGGCTGAACGATCAGCCCGTTGACCTCGTCGGTCACAACCTCGGCAACGCCGCCGGTATCGGTAGCGATCATCGGGGTTCCAACGGCGAGCGCTTCGACGACCGTGTGCGGGAAGTTCTCCCACGACGATGAGAGCAGCGACGCATCGCCCGCGAGGAAGAGCTCCAGCACCTTCTCGCGCGTCAACGGGCCGAGGAAGCGTGCGTAGCCGAGCGCCTCAAGTGCGGCCCGATCGGGACCGTCACCCGCGATCACCAGGGGAAGGCCCGCCTTCTTGGCAGCGGCGATGCCGATGTCGAGTGACTTCTGCTCGGTCAGCCGCCCCGCGAACACGAGGGTGGGCCCCGAGAAGCCAAGCTCCGCGCGGATCTCGTCGCGTGGTCGAAGCTTCGGCAGTGGCGGCGCCGGGTTCGGGAGCACGGTGGCGTGTGCAGGCGCCACGCCCCAGCCGATCGCGAGCTCGCGGAGGTAGCTCGACGGCGTTACGACATGCGCTGCGTGCTTCGCGTCGAAGTCTCGACTGATCCGAAGCGGCAGCGTCGATGTGCTCGGATCGGCCTGGAACTCCTCGAGCGACCCCTTCCAGAGTCCCCAGCGGCGCGCGCGTTCGTAGGCCGGGTCGGCCGTGAGCTTCACGACGAGCGGCGTACGAGCGGCGAACGTCCCAAGCGACGACCGTCCGAACATGCCGGTCGAGTAGACGACATCGGCCCAACGCGCTCCCTCGATGATCCGTCGCATCGCCTCGGCGTGACGGACGCCAGGTGGAAGCGAGCGACTGACCCAGCTCACCGGGTAGGCCTCGGGTGCGGGTGGCGCCGACGCGGTGATCACCGCGCGAACGTCGTGGCCACGGCTGCGCAGGACCGTCGAGACCTCGGGAGCATGCGACGCCGGCCCACCAACGTCAGGAGGCCAGATTCCCGAGACAACAAGAATGTTCACGCGACGACCTCAGCAGGTGCAGGCGAGAGACCACCGTGCCGTAGCCGCACAATCCACACGCTCCAGAAAGCCGCAAGAGCAAGCGACGAGACAAGCGCTCCGATCGCGGCACCGGTCGCACCCCACACCGCAGTACACGCAAGCAGCGCTGGGACAAGTACCGCGATCTCGACCGTCTGACCGGCGAGCCGAAGCCCTGGTCGACCAATCGATACGGGAAACGTCTTCGTCCACGCAAAGATCAGCTGCACGCAAGCAACGAGAACCATCACGCGACACGGATTCGCCGCCGCCGCCCACTTCCCGCTGTAGACGAAGCGAAGAATGTCAGGCATGAAAATCCAGAGTGGTGGCGTGACGAGAAGCGAGAACGCCGCTGTGCCGATGACGTAGCGACGGAGGAGCGCGAGGGCGCGGTCAGCCCGGCCGTACTCGATGTCGCGCGTCTGCTCGGCAAGCAGCACGAGGCGGGCCGGTGCCGAAAGCGATTGGAACGCCGTCTGCGGCGCCTGAGCGATGCGAAAGTTGCCGACCTGTGAGCCCGCGGCGACGACCCCAACGAGAACGGTGGGGAGCGACGTGCGGAGCGACGTCAGCCCTGATGCGAGCGAGGACTGGATCGCGAACGAACGGATCGCACCACGATCGTCCCCGAGCTCC
>OMIZ01000042.1 GCA_900299235.1 Actinomycetota bacterium
CTACTACGACGCGCACAAGCAGGAGTTCACCACGCCCGCCTCGGTGATGCTGCGCGAGATTCTGATCACCGTGAAAGCCAGTGACCGTGGCGTGAGCGTGGCCGACGACGACGCCGCGAAGGCGAAGGCCGACGACACCCGTCATCGTCTCCTTGCCGGAGAGCCGTTCGCGCGGCTTGCCGGAGAAGTGTCCGACGCACCCTCGCGCGCGAATGGTGGGCTGATTGGTCCGGTGAACGTCGATGAGCTGAACACGGTCCTGCAGACCATGATCGGCAAGCTGAAAGTCGGCGATGTCTCCGAGGTGATCCGTACCCAGCGTGGGTACCAACTGCTGATGCTGGAGTCACGGGCGGAGACGAAGATTCGGTCGTTCGACGACGCCCGGACCGACATCAGCGACAAGATCGCCGAGCAGAAACGTCGGGGTGAAACCCAGAAGTACCTCGAGAAGCTTCGTGGTCAGGCCTCGATCACCTTCCGCAACGACCAGCTGAAGGCGGCCTACGATCAGGCGCTGGCCGCACGTCAGAAGGCACTGGAGTCCGGAGTGCCGCAGGGCTGACGTGACCACGGTTCCCGGCGTTGACGCTCCAGACCCACGCCTGTCCGTGCCGGCGGCCGAGCCCGACCTGCACTGGTATGCGCTGTGGACGCGGTCTCGCCACGAACAGGTGGTGCGTCAACAACTCGACCGGAAACGAGTCGAGACGTTCTTGCCAACGGTCACGCGGTGGAGCCGGTGGAAGGACCGCAAGAAGAAGATTGATTGGCCTCTCTTTCCAGGGTACTGCTTCGCCAGATTCAATCCGCAGGACCGCTTGACGGTGTTGAATTGCACCGGCGTGGTGTCGATCGTGTCGTTCGATGGCGACCCGGCCCCGATTCCCGAACACGAGATCAGCGGGATCCGCACACTCGTCGACAGCGAGCTGGCGTATGACCCCTGTCCACTCATCCACGAAGGCATGATGGTGGAGGTCGTGCACGGTCCATTGAAAGGCGTGGTGGGTCGCCTCGTGCGCAAGGGTACCCACGCCCGCCTCGTCCTGTCCGTCGATCTCATTGGTCAAGCCGTCAGCGTCGAGGTGGACGCGGCTGACGTCCGGGCGTACTGATGAAGATCGGGTCCGTCGAACTCCCCTCGCCGTTCGTGGTGGCTCCGATGGCGGGCATGACCGATACCGCCTTTCGCCGTCTGGTGAAGCGAAACGGTGGATGTGGTCTGGTCGTGTCCGAGATGGTCTCGTCCGAGGGGCTCGTGCGCGGGATCGATCGCACGCTCGAGTACGCCGAGTACACCGAGGAAGAACGACCGGTGTCGATCCAGATCTTCGGCGGCGATCCCGCGAAGATGGCCGAGGCCGCCCGGGTGGTTGAAGGGCTTGGCGCCGACGTCGTCGACGTCAACATGGGGTGCCCAGTCCCGAAGATTGCCAAGCATCAGGCGGGATGTGGCCTCATGCGGGAGCCCGAGCACGCCGCCTCCATCGTGGCTGCCATGACGAGGGCGGTGAAGATTCCCGTCACGGTGAAGATGCGCGCCGGGTGGAACGATACCTCGCGAAACGCGCCCGAGTTGGCCCGGCGCGTTGCCGACGCGGGAGCCGCGGCCGTGACCATCCACGGTCGAACCGCCGCGCAGTCGTACTCGGGTTCGGCGGATTGGGGCCTCGTCGCCGAGATCGCTCGGTCGCTTCCCATTCCCGTGTTCGGGAGTGGTGATTGCGTCGAGCCAGAACAGATCGTGGAGCGCCTGGCGAGCGGAGTTAGCGGCGTGCTCGTGGGGCGCGGAGTGCTGCGGAACCCCTGGATCCTCGGGCAGGCGGCTGACCTGGCAGCTGGGCGCCCCCCTCGCCGCGTCACGTTGCCTGAGCGCGGTCAATTTCTACTCGACTACATCGACCTGCTCCTGCACGACGGGCGGGATGAGGCAGATGGATTCCGCCACACGATCGGGGACGCAGCCGATTACTCGCGAGCCCGGGGTCGAGAGCGATGGGTGGTCAACAAGGTCCGCGCGCTGTGCGCCTGGTACTCGAAGGGTATCGACGGCGGGTCTAACCTGCGGTCTCGGGTCAACACCGCACAGTCCGTCGCCGAGATTCGTGCGCTCGTGGACGAATTCTTCTTCGTCTAACCCCCGCACCCCCTCCTTCCGATAGCCAGGATCGGTTCATCAGATGGCCTTCAGAATCGCCTGTGACGTTGACGGCACAATTGCGGCGATGGAAGCCGCGCTCCAGAAGGAAGCCGAACAGCTGTTCGGGCCAGATGTTGCGGTTCAGGAAGAGGAACCCTCCGACGATGGCGCGCCAACCGATCCGGCGGCACCAACAACGGCCCCGAATTCTCGACGTCGCCTGTCGTCTTCAGAAGTTCGTCGTCTCTGGGACCACGTCGCGTCGATCGAAAACTTCTGGTCGGGCCTCGAGGAGGTCGAGCCCGGAGCCGTGGCGCGTTTCGCCGAGCTCAGGACGTCACTGGGCCTCGAAGTGATCTTTCTGACCCAGCGACCTCGTTCCGCTGGAGAAGTTACGCAGCTCCAGACACAGCGTTGGCTTGAACGCCATGGGTTCGAACTGCCGTCGGTGTTCGTGCTCAGAGGGTCGCGAGGCAAGGCGGCGGCGGCGCTCCACGTCGACGTGGTGATCGACGATCGTCCCGACAATTGTCTCGACGTCATGGCCGAATCCCGCGCCAAGCCAATCCTCGTGTGGAGGGGTAGCGGGACCGCCGTGCCTCAGGGCGTGAGCCGCCTCGGAATCGAGACGGTCCTATCGATGGACGACGCGATGTCGCGCATCGCCGCCATGGTCACCCCGCCGGCGCCAGCCGGCTGGACCACTCGACTACGACGGGCTCTCGGCAGGTAGCGGCCCTTCCGGCGACGGCGGCCCGCTGTTGGTGTCCAGCGCCGTTGTCATGTCGTATGCGTGCGCCACGTCGACGGCTGCGTAGAACCGATCGGCGAGTTCTCGATGTGCCGGATGGGTCAGATACGCCTTGAGACCGTCTGCGTTGGCGAAGTCCAATTCCAGCATGAACCGATAGTCCGGTTGCGGCACCGATTCATAGCCGTAGCCAAAGGTGACCCGTTGCCCCAGCCGTGCGGCCTGAACGCTGGGTATGTCGCAGGACACCCGCATGAAGGCGTCTAGAAGAGTCTTTCTGTCCGCCTCCGCCAGATCGGCGCGTGGTCGAAACAACACCACGTGGGTAATCATGGCTTCCGCCTCTTGGAGGGTGGTGGGCCTGCGGGCCCTCGAGGCCGACTTCCGCCACGAGGAATGGGCCGTTTCCCGAACGGACGGGTTGACGGACGCCCTGAAGCGTTCGAACCGGAATCGGGATGGGGTGACCCCTGCGCTGACTTCGGTGGTCGTCGCCGCTCGCCGCCGGGTGCGCCAGCCCGTCCGAACCCCGACGGTCTCGACGTGTTCTTCGGTCCGCGGTTGCCCTGGCTGTGGGCACGCTCCCCTCGCCAGGCCGCTCCATCAGGGTTCTTACGTTCCCAGCGCTCCTGCCGACGTTGCGCGTTGGGCGCCTTCTGTGTGTCGATGAACTTCTGACGAGGATCGCGCCGCTCGCCGCCGCCGGGTGCACCAGGGCGTTCGAACGGCGACGGTCTCGGCGTGTTCTTCGGCCCCCGGTAGCCCTGGTTGCGGGTGCGCTCCCCTCGCGAGGCCGCTCCATCAGGGTTCTTACGTTCCCAGCGTTCCTGCCGACGTTCCGCGTTGAGCTTCTTCTGTGCGTCGATGAACTTCTGGCGAGGATCGCGATGCTCGCCGCCCGGTCGCCAGTCGCGACCCCTTGCGCGGGCGAGCTGACGCTGGCCAGGCGCCTCGGTTTTGAGCGCCTCCCGAGCCTGATCAGGCGACTCCCACAGACGGCCTCTGGCAAACCACTTGAGCACAGCGTCTGGCTGCTTCTCTCGAAGCCTGGCGAACGTGGGCAGGAGCTCGTCGCGCTTCACCGCGCGAAAGGCCGTGGGCAGCCCACCGGCGACGATGGTCCAATACGAGTATCTAGGTGGCATGGGTTCGTCAGCTCACGGGGTCAGACGCCGGATCTTTTCGACCAGGGTCGTGCGTTTCAGACGGAGGAGTTCGGCGGCCTTGTTGCGGTTTCCGCCAGTTCGCTCGAGAGACGATCGGATCAACTCGCGCTCAATGGCGGCAAGATGCGCCTGGAGATCCAGCCCGTCGTCGGGCAAGACCACCGGCGTCTGTTGCGTACTTGGCCGCGACGTGCGGAACTCCTCCGGGAGATCCATCACGGAGAGTTCCTTTCGACCGGCGCTGAGCGCGACAGCACGTTCGATCACGTTCTCGAGCTGGCGAACATTGCCTGGCCACGCGTGATCCATCAACGCTCGCATGGCGCCCTGCGACAGCCGCAGCCCCGCGCCTGGGGCGAATCGCTCGAGAAACTGCGTGACGAGCAGGGGGATGTCGTCGCGGCGGTCACGCAGCGGCGGTAACGACACCCGGATGACGTTGAGGCGATAGAACAAGTCCTCTCGAAATTCACCGGACGCCACCATCTTTTCGAGGTCGGCATTCGTTGCCGCGACGACCCGCACATCGACCTTGATGGTCTGATTGTCACCGACCCGTTCGAACTGTCGCTCCTGCAGGGCACGCAACAGCTTCGTCTGTACGGCCGGGCTCATCGTTCCGATCTCGTCGAGGAACAACGTGCCCCCGTGGGCCTGTTCCATGCGGCCCTGGCGACTGTTCACGGCGCCAGTGAACGCGCCGCGCACGTGACCGAAGAGTTCGGCCTCGAGCAGGTGCTCGGGTATCGCGCTGCAATTGATCGCGACGAAGGGATGTCGGGCACGTGGGCCATTGTGGTGGATGGCGCGCGCCACCAACTCCTTCCCCGTCCCTGTGTCTCCCGTAATCAGTACCGTGCTCGACGTGGCCGCCACCACCTCGAGCATGTGAAACAGCTCCTGCATCCGGCGGCTGCGGCCCAGTATGCCTGAGAACTGATAGCGATCCTGCAACTGTGAGCGGAGGTAGGCGTTCTCGCTCTTCAGGCGGCGCTGTTCGAGAGCCTTCTCGAGAACGTGCAGGAGTTCGTCGAGCTGAAACGGCTTGGTGATGAACTCGTACGCGCCGCGCTTGATGGCATCGACCGCCGTCTTGGTGGTGCCGTGACCGGTGATGACGATTCCGACGATGCTTGGATACCGTTCGACCGCGCGCTCGATCACCGTCGCGCCATCGACGCCAGGCATACGGAGATCGCTGATGATGACGTCGAAGGCGTGTTGTTCGAGCCGGTCGAGCGCCTGCTCCCCCGAATCGGCTTCAACGACTTCGTAGCCACGTTCGGTGAGGCGCTCTGCGGTAACGGAACGCAGCGCGGCCTCGTCGTCGACCAGAAGCAAGTGGGCCACGGTGCCAGCATTTTGACATAGAGGCTCTGGGGCCTAACGGACCCGGTAGGTGTTTCCGATAAGCAGGCTGTCTATGGACCGCCAGACTCTCTCAATCATGAAGGCGTGCGAAACGGTTGGAGTGAGCCGTCGCACAATCTACAACTGGATTTCTGCCGGCAAGGTCGAATACGTCCGCACTGCGGGCGGTTCGATCCGTATTTTCGCCGACACGCTGTGGCGCGATGCTGATGCTCGGCCGCTGCCGTCGGAGATGACGGGTACGGCGGGTTCATCCGGGCGTTAGGCGTTCCAACGCCTCTCGGACGCTCCATCACGCGGGGCCTGACGTGTGCCCCGTGACATGGAGCGTCCGGCCTGACGTCTC
>OMIZ01000043.1 GCA_900299235.1 Actinomycetota bacterium
ACCGGTCGCGAGCTCGAGGCTCTTGCGCGCGAAGGTCGGTGCCTTACGGGAATCTGCTCCGCCAGGGTTGAAGTCCGCCTCGATCGCCTCGGTGTAGAGCGTTGCGATGCCATCAGCCTGGCGCCTGAGGTCGGCAACCGTCTGCGCGTGTGAGAAATCCTGAAAGAGCCGGATCGCGATCGCGGTCGTGATCGCCCCCGCAAGCACGATGGCCAGCAGGAACAGGAGCGGGAGCCTGACCCGAAGTGACGAGAGCACGAGTGAAGTCTTACGCGGGCGCGTGGTCCCGGGAAGCTTCCTTCGCCGGAGAGACCTTGTAGCCCACACCCCACACCGTCACGATCGGCGAGGCATCACCGAGCTTGCGGCGGAGCTGGCGGACGTGCACGTCGACGGTGCGCGTGTCGCCCGCGAACGTGTACCCCCACACCCGCTCGAGCAACTGATCGCGCGTGAGCACGAGTCCACGATGGTCGAGCAGCTCCCACAGGAGGTCGAACTCCTTCGGGGCAAGTTGAATCTCTTCGTCTCCGACCTTCACCTCGCGGCGCCCAGCGTCGATGCGCAGGTCGCCATGTTCGAGGACTTCGGTGTCGAGGTCACGGCGGCTCGGAGCCGCACGCCGCAGGATCGACTTGATGCGTGCAACGAGCTCGCGCGGGTTGAACGGCTTCGTGAGGTAGTCGTCAGCACCGACTTCCAGGCCGATGATCTTGTCGACGTCTTCGTCGCGTGCGGTCAGCATGAGGATCGGCACATCGGAGGTCTGGCGAATCCGCTTGCAGACCTCGATGCCGTCAATGTCGGGGAGCATCAGGTCGAGCACGATGAGCGCCGGGTTTGAGGCAGCAACCTCAGCAAGGCCCGCTGATCCGGTCGACGCGGTACGCACCGTGTACCCCGCGTTCTTGAGGTACAGCGAGACGAACGAGGCGATCGAGCTTTCGTCCTCGACGACGAGAATGGTCGGCGACGACGCCTGGGTGCTCATCGGCTGCTTCCGAACGTCACGATCGTGACGGTGCGCTGCAGCGGCAGCCCCTTGCCGCCGTTGATCGAGTACAGGCCGTCGTCACTCAGCGCCGGATCGCCGACAAGCGAGACCGAGCCGCGACCGACAGCCGATACGCCGATACCGCCGCCGTCAATCTGGAGCGAGTAGCGCCCCGCCGGAAAGAAGAAGCGAACGTCGGTGCCGGTGTACGCACCGAACGACCCCGCAACAGTGCTGCGCGACTTTGCAGAGAGCTGCGGCAGCGACCCGTCGTCAGAGATGTAGGAAAGCACCGTGATCGTTCCGGCCGAGATGTGCCCGTAGATCAGGCCGCGTCCCGTCACGATGACACGCCCGCCAGCGTCGGTCGTCGCGAACGAGCCGTCGCCCGACGCGTTTGCTGCCTGCCCACCGGCGAACGCCACTGCGGGTAGGAGCAGCAGAAGGGCGAGTGGGATCAGGAATAGACGGCGCATTAGGTGTCGGAAGTATTCCGCTGCCAAGTATGCCCCTACTGAAGGAATCGTTAGGAGATTTCGCTTCCCCGGTACCGTCTCAGCATGCATGACGCAACCACCTTCGGCGCGGTGATCCTGCTTGCCAGCGCTGCGCTTGTTGTGTCGCTTGGCACGTCGAAGCTGTCGCAGCGCCTGTCGATCCCTGTCGCAGCACCGTTTCTCATCCTGGCGGCGATCGCGTCGGATGTCTTTCCGGGCCTGACGAGCTCGATCGGAACGGTCGAACACGTCTCGACAGTTGCGCTCGTGATCATCCTGTTTGACGGTGGCCTCGCAATCGGCTGGGCCCGTTTTCGCGAGTCGGCGGCGCCAATCGCGATGCTCGGAGTCGTCGGAACGTTCGCCACGGCGGGCGGGATCGCTCTCGTTGCACATTGGGTGCTTGGGCTCTCATGGATCTCAAGCGGGCTCGTCGGAGCAGCCGTCGCACCGACCGATCCTGCCGTGATGTTCTCGGTGCTCGGCAACCGTGAGATCGAAGGGCGCACTGGCACGATCTTGCAGGGCGAATCGGGCGCGAACGATCCGGTGGGCATCGCCCTGATGATCGGCATGCTCGAACTTGCAACCCACCCGGGATCGAGCTTCTGGGTCGTCGTGACGACATTTGCGCTCCAGATGGCGGTCGGCCTTGCGATCGGTGTCGCAGGCGGCGTGTTGCTTGGCGTCACCATGCGGCGCGGCTCACTGCCGAGCGCCGGCCTGTACTCCCTGCGCACGCTGGCGGCGGCTGGCGTGATCTACGGCGTCGCGAGCGTCGCGCACGGGTCAGGCTTCCTCGCGGTGTTCATCGCCGGGCTGCTCGTTGGCGACGTGCGAGCACCGTTCAAGGACGAGATCGAGACGTTCCATGAGGCGCTCTCGTCCCTCGCCGAGTTTGTCGTCTTCCTCGTGCTTGGCCTGACGATTTCGCTTGCCGCAATGGATCTCGGCGTGTGGCTCGATGGACTCCTGCTTGCGGCAATCCTGGCACTCGTTGTGCGCCCGATCGCATGCCTGCCGCTGCTCGTTCCCTTCCGGCTCCGCAAGGGTGAACAGGCATTCGTGTTGTGGGCCGGCCTAAAAGGCGCTGTGCCGATCCTGCTCGCTGCCTTTGCCGTCGCGCGGGGCGTCGCCGATTCGGAGCGCATCTACGAGCTCGTATTCGTCGTCGTTCTCGCGTCAGTCCTTGTGCAGGGCACGACGATCGCAGCGGCGGCTCGGCGCTTCGGCGTCGAGATGCGCTAGCTCTCGGAGCGAGGCTCCGCCGCGGGCAGCGGCGTCGGCCCCCAGTGGAGTGCCGATTCGAAGCGCGACACGAGCAGGAACGCGCCCGTTGCGTAGACCCAGCCGAGCAGGCAGTCCGAGACATAGTGCTCTCCGCCGTAGACAAGCGCAAACACCATCGCCAGGGGATAGGCGACCGCGACGACCCGCCACGGGCCGTGGACGAAACGCCACAGGAAGAGCGAGATCAAGAAGGCATATCCCGCATGGAGCGAAGGTACAGCGGCAACGTTGTTCGCAACCTTCTCACCGTTCTCGAAGAGGGCACCAAAGCCGCCGAATGGCAGATCCGTGCCCACGGCATGGGGAATCCGGGCGACGTGCGGGAGGAAGCCATCCTCGCCCGCAAGCCACGGCGGCACTGCCGGATAGAGGACGTACGTCACGAAGGCTGCACCCGAGAGCACACACACGCTCGCGGCGTAACGCGCGAACAGCCGCTGGTTCCGAACCCAGAGCACCCCGGCGAGGACGAGTGTCGCGAAGAAGTGCGACAGGTAGATCGCGAGCACGACGTAATCCCACGGACGGATGTCACCGACGCCGTGCCAGAGATGTCGCTGCAGCCAAACGGTCGGAACGGTGCCGAAGAACAGGAATTTGTCGACATCAAGCTGCGGCGTGATGTGGGCCGGAAAGAGCAGCCCGTCGGCAAAGCCGCGCAGCACTCCGTAGAGCAGGAGCAGCACCGCAAAGGGAGCCCAGCCCGAGACGAATCGAGGCAGTCGGCGCGGGGTAGCGAGTGCGAACGAGAGAACGCCAAGCGTCGCCCAGACGATTCCGCGTCGCCCGCCAAGTGGTGCCCCCTCGACCGCCCAGTCGGTCGTGAGCGCGAGAACGAAGACGATCGGCCAGAGCAGATGCAGCAGCTGGCGCGCCCTCGGGGTGCGAATCTCTCCCTCCATCGGCGGCATCGTGACACGCCGAGCAACTGTCGGTGGCAGGTGACTTTCGTACCGAGGGCAGGACTACCTCCGTACGCGCGGTATCGGGACGGTTGAAGTGTTGAACACGCCCGATCCAGCTTCTCGTGGCCTCGCGTCGCGTCTCCAGAGCCCGTATTGGGTTGTTGGCCTTGCCCTTGTGGTGGCGGGACTTGGAGCGGCCGTTGCGATGGCGATCGCCGGGACATCTCATTCGAACACCGGCACGACGTTCGTTGCCTCGACGCTCGCGGCACCCACGGCCGATGCTGCAACCACAGACATCACGCCAACGACGACTGCCGCGGTTGACACGACCGCCTCGGCGCTCACGGTGACCGCACCGCCCACGACAACTGCCGCCTCTGCGGTCACAACGAGCCCTCCCGTGTCGACAACGGCACCTGCACCCACCCCGGCGGCGACGTCCGAGACGACGACCGGTGCAGCGCCCGACACGGGAGACTGGCCCTCGGGAACACACGGGTGGACGGTCGTGCTCGGCTCATATCCCGCGCCAGGCGGCGCCTCAGCCGCGCACGCCGTCGCGGCGCGAGCCCACCGTGCAGGTCTTGCCCAGACCGGCGTGCTCGTGTCAGACCGTTTTTCAAGCCTTCGCGCCGGATATGACGTCGCCTATGCAGGCGTCTACGCGACGGCTGCATCGGCCGCCGCGGCGGTGTCAGCAGCCCATGCTGCGGGCTTTCCGAGCGCGTACTCGCGCGAGATCACGCCTGCCTAGGCGTCTGCGGAAAAACCAAAACAATTTCATCAACAACCATTGGTATTCTGTATACAGGCGGAAGCGATGTGAGGACGTCGCACTCTTAGACAACGGTCGCAGTTGTCGACGGAAATTCCGCTGGTACCGGCAAAAAGCCGGGTGATAGAGTCGGACCTAAGGCGCGCGTCGCGTGGAGACGCAACCGCGTCGGGTCCGTCAGGAGTACACCACCGCCTCTGCCCAGGCGGTCGGTTTCGCAGCAGCATTACGCCCCAGCCAGCACAACCAGGGAGAAGAGCCGACACCCATGGACGAGCGGACTCTGCAGATTCAGCACTCGCTGTACCAGTACTCACGCGCGATCTACCGCACTATCAAGGATTTGATTGATCCCTATGTGGATCACTCGACGCAGCTCGCGTACCGTCGCGACGTGCTGAATGCATGTGAGGCAACGATGGAGCGCCTCGCAACCGATCCGCAGTACTTCTCCAAGCCTGATCGCGCCCTCTTCGGCGAGATCCGTCGGTACTTCCCGATCACCGTTCAAGCGCAGGTGTCGTGGGCGGTGAGCCATGGCGTCAATGCCGCGATCACGTTCATCGAAGAGCAGATTGAGTCAGGCGCCTTCGATGGTGGCCTCGCTCATTGCCATGCGACCACCCGGAAGGGCAAGCCGTGCCAGCGCACCCCATTGCCAGATCGGGATTATTGCCCGTCGCATCAGCACCTCGAACGCTCACGCGTCGCGGCCTGAGGCGCACGTTTCGGCCTGTCGCCGCGTTTCGCGGCCCCGAATCAGACTGACGTCGCAGCTATCCGCGACGAGCGTGTGTGCGCCGAAATCGCCTCTTGCAGGGGTTTCGTATTGGCATCCCCGCAAGGGGCCGGAAGGCGATAGGCTCGGACTGTGAGCCACGACACGGACAAGCTGATTCGTCAGCTCTCACTCGTGGCCTTCCTCATGGCTGAACGTCGGCCGCTAACGGCGCGCGACATCAAGTCAAACGTGGAGGGCTACCAGGAGATGAGCGACGAGGCGTTCGCGCGACGCTTCTACTCCGACCGCGCAGAACTCGTAGCCCTCGGCGTTCCGCTCGACTCACAGCGCGACGAGTTCACGGGCGAGGAGCTCTACACCCTTCGCTCCGAGCGGTACTTCCTGCCGCCGCTCGAGCTGGACGACGACGAGCTCGCCGCGCTGCAGACGTGCCTCTACCTCCTCGAAGGACGGTTCGCCTACGCCGAGCCGCTGCGGCTTGCGCTGCAGAACCTTGCGCTCGGCCGGTCGGCCGGGGCGGGTGACAACGCGCCAACCGCGACTGCAATGAGTGTCGAGGTTCGTGACCCTGACTACACCCCTGAGCTCCAGGGGCGTCTCGGCAAGCTCGAGGGGGCGATCTCGAAGCAGCGCACGGTCAAGTTCCGGTACTGGTCAATCGGCCGCGATGACGAGAAGGAGCGAACGATCAACCCGTACGCGCTGCTTCCGGAAAACGGCACGTGGTACATGATCGGACAGGATCTCGACGATCAGACGGTCAAGAGCTTCCGCGTATCGCGCATCCGCTCGGACATTCGCTTCGCCACGCGTCGCGAGCGCGACTTCCGCGTGCCGGAGGAGTTCGACGTCGAGGAGTACCGCGGTCGAGCCGAGTGGCAGTTCGGCGAGATGGTCGGTACCGCCCGCATCGAAGTTGCTCCCGACACCGCCTGGTGGGTGAGTCGTGCGTACGGCGGCGATCGGAACCAGCTCGACGGCGACGTGTTCGTTACCGAGTACGCCTCGCTCTCGCTGCTCGCACGCTGGGTTCTGCGCCAGGACGGTCGCGCCGTTCCGATCGAACCCGCCGCGCTCCGCAAGCTCGTGGTCGATGGTGCAAAGGCCGTACGGAAGGGGCACATCGGAGCGCCGCCGAGCCCCGCTGCCGAAGCGCTCCGCACCGTGAGTGACGGGATTGTCGAGCGCCCGGCCGGACCGGTCGCACCCGAACGGTTCGGGGTGCTCCAGTCGCTCCTTGCCTACCTACTTGCCGCGTGTGGTGAAGAGCGTGAGGCGATCATACCGGCCGCGGAGCTATCGACACGCTTCTCGATCGCACCTGAGGCGCTTGAGGAACACCTGTCGCTTCTCAACCTCGTGAACTTCGGCGGTGGCTGTTACGCCGTCTACGCCGAGTTGCACGACGACGAAGTGCACGTCGACAAGGAGCTTTTCGGTGACACGTTCCGTCGCCCGCCGCGCCTAACACCGCTTGAGGCCCGGGCGATCCGGCTCGCGCTTGAGTTCGTTGGCCCAATGATCGCAGCGGGCGCCCAAAGTCCGCTCGACCGCGTGCGTGCGAAGCTCGAGGAGACGTTCGGCGTGTTCGAGCTCTCACAGACACCGACGCCGCAGGCTGGCGCCGAGGAGGATCTCGTGCTTCAGCTGACGCGTGCCATCACCGATCACAAGCTGGTCGAGCTCGAGTACCTCAAGCCGGAATCGACCGAAGTCACGACCCGGCTCGTCGAGCCGTACTCAATCGAGCGGCGCCTCCCCCACTGGTACGTCCACACATGGGATGTCGAGCGTGACGCGCCACGGAGCTACCGCCTCGATCGGATGCGCAAGGCGAAGGTGCAGAAGAAGACGTTCACGCCGCGCGAAGGCTTCGACCCTTCCGAGCTAAACCACGCCACGACTGTGCGCATCTGGTACTCGCCAGAGGTTGCGCGTTGGGAGGTCGAGAAGGGCGCGCGCCAGCTCGTCGATGGTTCAGCCCTCTCCGAACGAGCAGTCGGCAGCGCCGATTGGCTCGTTGGCGAAGTGCTGAGCTACCGCGGTGACGCAGTGGTGCTTGAGCCGGCGGATCTCCGCGAGCGGGTTGCCGTTCGCGCGGCCGAGCTTGAGTCCGAGCTCAGGGCCCCGACGGCGTCGTAAGACGCTCAAGCGTCCACCCCGCCTGCTCGGCGAGCATCGCGTCGTCGCTGCCCGCAAGGCGTTCAACGGCAGCGATGAGAGCGTCACCACCATCGCGCGTGTTCCCCGCCGCGATGAGCGCATTGCGCTGCAGCCAACGCCGCTCACGGCGCGGGACGTAGAGGCGCTCCATCCCAGGGGGCAGGCCGTCGTCAGCAGCGAGCCACGCGACGAGATCGACGTGGGCGCCTGTGATCTCGCCAACACCTTCTTGACGCTTCTCAGGCCCCCGGTTCCACGGACACACGTCCTGGCAGATGTCGCAGCCATACACTTGTGCACCGAGAGCTTCGCGGTACTCCAGTGGGAACGGCTCTGGGACCTGCGTCCAGTACGAGAGGCACCGCGTCGCGTCGAGAACTCCCACTTCATCGAGTGCGTCCGTCGGGCACGCGTCGATGCACGCAGTGCATGAGCCGCACCCGGGGGCGATCGGCTCGGTATGCGCGAGCTCCTGCGTCGTGACGATCACGCCGAGGACGATCCACGAGCCGAGACCTGGCGCAATCACCATCGTGTTCTTGCCGTAGAAGCCGATGCCGGCGCGGACAGCGGCTTCACGATCGACATGGTCGTTCTCGTCGACAAGCACGCGGTACTCACCACCGATGATCTCTGCCAACTGCTCAAGCTTCGCCCGGAGCTCGGCGTAGGCGTTCGACCACGTGTACCGCGGTAGGCGGCCGTAGCCAGCGGGACGCTCGGGCTCGCACCCGCCAAACGCGAGGGCTCCTGCGACCACGCTTCGCGCGCCCGGTACGAGTAGCTCTGGATGACACGAGATCTCAGGGTGTGCCGTCGTGAACTTCAGCCGCCCAAAGAGTCCGCGCTCCTTCCGCTCGATGATGACGCGCTCGGTGCCGTCGTATGGTGCAGCGTGCGCCACGCCAATCGCATCGATTCCAAGCTCGGCCGCACGACGTTTTAGCTCGGGCGTATCCACCACGCTATTCTCCCCCAAGGTTGTGGTTGGAGCGCCGACCGCGTGACACGTTTTAAACACGTTCGAGAAGGTTTTTTCGGAAAGGCAGTGATAGGGTGAGCGAGCGCGAACTCTCCCGGGAACCTTTTCTCTCTCTCGTGTCCAACGATGCTGCTGCAGGCGCGGACGTACCGTCCGCCGAAGTCATAGTCGCTGCCCGCCTTCGTTCACAGCTGCGGGGGTATCTCGCACGCGGCAAAGAGGTTGCGGCGGCGAACGGCCTCACCATTGAGCGGTACGACCTCCTGCTGTGCCTGCTCGCTGCACCCGACGGAACGCGCACGCTGAGCGTGAGCGAGATCGGTCGAGCGCTTCACCTGCAGCAGACCGCTGTCACCGAGCTCGTGAACCGGGCCGAAGCCGCCGGGCTCGTGCGCCGCACGCGCTCCAAAGCCGACGGCCGCGTGACGCTCGTCGTGCTTGAGCCCGACGCCGCCCAACAGGCGTTCCGGGTGTTCGAATCCCTCAGGTCAGAGCGAACGTCATTCCTCGACGTTGCGCGGGATCTTGAGCGCGCAAATCCCCCGAAACAGTAGAAATACCTACTTTTTCCAGGGAGTTTCTCTTGGTACATCATGGTATGGTGCTCCTGGGGCGGGGAGAGCGCCCCACTGCCGCCTCCGTGCCGGGGCGGACATACCGGGAGCCACAGCCTGGTGAATGCCGCCCCGGCCGGGCGGTTTAAACGGACCGGAACTCCTAGCCGAAGCCGAGGATGAACTTCGCATCGTCGGACATGCGCTCGGGCGTCCATGGCGGATCAAAGGTCAGCTCCGACTCCACCTCGCCAACACCCGGGATCTCACGCACGACCCGCTCGATCTCTTCCTGAATCATCGGCCCCACAGGGCAGCCCATCGACGTGAGCGAGAACGTCACCTTGACGTTCGGCCCGTCGATCGCCGCATCGTAGAAGAGGCCCAGCTCGACAATGTCCATCCCGAGTTCGGGATCTTCGACCTGGCGCAGCGCTTCGATAACTTCGTGTTCAGACGGCATGAACGCGAGGGTATCGCACAAAGACGCCCTCGCGCCGATCGGTGTCGATTTGGCTCAAATGGCCGGTTTCGGACAGGCATCGATGTCCGGACCGGTTGCTACGGTGCCTTCGGTGCCACTGGAAACTCCGATGTTCCAGGCTTATCGCGGTGCCGAGCCCCCGCACTTCGTGAACGAAGCGGAGCTCGAGTACGCGAAGCTCCTCGACTACTACGGGGTGCCCTGGATGTACGAGCCTCACACCTTCGTTCTCGCCCGAGACGAGGATGGTCGAGTCACGGAGGCGTTCACGCCGGACTTCTACCTTCCCGAGCAGGATCTCTACCTTGAAGTGACTGTGATGAAGCAGTCGCTCGTCACGCGCAAGAACCGCAAGGTGCGCCGCCTGCGCGAGCTACATCCCGAGATCAAGATCAAGCTGTTCTATGAGCGCGACTTTGCACGCATCGCGTCGCGCTACGGCTTGCGGCAAGCGTCCTAGCGCCATGACTCCGCTCGATGACCGGATCGGCGAGGTCTACCTCGACGCCGCGGCGATACGCACACGTATCTCCGAGCTTGCAGCCGAGGTGGTAGCCGACTACAGCGACCTCGATCCTGTGCTGGTTGGGTCGCTGAAGGCGTGCGTGCCGTTCGTGACAGACCTCTCACGCGAGGTCGGAATCATCCACGCGATCGACTTCGTCGAACTCGCGGGGTACGGGTATGTCGAGACAGGTGGGCATGAGCAGATCCGCTTTCTCAAAGACCTCGATCTGAAGGTGACTGGCAGGCACGTGATCCTCGTCGACGAGGTTGTCGATACGGGCCTGACGTTGCATTACCTCACGCGAATGCTCGCCCTCCGGGAGCCCGCGTCACTCGCGGTCGCAACACTCTTCGACCGGCCCTATCGACGCCTCGTCGACGACCTACCGTTGCGCTACGTCGGCTTCACGGTTCCCGATGAGTTCTTCGTCGGCTACGGCTTCGATCTCGATAATCGCTGGCGCAACCTGCCTGACCTGCACCTTGTGCGGTCGTAGCCGCGGGTTCGACGCTGCGCAAGGCCACTCTTGGGCAACGGTTTAGGCGAGGCTAAACTTTTCGGAATGGGAGTGCCTGCCGAACAGCTTCCAAGTGGCCTACGGACTGTTGACGAGGCCCTGCACCGCACGCGCTTCCGCTTTACGCCGTTCCTTGGCCCCGCCTTTATCGCCTGCGTCGCCTACATCGATCCGGGCAATTTCGCGACGAACATCGCCGGTGGCTCACGGTTTGGCTACACGCTCGTCTGGGTGATCGTCGTCTCGAACGTTATGGCGATGCTGATTCAAACGCTCTCGGCAAAGCTCGGGATCGCCACCCGCCGCAACCTACCCGAGGTCTGCCGCGAGCAGTTCTCACGTCGAACAACGATCGCGCTGTGGCTACAGGCCGAGGCGATCGCGATGGCAACCGACCTCGCCGAGTTCCTCGGCGCCGCGCTCGGCTTCAAACTGCTGTTCGGCATCAACCTGCTTGCTGCGACGGTGCTGACGGCGATCGCCGCATTTGCGATCCTCGCGCTTCAGCGATTCGGCTTCCGTCCATTTGAAGCCGTGATTGCTTCGATCGTCGGCGTGATCGGGCTGTGCTACCTCGCCGAGCTGATCTTCTCGGAGCCCGACTGGGGCGCAACCGTGCACCACGCGGTCGTACCCAGCTTCCAGGGCTCCGACTCGGTGCTGCTCGCCGTCGGCATTCTCGGCGCAACCGTGATGCCGCATGTGATCTACCTCCACTCGGCGCTCACACAAGACCGCATCGTTCCCGAGTCACCCGAGGACGCCCGTACGTTGATGCGCTACACACGGCTCGACGTACTGCTTGCGATGTCGCTCGCCGGGCTGATCAACCTCGCGATGCTCGTGATGGCCGCGAGCACGTTCTTCGGCAGCGGCCTCTTGCACGTGGATTCGCTCGAGGGTGCACACAAGACGCTCGAGCCGATTCTTGGGCCAGCAGCTGGGACAATCTTCGCGGTCGCGCTGCTTGCGTCGGGCCTGTCGTCATCGGCAGTCGGAACGCTCTCAGGGCAGGTCGTAATGCAGGGCTTCATCCAACGCCAGATCCCGGTTGTCATCCGCCGTGGCATCACGATGGTTCCGGCGTTCATCGTCGCGGCGATCGGGGTCGATCCGTCTCGAACACTCGTGATCTCGCAGGTCGTGCTGTCGTTTGGCATCCCGTTTGCCCTGATCCCACTTGTGTGGTTCACGTCGAAGCGCCACATCATGGGTGAGCTCGTAAACCGCGGCGTCACGACGGCGGCGGCCTGGCTCGTCGCGAGCGTGATTGTCGGCCTGAACATCTTTCTGCTCATCCAGACGTTCGGCGGCTAGGTCGCGACACGAATCGGGAGGATGCGCGACGACGCGCGTGCCCGTACGTGGCTACCGTTCTCGTCGTGTATCGCCCTGAGCTGGTCGATCTGCCCGCAACGCCCGCTGTCGTGATCCGCCGGACAGCTGAGGCGTCGCAGCTCGCCGAGGTCTTCGACGAGGGATTCAAGGCGCTCTACGGACGGCTCGCTGCAGCGGGTGTCGCACCCACCGGGTGCGCATTTACGCGCTACCTCTCGGTGGGTGACACGTTCGAGCTTGAGCTTGGTGTGCCGACCGCAGAATCCTCGTCGATTCCGACGATCGAGCTTCCCGAATGCCAGGTTGCCCGGCTGCGCTACATCGGGCCCTACGACGGTTTACGCGCCGCGTGCGAGCGTCTCTTCAACTGGATCGCAGAGTACGGGCGTCGCCCGTCTGGCCCCTTCTGGGAGTCGTACGTCACCGATCCGATTACCGAGCCGGATCCGGCAAAGCGGATCACCGACATCTACGTGCCGCTCGCCGGGTAGACGAGGCTTAGAGGTAGCCCAGCGGATCGACGGGATTTCCGTTGATCCGGACTTCAAAGTGCAGGTGCGGTCCGGTGCAGTGGCCCGTGCAGCCCACGTACCCGAGCGTTTCACCCTGGGTCACCTCCTGGCCGCAGGTGACCGCGATCGACGACTGGTGGGCGTAGGCGGTCGCGAGATTCCCACCGTTGTCAAGGATCACGAGATTGCCGTACCCCTCTTCCCAACCGCAGTAGATGACCTTGCCGGCCGCGGCTGCGTGGATCGGCGTGCCGGTTGCGACCCCAATATCGATGCCTTCGTGCATGCGGCCCCAGCGCCACCCGTAGGGACTCGTCACCGGGCCCGAGACCGGCCAGATCAGACCGGCGCTCGACGGTGTCGCGGTTGGGCCACCAGCGTTTGCCTCCTGCGCTGCGCGGATCTGTGCGGCGAGCGACGCGCTTGCTGCCTGGAGCGCGTCGATCTCCTCTGCCTCGGCTCGATCCTGCGCGTTGAGTGACGAGAGCGCAACGAGCTTCTGCTGACGGTTCGCATCGAGCGCGTTCTTTGCGCCAACGAGCTTGAGCTTCACCTGGCGTGTCTGCGCAGCGCGTGCGGCGATCACCCGCTCTTCGCCCTTGACCCGCGCGCGCATCGCGCGCGTCTTCACGCGAGAGGCCTGCATCGCCTGCTTGGCACTCTCGACCTTCGTCGCGATCAGCTTGTCTTCGTGGCCGATCCGCTTCACGAAGTCTGACTGCGAGATCATGTCGTTCAGCGAACCCGACCCGAAGTAGAGCTCCCACGTGGAGGGTTCACCGCTCATGTAGATCGTGACAAGCCGCTCGGTGAGGTGCTTCAGCGCCGTCGCGTACTGCGCCTTGAGCGTGTTGAGGCGCTGTGTCTGGAGGACGTACAGCTGAGCGAGCGCATGCAGACGCTGCTGGTGAAGGGCCACGTCGCGCTCGAGGGTGCTCAGCTTGAGCGAGACATCGCCAACCTTTGTCTCAAGCGTGCGGATCTGTGACGTGAACCCGTCGATCTGGGTTTGCAGCGCTGACTCGCTCGCCTTGCGCGAACCGAGGTTGCTCTTCAGAGCCTGGATCTTTGAGTCGACCTGTTGCTTCTTCGCGGTGATCGGTTGGATCGAGTCGCCGAAGGCTGGCGTGCTCACGCAGAGCAGGCAGACAATCGCCACGAGAAGTCGCCGCGTCATTGCAACGATCCTTCGCCCCTTGCGGAGCTACTCCTTCGCGGCGGCCTCGTCGATGATGCGCAACGCCTCGGCGGCGGTGCGACGCAGCGGGCCGACGAGCGCGCGGTAGTCGGCGTCATCGATCTTGCCCGTGCGGTGATCGAACTCAAGCTCCTTGAGCGCGGCGAGAGCACGGTCGCGCTCTTCGATCACGATGATGCGCTGTTCCTGCTCAGGCGTCGGGCCGTCGAGCGGCGCATCGAGCTCGTTCGAGTGCTGAATGAATGGCATCGCCGTCAGGAGTACTGCTCCTGCAGCGAGGATTGCTCCGAGGACGAGTGAGGTCATGCCCGTGCGAGCGCGAGTCGGGAGACAAGCTTGCGCTGCTCACGAGCGTCAGGCCACAGCGCGACGAGCGAGCCGATCACGAAGATGATTCCGGCGATCCACAGCAGGTTGACGAGCGGCTTTACGAGCACCTTGAAATACACGCCTCCGCCCTGCTTCTGGTCGAAGATCACGTAGAGATCTTCCGCTCGGAGCCAGTTGGTGTGGATACCGACCTCGCGTGAGCTTGAGCCGTCGGCGAAATACGAGTTTGTTCCGCTCTTCAGCGTGCCGGTCGCCCTGCCTGTGAATGAGAGAACCGCGCGTGTCTCCGACGATGTCGCGCCCTTCTCGACCTCAAGCTTCTGGTAGGTGACGTTGTATCCGGCCACCGTCATCGTCTGGCCAGGGTTGAGCAGCTGCTCCTTCGTCGTGCCGTAGGCGCTCGAACCGGCAACACCAATCGCGAGGAGCACAATCGCGAAGTGCACGACGTAGCCGCCGTAGCGGCGTCGGTTGCGGCCGATGAGCTCGGTGAACGATCCCGTCGCTCGCGTGCCGCGGACGACCTCGACAACAATCGTCGTCAGCACGAAGGCACAGAAGGTGTAGGCGATGAGCCCGGGGTATGACGAGCCCGCCCCGGCGACCACGAGCGCAATACCCGCGATGATCGCGACAGCGATCGGCCACCGAAGTGTCGAGATCAGCGATCGCACCGAGGCTCGGCGCCATGCGATCAGCGGCCCGATGCCCATCAGCAGCAGCAGCGGCAGTCCGAAAGCGCGCAGGAAGAAGTCGTAGTAGGGCCGACCGATCGTCTTCGACTCGCCGATGAAGACCTGGGTGAGCACCGGGAAGAGCACACCCCAGAGAATCGTCAGGCTGAGCGCCACGAGCAGCAGGTTGTTGTAGAGGAACGTTGCCTCGCGCGAGAGCGCCGACTCGAGCTTCGTCCGGGCCCGCAGCAGCGGCATGCGGGTGAGGATGAGCGTCGTCGAGAAGATCGTGGTGGCACACACGAACACGAGGAACCATGGGCCGATCGAGCTCTTGGCAAACGAGTGGATCGAGTTGATCACGCCCGAGCGGGTCAGGAACGTGCCGAACACCGAGAGTTCGAACGCAAGCGACACGAGCACGACGTTCCAGATCTTCAGCATGCCCTTACGCTCCTGGATCATCACGGAGTGCAGGAAGGCTGTGGCGACGAGCCATGGCATCAGGGCAGCGTTTTCGACAGGATCCCAGGCGTAGTAGCCGCCCCAGCCCACTTCGACGTACGCCCAGTGGGCACCGAGTAGCTGACCGAAGCCGAGGAACATCCAGGCAAGCAACGTCCAGCGGCGGGTCGCGATCAGCCAGCGCTCATCGGTCTGCCGCGAGATCAGCGCGCCTGCGGCGAACGCGAACGGCACGGTAAGCCCGACGTAGCCGAGGTAGAGCATCGGCGGGTGGGCGACCATGTACGGGTTCTGCAGGCTCGGGTTGAGGCCGAAGCCCTCGACGGGCGCGACCTGCGTCTTGAACGGGCTCGTCACGGCGACGAGCAGGAAGGCGAAGAACGCGCCGCACAGGCCGAGCACCGGGACGACCCAGGCGATCAGGTCGTGGGCGCGCCGCTGCAGGAACACCGCGATCGCCGAGAAGCCGGTGAGGACGAGCAGCCACAGCAGC
>OMIZ01000044.1 GCA_900299235.1 Actinomycetota bacterium
CGACTTGCCGGCCCCGGTGGGCATGAGCGCGAAGACGTCGCGGCCCGCCAAGACCGCCTCAACGATCTCCTGTTGCAGAGGCCGGAAGTGCGTGAACCCAAAGAGCCGTTTGAGAGCCTCGAGTGGGGTGCTGGCGTGTTCCTTCATGGGCAAGCATGGGTCAAGAGCTGGAAGTAACGAGGAGGCGGGCCGGAGTGTTTGCCCTTTGGATTTGAAGCGACCGACACGGGCAGGTATGCGCGCCCCCTATCACATCGACGAAGAGCTATGATCTCCTTTCTCACCGGCACGATCCGTCATCGCAGTCCGCTTGCGATCGTCCTAGAGGCGAGCGGTGTCGGCTACGAGATCCTGTGCACCCAGGAAGCCTACACCGGCGCGCCGGAGGTCGGACAAAGATACGATATCTGGACCCGGCTCATCGTGCGCGAGGACTCGATGACGCTCTTCGGCTTCGCCAACCTTGAGGAGCGTGCGCTCTTCGACCAGATCCTTGGGGTCAGCGGGATCGGCCCGAAGACGGCGATCTCGATCTTGTCGGGGGTCGGCGCCGAGCAACTTCGGGAGGCGATACGCGGCGGTGATATCGGACGACTCACCGGCATCCCGGGCGTCGGACGCAAGACCGCCGAGCGGATGATCGTCGAACTTCGCGACAAGCTACTCAAGGAGGAGACCTTTGCGGCACCGACGACCGACGGCAGTCAGGTCCGTGCCGATGCGCTGCAGGCGTTGCTGGCCTTGGGGTATCAGCGGGCCAACGCGGAGAAGGCGATCCGGACCGTCGTTCGTGACGCGCCCGAAGCCGCTACCAGCGTGGAGACGCTTCTGAAGGCTGCGCTGAAAGAGGCGAACGGCTAAGCCGTCCCCGATCCTGATCGGTCAACCGACCACCGGCAGCAACGTGGCCTTCTCCGGCTCACCGCACAGGCGGTAGATCGCATCGGCCACGCGCTGCATGAGCCACTGCGGCGTGCTCGTCGCGCCGGTCACGGCGACCTGCGAGGCCCCGGCGAACCACGCCAGATCCAACTCCCTCTCTTCTTCGATAAAGTGCGTGCGCGCGTTCGCATCATGCGCGACGTGGTAGAGCACCTTGCCGTTCGAACTGTTGCGGCCTGCCACGAAGATCACGACATCGACCGACCGCGAAAGCTCCGCAAGCTTTGCCTCACGGCCGGAGACCTGACCGCAGATCGTGTCCTTGGCGTGGAATTCGACCGCCGTCTCCTCCATCGTATCAACAACGAGGTCGGCGATGCGCTCTTTCAGGCGGTCGCGGATCTCGCGGAAGGTCGGACGATCCATGGTCGTCTGACTGAAGAGGACCGTCGGCTTATCAAGCACCACCTTTTCCAAGGCCTCCTCGACCGACTTGACCACGATGGCTTCATCGTTGACGACGCCACGCAACCCGATCACTTCGGCATGATCCTTCTTGCCGAAGATAACGATCTGGAATTGCTTGTCGTAGAACTTACGGATGCGCTCCTGCACCTTGCTGACGACCGGGCAGGTAGCATCGATCACCTCCAGCCCCAGCTCGCGCAGGCGCGTGTAGGTGCTCGGCGGTTCACCGTGGGCACGGATGAGGATCTTGGCTGGATGGCTGGAGGAGGCGTTCGCTTGGGCGATGCGATCGAAGTCCGCATGCGTGATGGCCTCAAGCCCTTCTGCAGCGAGCCGATCGACCTCGACCGGGTTATGGATGATATCACCCAGCGAGTAGAGCTTCGCGCCAGCGGTGGGACCGCCGCCGTCCACGCGATGCAGCTCCTCCTCGGCGAAGTTCACTGCACGCACGACGCCCCAACAAAAGCCTGAGTTCTTATCGACGATGACGTTCACGGCGAGACCTTTCCAACCAATGTGCTTGGGGTGCAGGGCTGCACCCACTCAGGAATTACGAACAACGCAGGGTGAAGATTCGTCAGAGGCAGCGCTTGGGGGGCGGCTGCCGACCGGGACCGATGGCCCGATTCAGCCGCGGGCGATCCGCTCGCGGGCAAGCCGGACGACCTCCCCGATCTGCCCATCAAGCGTGAGCGTGGTCGTGTCCAGCTCAACGGCATCATCAGCCTTCAGTAGCGGGCTGATCTCGCGCTCACGGTCGCGGCGGTCGCGCTCGGCGATCTGCCGCTCGACCTCGCCAACCTCCATCGGCGTGCCCATGTCGCTCAGCTCACGCTGACGACGTTCGGCTCGCGCATGAAGGTCAGCGACCAGGAAGATCTTGAGCTCGGCATCTGGGAAGACCACCGTGCCGATGTCGCGCCCTTCGAGCACGACGCCGCCAGCGGCGCCCATCGCACGTTGCTTCTCGACCAGGCGCGCACGCACCTCCGGCACAGCAGAGAAACGGCTGGCCAGTAGCGCGATCTCCGGATCCTGGATCTCGCGGGAAACGTCACGACCCGAGAGCGTCACAGCACCGGTCGCAGCAAAGCTGATGTCGGCAGCGGTGATGAGCTGGTGGATCCGCGGATCATCGGCCGCGACGCCAAGGCCACCCTCTTCACGGACGAGCAGCGCAAAGGCGCGGTACATCGCCCCCGTATTCAGATGGAGGTACCCCAGCGCCTGCGCTACGCCTTTGGCCGTCGAGCTCTTTCCGGAGCCGACCGGGCCGTCGATGGCAACAATGATCCCGTTCGTTCGCATGAGGCGACTCAAACGACCGTTCGACGCGAAGTCGTTCAATTACTGAATTGCGTGCTCACGATCGTGAGCTCACCTGGGTAGCGGATCCTACCGATGGGAGTGCCCATTTCGGGTGTGGCCTTGAGCTGCACCTGCGAAACGCCGCCCTGTCCGGAGAGCGCCAGTGCGAGCTCGACGATCTCATCGTAGCCTTTGTCGGCAAAGAATTGCTTGAGGTCCATGCTGACCTCGAGCGGGATCACCTCGGTGCTGCCACCCGGCGGCACGGCGACAGGCGCGGCGATATTGCCGCTGATCGTCTCTTTGCCATTCAAGAGAAGGCGCCACGGCAGATCGGTCACCTGCAGCGCGTTCAGCGAGGCGCCGTTCGGCTTGTTCGGGTTCTTTGCGAGGACGTTCAGCGTGAAGGTCAACGGAAAGCGGCCCGAGCGGAAGGCCGAGAGCAGGCTCGCAGCATCCATCAGCCCGAAATCGGTTACGCGATGCTTGTTCGAAAGATCAATGCCGGCAAGCCGGACACTCCGGACCTCATTCAACTTGAACTGGATCCGGTTCAGCCCAGCCAACGCGTTGAGCGTGGCGCAGGAGCTGAGAAGCGAGGTAGCAGCCAGCATAGAAAGGAAGAGTGCGGCGACGAGGCCCAGTCGGCGACGGGTGAAGAGCGTTGTCATGATGCGAGCTGGTTCAAGGTGACGAGTGACGGTGCCAGAGGCTTCAGAGACGAGATGCTGTGATCCTCAGTCCAACACTACCCTCGCCGAAGCGGTAATGTTTCGCCGCCATTCTACAGGGCTAAGCAAAAAAGAGGGGTCACCGACGGTGACCCCTCTTTTCGTTGTGCATAATGCTGGTGCGGAGCGGACGGGACTCGAACCCGCGACCTCCTACGTGACAGGCAGGCGTTCTAACCAGCTGAACTACCGCTCCAATCCTACATCCTCTCCCAGGAGGCGAGCCCCCGAAGAACAGAATGCGGGCCGATAACTTACGGCGTAGGGAGTAAGTTTCTTCGAGCCGAGCTCAAAATAGAAGCGGCGGGCCCCAGATGGGGCCCGCCGCTGACAAGATCGCCCGTGCGGGCTTTTCCTGTGCTAGCTGATCAATATCCGCTCAGCGGCTTGACGAGCGCGTCATCGTCGGCCGGGACGTTCGTATTCGCGACCGTCTCCGACTGCGGGTAGATGAAGCGCAGGTTGCCATTGACGGTGGCCGTGTGCGGCACCGCCTCCGGCAGCGTCTTCGTACGGCGCATGTCGTGGTACGACTGCCCCTGTAGGAAGAGCTCCAGATCCTTCTGCTTCAGCACCTCCGCGAGCGTCGCGGCTGCATCCGACGAGGCGAACGGCTTGAGGCCGGCCGCCGCACGGATTACATTGACCGCGAGGACCGCATTCGACACGTCGCCCGTCTGGGCCGCCGCCTCCGCACCGATCTGGACATTCTCTTCGAACGTGATGATCGGGAACGAGGCATCGTTCGTGCCATAGAGGTTGATCGTCGAAGCAAGGCTCGGATCGAGCGACTCGCTGTCGAGCGCGGTGGCAGCGACCGTCTCACCATGGCCGGCATAGCCGGTGATGTGGCCCTTCGCGTTCGGCGCGAAGTACTTCGTCAACCGCGTATCGCCGGCCTCGCTCTTGAGCAGGTCCACGAACGACTTCTCCGCACGGAGATTGCCCTCGACGATCACCCAATGGCCCCACGGCGAGGTCTCGCCGACGGTATTGGTGTAGACCGCCATGACATTGCCCTTGTCCGCCATGATCCCCAGCTTCGACTCGCTGAGAGCCTTCGCATACTCATGCGTGTGCATGTAGTAGCGAGCCTTCATCGTGTGGATCGGAGCGATCCACTGGGTGGCATCACCGCCGAAGGCCAGGTCCTGACCGAAGCCGACGCTGTTCGTGCCGGCCGAGGTCATCTTGGCCAGCGCATCATCGAGCAGACGCTGCACCTCCGTGTAGACGGCCGTCTGGTCCACGAACTTCGGCGCCTCAACACCGGTGATCGTGATCGGGGCAGAGCCGAAGAGCGCTGCGGTCTCACCGAGCAGCATCGCGCGATAGAACTCGGCGATACCGACGATGGTGTTCTGCGTCGCCGTGTTGGCCGTGGCATCCGAGGCGAACGAAGCCTTCGGCGCGTAGGTCATGATGTCGGTGGTGACGCGGAGCGCCTTGTAGGCATCCTTCCACGCATCATCCGGCGGTCCCGTCGGATCGAGCGTGTAGGTCATCCACGACTCGGGCTGGGCGCGGCCCAGGCCCGGAGGCGC
>OMIZ01000045.1 GCA_900299235.1 Actinomycetota bacterium
ATGTCGCCTGCGCCGATGTCCTCGCGCTCTTCGCGATGGTTGGCGTGCATCTGAAGGATGCGGCCGATGCGCTCGGTCTTGCCGGTCGTCGTGTTGAGCACACGATCGCCCGCCTTGATCTTGCCGCTGTAGACGCGGAAGTAGGTGAGCTTGCCGACGTACGGGTCGGACATCACCTTGAAGGCAAGAGCCGAGAACGGCGCGTCGAGGGACGCGGCACGCTCAAGCTCACCCTCCGTCTTGGGATCCAGGCCCTGAACGGCAGGAACATCGAGCGGGCTCGGGAGGTAGTCGATGACCGCATCGAGCAGCGGCTGCACGCCCTTGTTCTTGAAGGCGGAGCCGAGGATGACCGGCGTGATCTCGTCGGCGAGCGTGCCGGCACGGAGGCCGCGACGGATCATCTCGGACGTGACGCTCGTCTCGTCTTCGATGTAGGCCTCAAGCACCTCTTCGTCGAAGGCCGACACGGCGTCGATCAGCGCGTGGTGGTACTCGTGCGCCTGATCGGCGTACTCGGCCGGAATGTCGGTGACCTCAAGCTCCTGACCAAGGTCGTCCTTGTAGATGATCGCCTTGTTCTCGACGAGGTCGATGACGCCCTGGAACTGATCTTCCTGGCCGATCGGGATCTGGATCGGCACCGGGTTGGCGCCGAGGCGATCGCGCATCGAGTCGACGGCGGCGAAGAAGTTCGCGCCGGTGCGGTCCATCTTGTTGATGAACGCGATACGCGGAACCTTGTACTTGTCGGCCTGCCGCCACACCGTCTCGGACTGCGGCTGAACGCCGGCGACCGAGTCGAACACGGCAACCGCGCCGTCGAGAACGCGGAGGCTCCGCTCGACTTCCACGGTGAAGTCCACGTGCCCGGGCGTGTCAATAATGTTGATCCGATGATCGCGCCACGACGCCGTGGTCGCAGCCGACGTGATCGTGATGCCGCGCTCCTGCTCCTGCGCCATCCAGTCCATCGTCGCAGCGCCCTCGTGCACCTCGCCCATCTTGTGGGTGCGGCCGGTGTAGTAGAGGATCCGCTCGGTCGTCGTCGTCTTGCCCGCGTCAATGTGGGCCATGATTCCGATGTTGCGGACGCGGCTAAGCGCGTTCTTGGTGTCAGTCGACGACATCTCTCTCCCTACCAGCGATAGTGAGCGAAGGCCTTGTTGGCCTGCGCCATGCGATACATGTCGTCTTTGCGCTTGAACGCGTTGCCCTGGCTCTCGAGCGCATCGAGGATCTCGCCCGCAAGCTTGTCCTCCATGTGCTTCTCGCGCCGGTCGCGTGCGTACGTGATCAGCCAGCGGAGGGCCAACGTGCGGCCACGGCGCTGCGGAACTTCAACCGGAACCTGGTAGTTCGCGCCACCGACACGGCGGCTGCGGACTTCGAGAACAGGCGTGACGGTCTTGACGGCCTGCTCGAGCACTTCGACCGGCGGACGACCCGTCTTGGCGCCGACCTTCTCAAGCGCGCCGTAGACGATCTGCTCGGCAGTTGACTTCTTGCCGTGCAGCATGACGCGATTCACGAGCTGCGAGACGAGCTGGCTCTCGTAGACCGGATCGGCGACAAGCGGACGGATGTGGATCTCTGCGCGACGTGGCATATCGAACCTACGACTTCTTCGCGCCGTACTTGGAACGAGCCTGCTTGCGACCCGAAACGCCAGAGGCGTCGAGCGCCGCGCGGATGACCTTGTAGCGGTACCCCGGAAGATCCTTCACGCGGCCGCCGCGGATGAGCACAACCGAGTGCTCCTGCAGGTTGTGGCCTTCGCCAGGGATGTAGGTACCGACCTCGATGCCGTTCGTCAGGCGCACGCGGGCGATCTTGCGCAGCGCGGAGTTCGGCTTCTTGGGGGTCATGGTCGAGACGCGCGTACAGACACCACGACGCTGCGGCGCACCCTGGAGTGCTGGCGTCTTGGTCTTTGCGCTCTTGTCCGAGCGACCCTTGCGAATGAGCTGATTGACGGTAGGCATGCTGAAGTTTTCTTCTCTCGTTCGACCCTATTCAGACGAAAGTCCGGCGGGCGTGTCGGCCCAGCCGAACCGGCCGGGCATGGTAGCCAACACACCTTCCCCCGTCAAACCAGACTGCGTCCGGGGTCCTGGTGCCTGAAGAGGGTAGCGGACCCGCGCAGACTGGGAGCAATCAACGCAGCTCCCACGTCTCGAAGCATTACGCGCGGACCGGACAGCACCGGCGATATGGGGCAAAACGCGGTGGTAGTGGCGACCGACAACAGGTCTCTCTGAGACAATCGGCCGCTCATGCCCGCCTCGCTCGCCATCGCCCTGCTCGTCGTTTTTGGGATCGTGGGCGTCGTTGGCATCACCGTCGCGATCCAGGCGAGGCAGACCGCGGGTCGGCGTGCGCAGGACGCCGTTCGGCGCTTCGCGGATGGCGCAGGCTTCACGGAGGAGCTTTCAGCGACGCTTGACGCGCGGCGCATCGTCGTACGCGTCCTCGACACCGCCGCAACGCTCCCGGGCGTCGACGGGGCGATCGTCCATACCCTCGACGGTGCGACGGCAGTCACCGGGGTCTCGCCTGAAGAGGCAGAACGACTGGCGATCGCAGCGCCACCCGATCCCAACCTGCGCTCAGCCGAGATCACACTGAGCTTCCGCATCGACGACGCCGAGCCCGGAGCAAGCCTCGTTCGCCGCGCAGTCGTCGTGCCGCTCCGGGCCGAGGGCGAATCGTTTGGAACGCTCCTCGCCGTCTCACGCTCAACCACCGAGCGGATCCCCGACGCCTCTGTCGCCGCACTCGAACTGCTCGGGCGACAGACCGGCCCGGCCCTCGACAACGCGCACCGCTTCGCCGAGGCGCGACGCCTTGCCGATCTCGACTCCCTGACAGGACTCGCGAATCGGCGGTCATTCCACGAATCGCTCACACGCGAGTGTGCCCGGGCGACCCGGTACAGCCGCAAGCTCTCGCTCATCGTGTTTGACCTCGACGACTTCAAATCGGTGAACGACCAGCACGGGCACCTCGCAGGCGACGCCGTGCTTGCAGAGGTGGCCCTGCGCGTGAAGGCGGCCGTCCGAGCCACCGACATCCCCTGTCGCGTTGGCGGCGACGAGTTCGCTGTCATCCTGCCCGAGTCCGGAAGCGACGACGCACTGCTTCTTTCGGAAAGGATCGCCAAGAGCGTCGCCACCAAGCCGATCGCGAACGTCGGACACGCCTCAATCTCCGCGGGAGTCGCCGAAATCACCGAAGGCGACGACTCCGAGACGTTCTTCAACCGTGCCGACGCAGCGCTCTACCGCGCCAAGGGCGACGGCAAGAGCCGCACAGTCGCCGGCTAGCGCTCAGAGCGACCCAGCGGCACCGCGGCGGAGTCGGCCGAGAACGACTGAGGCCGGGGTCTCCCCCGGCCTCAATCCGAACACTCAGCTGACGATCCGCATCACTCGTCGAGCGGCGAGTCGATCTCGGGGATCTCCTCCGCCTCAAGCGAGTCGTGATGCGGCGGCTCGAGGTCGTCGGCGAAGGTCATCGACCCTGCGCCGGCACCGATCTCCTCGAGTGCTGCGATAAGCGAGTCCTGACGGAACCCATCGGTCGAGAACGGCTCCGACGGGCGGATGTCGATCTGGCGATACCGCTTCAGACCAGTCGCGGCCGGAATCAGCTTGCCGATGATCACGTTCTCCTTCAGGCCAACGAGGCGATCGATCTTGCCTTCGATCGACGCGTCGGTGAGCACCTTCGTCGTCTCCTGGAAGGAGGCGGCCGAGAGGAACGACTCCGTCGCGAGCGACGCCTTGGTGATACCGAGGATCAGCGGCTCGAACGTTGCCGGCTCGCCCTTCGCAGCGACGACCTTCTCGTTCTCGCGCTCGAGAATGATCCGGTCGACCAACTGGCCCGGGAGAAGATCGGTATCGCCCGCGCTTTCCACGCGCACCTTCTTCAGCATCTGGCGCACGATCAGCTCGATGTGCTTGTCGTGGATCTCCACGCCCTGGGACTTGTAGACCTTCTGCACCTCAGCAACGAGGTACAGCTCGGTCGCCGTCGGCCCCTTGAGCGCCAGCAGTTCGGCCGGGCTCCGCGAACCCTCATTGAGGGCATCGCCGCGCTCGACCAGCTCGCCGTTCGTGACGAGTAGACGAGTGCGCCGCGGCAGCTGATACTCGACGGGATCGCCGAGCTCGCCGTTCGCGCCGACTTCCTGCGGGACGATCGTGACCTTCGGGCCACGCTCGGTCTGCTCGATCTCCACGCGACCCGAGATCTCGACGAGCGTCGCTGCGCCCTTCGGATTCCGAGCCTCGAAGATCTCGACGACACGCGGGAGACCGTGGGTGATGTCGGCGCCCGCCACACCGCCGGTGTGGAACGTCCGCATCGTGAGCTGGGTGCCCGGCTCACCGATCGACTGGGC
>OMIZ01000046.1 GCA_900299235.1 Actinomycetota bacterium
ATAGAACGGGTGGCGCTTCATCTGCACCGCCGCATCCTTCGCCGAAATTCCTTGCGACTCGAACACCTGACACGCACGAACCCGCGCGACGTGACTGGTCAGCTGGCGCACGAGCATCGGGATCGACTTCGAGCGCGGATCGCCTGAACGCTCGATCAACGCCTCGGAGGCACGCAGGACGCCTGCGGCATCGCGCTGCCCCCACGCGTCGGTGAGGGCGAAGCCCGAAGCTTCCGCTCTCGGTGCGACGAGCTCTTCGATCTCGTGATCGGTGATCGTGGCGCCCGGCTGCGCCCAGGTCGTGATCTTGTCGACCTCCGACGCAAGCTCATACAGATCCTCGCCAACGAGCTCGATCAGCAGACGGCAGGCGTCGATATCTGCCGACACGCCATGCAGCTTGAACTGCTCCGCCACCCACGACGGCAGGCTCTTCTGCGGGACATCCCAGATCAGGAGCTCGCCCGCGCCAGCGATCGCCTTCGCGAGCGCACTGTCTTTCTTCAGTTCGCCGCCTACAAGCGCGAGCGTCGTGTCGGGCGACGGCAACTTCACGTATGCAGCGATCGCGGCAACGTCGGCCGCCTTCCACGCCTCAACTGCCTCGACGACGATCAGCCGCCCAGCGCCCGCGAAAAGCCCCAATGCGTTACACGCTGCAACAGCGTCCTCGCCCGAGATCTCTCCTGCGCGATGGCGTTCGACGGCGTCGCTCTCGAACCGCGCGCGAAGCCGCTCGACGGCACGCGTCACCTTCGGAAGATCAGTGCCACCAATCAGGTACGCAGGCTTGAGTTCGGCGGCCACACACCAAGAATAGAACCGTGAGCAGCCGGTAAGGAATTCGAGCGATCGCTGGACAATCCAGCGACAATCGTCTACACGTGGTCGTAGGCAAGCGCGGTGGGCAGACCATGCGGCAAGCAGCACGCCCGCCGCAACGAGCACGACGTTCTGACCAGTCACTGCGAGCAGGTGGTAGAGCCCCGCAGCACGGAAGCGCTGTTTGAGAGTCGCGGATAGCCCCGCGTCGTCGCCGAGGACGATCCCGACGAGGACCGCGCGCCGCTCTCCCGTCATTCCGGGCGTGATCGCACCACCAAGCCAGGCGTGGACGCGGTCGCCGATGCCACCAACGCCGCCACGCCGACCGATCGCCTGCCAGGCCGAGATGCGGAGGACGCAGTGGATGCCCTGGCGTCGCAGCCACTGGCGCTCGTCGAACCCATGCGCCGGCGGGCGTGGCGCACGGATTGCTGCGGTTGCAGCGATGAGGGCCCCTTGCGGTGGCGCCCTGCCTAGCGCGAACTCGAGCAATACGCTCTCGTGCAACCGATCGCGTCCAAGTGAGCGCAGACCTGGATCAGGTGCGCCTGGAGGTGGCCACAGGCCGTGGGCTTCCGGCCAAGGCGGCGGACTTCCTGGACACCGCCAGCCGCAGCGGTGGAGGCCAACCCTCCCGCTCGGGCAAGCGCATCTTCGATCCTTGCACCCGCGGCAAAGCGGTACAGCCCCGGATGGCGGACAGCACCCTCGACATCGACCATGACCGACGCCCCGCTCACCGGCGCCGATCCCGAGCCGCTGACCGGGATCGTCACGGTGCTTGCCTCAGCCGCCGACGGTACGGCCCCACCCCCGCTCCCGCCAAAGCCGAAGAGCCGCGCGAACACGACAACAACCACGGCAACGCACGCGATTGCCATGAGCGCGCGGCGTCGGTCGGAGGCGAAGTCGGCCATAGAACGACCGTGCCCGAAGGGGTGTTACATCACTGGATCAACTCTGTCGCATCTCTGCAACAGACGAGCGCCGGCGTCTAGACGACGAAACTGACGAGCTTGTCAGGCACGGCGAACGTCTTCTTCGGCTCAGCCCCACCAAGATGGGCCTGCACCTTTTCAGACGCCCGCGCCGTCTCGATCAGGTCGGCCTCGGAGAGGCCTGCCGCAACCGTAATCTTGTCGCGCACCTTGCCGTTCACCTGCACCACAAGCTCGACGCTGTCCTTCACAAGCTGCGACTCGTCAGCCGTCGGCCACGGCTCAGCCCACAGCTTCTCGCGCCCGAGACGCTCCCACAACTCCTCAGCAATGTGTGGGGCGTAGGGGTGGATGAGCGACACGGCCGTCTCCACCGCAAAGCGCGACGCTGGATCCTCCGGGTTTCGAGAGATCTCGTTGACGAGCTCCATCACGGCAGCAACCGGCGTGTTGAACACGAAGCGGCGCTCGATGTCATCGCCGACACGCACGATCGTCTCGTGCGCCTTCCGCGCAAGCGGGGTGTCGGTCGTGATGCCAGACGGCGCGCGATCGAGCTCCTCGCGCACAACCCGCCACAGACGCTGCAGGAAGCGGTGCGTGCCTTCCACACCCGTGTCCTGCCATTCCTTGTCCTGATCGGCTGGCCCCATGAAGAGGATGTAGAGGCGCAGCGCGTCGGCGCCGAAACGCTCAATCAGCTCATCGGGCGAAACGACGTTGCCCTTTGACTTCGACATCTTCGCCCCGAAGCGGTAGATCATCCCCTGGTTGAAGAGACGCGCGAACGGCTCCTTGAAGCCGACGAGGCCCGCGTCGTACAGCGCCTTCGTAAAGAACCGCGCGTACATCAGGTGCAAGATCGCGTGCTCAATGCCGCCGATGTACTGGTTGACGGGCAGCCAGTAGTCGACGACGTCCCGCTGGAACGGCGCCTGATCGTTGGTCGGATCGGTGTAGCGCAGGAAGTACCAGGACGAGTCGACGAACGTGTCCATCGTGTCGGTCTCGCGGCTCGCCGACCCACCGCACGACGGGCAGGTCGTCGCGACCCAATCCTCGGCGGCCGCGAGCGGCGATTTGCCCTTCGGCACGTAATCCTCGATCTCCGGGAGCAACACCGGCAGCTCCGACTCAGGCACCGGAACGACACCGCAGCTCGCGCAGTGCACGACCGGGATCGGGCAGCCCCAGTAGCGCTGACGCGAGAGGAGCCAGTCGCGCAGGCGGAAGTTGATCGTCTGCTTGCCGAGCCCGCGACCTTCGAGTGCGGCGACGATCTTCGTCTTCGCCTCGGGCGACGACAGTCCGTCGAACTCGCCGGAGTTGACGAGGACGTCGGTGGTCGAACTCGAGACGTAGGCGACACCGTCGGCAACCTCGCCATCAGCCGGGCGAATGACGTGGATGATGTCGAGGCCGAACTTCTCCGCGAACGCGTAGTCGCGGTCGTCGTGCGCAGGCACGGCCATGATCGCGCCCGTGCCGTAATCCATGAGAACGTAGTCGGCGACCCAGATCGGAATCTTCGCGCCGTTCACCGGATTCGTCGCGTAGAAGCCCGTGAAGACACCCGTCTTATCTTCGTTTGCAGCACGCTCCTCGCTCTTCTTCGCGGCGGCATGGCGTGCGTACGCGCGGATCTCCTCACCGTTCTCGGCCCGCTCAGCGAAGCGCTCGACCAGCGGATGCTCCGGTGCCAGCACGAAGAACGTGGCGCCAAAGAGCGTGTCGGGACGGGTCGTGAACACCGGCACGTCCTCGTCGAACTCCTCGATGCGGAACAGGATCTCGCCACCCTCTGAGCGGCCGATCCAGTTGCGCTGCATCGTCAGGACGCGCTCAGGCCACGACTCAAGCAGCGCCATATCGTCGAGCAGACGATCGGCGTAGTCGGTGATCTTGAACATCCACTGTTCGAGGTTGCGCGTCTCGACCTCGGTACCGCAGCGCTCGCAGCGACCCTCCACGACTTGCTCGTTCGCGAGCACGGTCTGATCCTTCGGGCACCACTTCACCGGCGCCTGCTTGCGGTAGGCAAGGCCCATGTCGTAGAGCTTCAGGAAGAGCCACTGCGTCCAGCGGTAGTAGTCGGGCTCGTGCGTGCCGACCTCGCGTGTCCAGTCGATCGACCAGCCCATGCGCTTGATCTGGCGGCGGATCGCAGCGATGTTGCGATTGGTCACCTCACGGGGATGCCCGCCATCGCGGATCGCGGCGTTTTCGGCGGGGAGGCCAAACGCGTCGTAGCCCATTGGGCGCAGCACAGACCAGCCCGTGCGTCGCCGGTGGTGGGAGACAACGTCACCGAGCGTGTAGTTCAGGACGTGCCCCATGTGCAGCTCACCAGAAGGGTACGGGAGCATCTCGAGAACGTACGCCTTCCGCGCCTCAGCATGCGCAGGGTCATCAGGGTTCGGCGTGACGTAGGCGTCTGCCTTGTCCCACACCTCCTGCCACTTGCGCTCGATTGCCTGCGGCTCGTACGCGTCCACATCCCGATGCATTGTCAGCGAATTCCTTGTGTCGTCTGTCCCGAGAAACGAAAAAGCCTCTCGAACGGTGAGAGGCTCGCTAGCAGATCCTGCACTGTTTTCGAGTGTAGCGAGGCCTCCTCGGTCGGGTGAACCGCGCGGCGCAGGCAGAATCGCGCTGTGACCCGTGCCGAAGTTCTCTCGCTGTTCCCTGAAACCGCTGCCGACGACGGCGGCCGGCTGACGGTCGGTGGCGTTCCCGCGTCGGAACTCGCGGCGACCTATGGCACACCGCTCCTTGTGTACGACGAAGCGACGATCCGCTTGAGCGCGCGCGCCTACCGCACCGCCGCGCCGAACGTCCATGTCCATTTCGGCTCGAAGGCGTTTCCGAACGTCGAGGTGCTGCGCATCCTGCGTGAGGAGGGGATCGGCGCCGACGTTGCGTCGCTCGGTGAGCTCGCCTTCGCCCAGCGTGCGGGGTACGTGGGTGCGGAGATCGTGGCGCACGGCAACAACAAGTCCGATGCGGAGCTTGGGGCCGCGGCAGCTGCGGGTGCGCTCGTTGCGATCGACTCCCTCGAGGAGCTCGACCGCGCCAGGGCGGCCGGTATCGAGCGCGCGATTCTGCGCATCACGCCTGGCATCGACGCCGATACCCACGAGGCGATCCGTACGGCTCATCATGGCTCGAAGTTCGGTGTGCCGCCCGAGGTGGCGCTTGAGGCGATTCGCCGTGCGCCGTGGCTCGAAGGGCTGCACACCCACATTGGCTCGCAGCTTTTCGATGCGGGTGCGGCGCTGATGACGGCTGACTGGATCGCAGCGTTTGCGGCACGGGCACGCAATGAGACCGGTTGGACGCCGCGCACGATTGATATCGGCGGCGGCCTTGGCGTTGCGACCGCGCCTGAGGATCCGCGACCGTCGATCGGTGAGTTTGTTGGGGCTGTCGCTGCTGAGCTCGAACGTGCTTGGGGCGAGCATGATCTGCCTCCAGTCGCGGTGATGATGGAGCCGGGCCGATCCCTCGTCGGCCGCGCTGGTGTCACGCTCTATTCGGTGGGCACGGTCAAGCAGGCGGCCGATGGCACGACCTACGTCGCCGTCGACGGTGGCATGTCCGACAACCCCCGTCGTGCGCTCTACCAGGCGCGATACACCGCCGTCCTTGTCGATCGGCTCGCCGAGGAGGCAACTGGCCGTTTCACGGTTGCCGGGAAGCACTGCGAGTCGGGCGACGTGCTGATTGATCGTGTGGAGCTGCCCGAGCCGCGCCGTGGTGACGTGCTTGCGGTTCCGGCAACGGGTGCGTACACGCTGTCGATGTCGTCGAACTACAACGTGCTCCTGCGACCGGCGGCGGTGCTTGTTGGAGACGGTCACGCGCGGTTGATTCGTCGGCGCGAGACGCTCGACGACCTGTTCGCGGTCGAGTCGTAGACGCGACCTCCGCGCCGATCTACGGCGACGGGGCGCCGCGCGACGCGCCAACTCCACACGGTCACAGATCTCGGGTTCGGCGGCCGCGCCGAGGTGCTCCAGCGCTCTCCAGAACACGGCTCGCGGCGTCGGCAATTAGCAGCGACTCTGCCTAGTCGAATACCCAATCGCATTCAACTTCCGGACACCGCGATCACGATCTCCCGCGCACGCGAATAGCGACGGCGAACGAACATCCCGCCCAGCTAAAACGCCGAGACAATTCCCGCCGAATTGCCGCGCGTAAGAACTAGAGGCGCGTGCCCATCTGTGAGGAGACCTTCACGCTCCCCGCAGGCGACTTGATCAGCGTCGCAATCAAGCCCTTCTCAAGCAGCACCTTCTCCTTCGTCGTCAGGCGCGATTCCGGATGCACCATCCGGTAGAACCACGGCGGCATCTTCCCCGACTGGATATCGCCAAGCGCCATCCCGACAAGCGGCTGAGGGCGGTTCCACTCGCTGAAGTGGAGGTGCTTGCGCCCCTCCACCACGTTGCGTTGGACGAGCCAGGAGACCGGAGCGACGTTTGAGTACCACGGCCATGTGGTCACATTCGAATGGCGGCACGAGAAGCACGCGCGCTCAGCCAGCTTCTTCGTTACCGGCGAGTCCCGCTTCGGCTGCACGTTCAGACCCGGGTTGAGATGTGAGTGCCCAAACGGGACGGCCTGTGCTGCCAGAAAAAGCGCTGCCCCGAGAGCGACGAGGGCGATAAGCGCTTTCTTGATCACGCTTCCACCCTGCCGACGACGCGCAGGCAGGGGCCATTGTATTTTTGCGGATACGGTTTCGGAAAATTACGTAAAATCCTATGCTTTTGTCAAAACTAACTATAAATCTGATGCGGCTCGATTGCAACTCCTGACATAAGAAATGTTGGACGCCCTCATCGGGGCATAAAACGGCGCCAGCCGCAGCTGACTTAAGCCGCGTTCGCAGGCCGCACGAGTCGTGCGGGACGAGGCAGCTGCGCCTTGTTGACGTGCGGGTTCCACGGCTCGGCGAGCGGGGCCGCGCCAAACGACCGCTCAACCTGCTCGGCTGGCGGCGTGCCGTAAAGCGTCGTGCGCTGACGTGGAATGCGTCCGGCGCTCTTGATCAACGCCTCCATCTGCTCCGGCGCAAGCTCCTGACCCCACTCCGACCCAGCGGCTCGCGAGATCGACTCGTTCATCAACGTCCCACCGAGGTCGTTTACGCCGGCGCGCAACGCCTG
>OMIZ01000047.1 GCA_900299235.1 Actinomycetota bacterium
GCGATGGTCGAGGCGGGCGCGGTCGCCGAGGCATCCGCGGCCTGGCAGCAGCCTCTCTCGGCGACCGCGCGCAAGATCCTTGGTCTCGAACAGTTTGCGACTCTCCCGGTTGCAGAGGCCGTCGAAGCCGTCACCCTCGCCACGCGTCAACTTGCGCGCTACCAACGGAAATGGCTTCGACGCACGCCCGTCGTCGGTACCCTCGAAGCGACGCGTACGGTCGAGGAGTTGGCACATGAAGTTGTCTCGTTGGCAGGCACAGGGAAACATCTATCTCGTGGCTGAACCGGCGCCCGCCGAAGCAGCGCTCGATGCGACCATGGTCGCGGCGCATGTCGGCGACGCAGACGGCATTCTCGAAGTGCTCGCACTCGGCGACGACTTCGTTGACATCAACATCTGGAACCCCGACGGCTCGCTTGCCGAAATGTCCGGGAACGGCACACGTATTGCCGCACAGTGGCTTGCCACGAAGACCGGCGCGCGAACCGTGACCGTTAACGTCGGGCCACGCGCCGTGCGCGCCGTACTGCGTTCAGACGGTCTCGTCGAACAGGACATGGGGGAGGTGAGTGTCGGGGCGCCCGAGGAGGTCGACGGCGTACGCTTCCGCCCCGTGGATGTGGGCAACCCGCACGCAGTCGTCGAAGACGATCCGGCCCGACTCGACGCTGTCGGGCCCTTTCTGGAGACGCATCCTCGCTTCCCGCACCGAACGAACGTGCAGGTCGCCCGCTGGACTGCTCCCGGGCGCATCGAGGCCCGTGTCTGGGAGCGCGGGGTAGGGGAGACCGGTTCGTCGGGCTCAAGCGCTGTGGCAGTAGCTGCTGCGCTCGATGCTACGTCTGCGACCGTCGTCTTCCCCGGCGGCCCGCTCGATGTGCGTTTTGAGGAGGGTCGTGCGTTCCTCGTCGGCCCCGCGGAGCCGGCGGAAGTGCCAGCGTGAGCACCATGCGCGTGCGCATCGCGACCTTCGTGCTCGTTGTCGTCGGAGGCATCGCCGGAACGGCGCACGCCGCTAACTGGCGCACATTCCATGCCACCACGCAGGGGTTCGCCCTTTCGCTGCCCGATAGCTGGGTTTCGGTTTCAACGCTCGACCAGGCTGCGCTGAACGTCCTCGCCAAGGAAGCCGGCTTCGCCTCGATCGCGAGCAGCGCCAGCTCGTCGACCGACATCACAATCTTCGCGTCCGACAAGACCGCATTCATGGACGCTGGTGGATACCGCACGAGCTTCACGTCGATCGACACGGTGGCTGCTGACGCCGTGAAGACGCTGCATGCGAGCAAGAACACCGCGCAGGTCACGCCGTCGTTTGTCGTGCTGCCGTCCGGCAAGGCTGCGCTCATCACCTACCTTCTCGGCACCGGACCAGGACAGGTCAAAGCAAGCGAATACATCTTTTTCCGCGACAGCATCGTGCATGTCGTGAACTACGCGAGTCCGGTGGCCAAGTGGGCGCACTACAGCTCCACATTCCACGAGAGCGCGCAGACCTTCGAATACGAGAAGGGCCAAGATCTCTCGCCGCTCGTTCTCAGTGGCGCAGAGGTGGGGAAGGGGTTCCAGAGCGAACCGTTCCCGGGCGGTACAAGCGTCATCGGTGAGACGACGCTCGACCTCTGCAACCAGACATTCGCGAGCGAGAGCCTTCGCACGTCACGTCTCCAGGTCCACTACAAGTACGGGAAGGACTTCCCGATCTCGAACGAGGTCGTCGCGTACACGGCCGGTGGTGCGGCGCAGGCGCTGGCGGAGGTCAAGAATGCCGCCGCAGCCTGCAGCGCGGCCACAATCACTCGCATTCAGGGAAGCAATCGCGTGAGCTTCCACACGGCTCCGTTGAACGTCTCGGGGCTGCCAGCCGGTTCAGTCGCCGTCACGCTCCACGTCGTCCTGCAGAGTGCTGGCAAGACAATCACCGAAGACGGCGTCGCGATCTACATGGTGCGAGGAAACATCCTCTCAGGCGTCTACGCGTACACGGCACCGGGCCTGCCCATGGCGAAGATCAGCGAACTCGCGATCCACTCGGCAAAACGCAGCGCCGAGAAGCTCGGCGGTCTGACGCTCGCTGCCTAGGCGCCGACGCCGAATTCACGCAAGGCGTCATTCAGCGACGTCTTGAGGTCGGTCGACTCGTTGCGATGCCCGATGATGAGCGCGCAGTTGAGATCGAATGTCCCCGCAGGGAACTGCTTCGGCCGGGTTCCGGGCACGACCACAGCGCGCGGAGGCACCTCACCGCGGTACTCAACCGGCTCAGTCCCAGTGACATCGATGATCGGTACGGACGCCGTCAGCGACACGTTCGGAGCCAACACCGCCTCGCGTCCAACTCGGACTCCCTCAACGACGATACAGCGTGAGCCGATAAAAGCTCCATCCTCGATGATCACCGGGCGTGCACCTGGCGGTTCGAGAACACCGCCGATACCGACGCCGCCGGCGAGATGCACATTCGCACCGATCTGTGCACCCGAGCCGACCGTCGCCCACGTATCGACCATCGTGTTCGGGCCAACCCATGCGCCGATATTGACGTACGAAGGCATAAGCACCACGCCGCGCGACAGGAACGAGCCGTACCGGGCGACCGCAGGGGGCACAACGCGTACGCCAAGTTCTGCGTAGCCCGACTTCAGCGGAATCTTGTCGTGGTACTCAAACGGCCCGAGTTCGCGCGTCTCCATCGTCCGCGTCCGGAAGAAGTCGAGGATTGCTGCCTGCACCTCGGTATTGACAACCCAGCCGTCTCCGACGGGCTCTGCGACGCGCACCTCACCACGGTCAAGCGCTGCGATCGTCTCTTCGGTCGTCATGACACCTCCCGCAGGATCTCGGCTGCACGCTCACATTCCTCCTGCGTTGGAACGAGCGCAATACGAACATACCCTTCGCCCGCGGGGCCAAAGAACGCTCCAGGCGCGACGAGCAACCCTGATTCCAGCAGTTGGCGCGCGTACGCCTCGGATGAACCGTCGACGGCGAGCCACAGGAAGAACGTTGCATCGCTCCCAGCAAGGCGCATGCCCGCGGCTTCAAGAGCAGGCAGCAGCGTCGCACGCTTCCGCCGATACACCTCACGGATGTCGACGACGTGCGACTCGTCGCGCCACGCGGAGACAGACGCGCGTTGTACGAACTCCTGCGGGGCTGTGCCGACAGAGGGGCGGTACGTACGCAGCGCGTTCGCAATGGGCTCAGACGCGCAGACAAACCCCGAGCGATACCCCGTCATCGAGGAACGCTTTGACAGCGTGTTGAACACGGCGACATGCGAGCGGTCACTCACCTGCAGCGCCGAAACCGGGGGCTCATCGAACCACAACTCCGAGTAGGCCTCGTCGGAGCAAAGGATGAATCCGTGCTCTGCTGCCTTGCCCGCAAGTTCCTCGTAGAACGAGAGTGGCGCAATCGCGCCGGTGGGATTGTTTGGGTAACAGACCCAAAAGGCTGCAAGTTGATCCCAGTTCGTGATCGCGTCGAGATCAGGCAGCCAGCCGGTGCTTTTACGGAGCGGCACGGGCTGTATCGCTGCACCCGCGAAGAGCGCGCCTCGCTCGTACACCGGGTACCCAGGCTCCGGCACCGCGATCACGCGGCGCTCGCCCGTCACGACCTGAGCAAAGGAAAAGATTGCCTCCTTCGACCCGAGCGTTGGAACGATCTCGCGATCGGCGTCGACGGTGACGCCGAAGCGATGATTGATCCAGTCGCCGATCGCCGCTCGCAAGGGAGGGAGACCGGCCGCTCGCGGGTAGCTCGACACCTCGGTGATGCCGGCTGCGAGGGCGTCACGGATAAACGACGGTGTCACCTCGCGAGGGTCACCGACACCGAAGTCGATCACCGCAAGTCCCTTGGCCGTCGCCTCCGCGCGCCACGCGTCGAGTCGCGCGAACGGATACTGCGCAAGCCCAGTGAGAACAGGCGAGAGCGGGTAGGTCATGTGGCGTCGCTGAGGAACCGCTTGAGAGCCAGATACGTCTCCTCAAGCGCGGCGATCGAAATCTGCTCATCAGCCTTGTGCGCGTACTTGGTCGCACCCGGACCGAGGTTGACGGCGTCGAGCCCTCGAGCGGCGAAGTCGGCGACGTTCGTCCATGCCTGCTTCGGTTGCAGCTCGAAGTCGCCGGCCCGACGCAACGCATCGAGCACGGGCGAGCCTTGAGCGACATGGGCCGCGGGGGAGTTGTGGAGCACTTCGACCGTTGGCCCTGCGAGTTCGCGGAGGCGTGCCACCGCTTCTTCAGGGGTGCGATTTGGCGCATATCTGAAGTTCAGCGTGCACTCGACGCGCGCGGGAATGACGTTTGACGCCGAGCCACCGTGAATCTGTGTGACGCTCAGCACCTCGCGAAAGAGCAGCCCGTCGATCACAACATCTCGCGGTTCAAGAGCGAGGATGTCCGCAAGCCCCGCACACGCTTTCGCAATTGCATTCTCACCCTGCCACGGCCGCGCGGAATGCGCTGCCTTTCCCTCAAACACGAGGCGCGCATTGAGGTTGCCGAGACAGCCAAGCTGCAGTGAGTTGTCGGTCGGCTCGAGGCAGATGACGAGCGCTGCCGTGTCGATAACAGGATTCTTCGCAAAGACTGCCGGGAGCGGGTTTACGTCAGCACCGAGCTCTTCACGCGGGAAGAACAGGAAGCCGATGTCATATGCGCGATCGGCGCCCAGCGCCCAGTCGGCGATCTCGATCATCACAGCGAGACCGCCCTTCATATCCGTTGAACCGAGGCCGTAGACAACCCCGTCCTCGATGTGCCCCGGAATGTTGTCCTGCGCTGGGACCGTGTCGGTGTGACCAGCGAGGAGCACGAGCGGTCGAGGGCGCTCACTCTGAAGCAGGTAGAGCAGCGATTCGCCGTCGTCGAAACTCGGAGCAAACGGCATGACGCGCTTCACGTACTCGTACGCCTCGTGCTCATGAAGCGACTCCGACGGGATGTCGACAAGGGCCAGCGTTCGGGCGCCGAGATCGGGGATGTGGTCGTGGCCGGGCATAATGCGCTCAGATGATCCCACACACCCCGGAGCCGGAGCGCGGTTTGGTGCTCGCAGTCCTGGCTCAGGGTACGGATCCTGACCATGAGCTTGCCGAAGTTGAGGAGCTTGCGCGTACCGCAGGCGTCGACATCGTGGGGCGCATCGTGCAACATCGCACCCATCCGGCCCGGCGTACGTACGTCGGCAGCGGCAAGATCGAGGAGCTCAAGGAGCAATACGAGGCGTCAGACGCTGAGAGCTTGATCGTCGACGGGGAGCTCGATCCGACACAGCAGCGCTACCTCGAGGACACCCTCAAGACACGCGTGATCGATCGGACGCAGCTGATTCTCGACATCTTCGCCCAGCATGCCGTCTCGGCCGAGGGCAAGCTCCAAGTTGAGCTTGCGCAGCTCGAATACAACCTCCCGCGCATGCGTGGCATGTGGCAGCACCTTGAACGGCTCGGAGGCGGTGTCGGCACGCGTGGCCCTGGTGAGTCGCAGCTCGAAACCGACCGCCGGCTGGCTCGTCGCCGCGTATCGATCCTCAAGCGACGGCTGAAGGAACTCGAGCAGCAGCGTACGATTCGTCGCAAGGAGCGACGTCGCAGCGAGACGCCCACGATCGCGCTCGCGGGCTACACGAACGTCGGAAAGTCGACACTCCTGAACGCTCTCACCGGCGCTGATGTGTCAGTCCGCAACCGACTGTTCGAAACGCTCGACCCGACGACACGTAGTTACGACTTCGAGGGGCGCCGCTACCTCGTTACCGACACTGTCGGCTTCATCCGCCGTCTGCCGACACAGCTCGTTGAGGGCTTCGCGGCGACACTCGAAGAGACGCTCGTTGCCGACATGGTGCTGCACGTCATCGATGCGTCGGCACCTGAAGATGAAGTGGACACGATGGTTCGAGCTGTCGAGGACGTCCTCGGCGAGATCGGTGCCGACGAGTTGCCGATCGAGATCGTGCTGAACAAGATCGACCGTCTTGACGAACTCGGGCGGCGGCGTGTCGCCAATCGCTTCCCCGGTTCACCGATGGTCTCCGCTGTCACCGGCGAGGGGCTCGAGGAACTCCGCGGGCGCATCGCTGAGAGGTTCGCCTCGCGGACAGAGGAAGTGCAACTGCTTGTCCCGTACGGCGACGGCGCGCGGCTCTCTGAGCTCTACGCATTGGGTGCGCCCATCGACGGCCGTGAGGATACGGCTGAAGGAGTTCTCGTCCACGCGCGTCTCCCGCGCCGCGACATTGCGAGGTTCGCCGCCTACCTCATTGCTGACGACTCACGAGATGCGAAAGTAACTCCTGCGTGATTGACCTACCGATCAAACGGCTCCACCCCGATGCGGTGATTCCGGTTCGGGCATACGCAGGTGACGCAGGCCTTGATCTCGCCGCGTGCGAGCGCGTCGCGCTTGCCCCCGGCGAACGCGCACTCGTCGCGACTGGGCTCGCGGTTGCAATCCCCGAGGGCCATGCGGGCTACGTGCAGCCACGGTCGGGCCTCGCGGCGAAGAATGGCATCACGATCGTCAACGCGCCCGGCCTCGTCGACAGCGGCTATCGAGGCGAACTAAAGGTCAGTCTCCTCAACACCGACAAGCACGAGACGTTCGTCGTGGAGCCCGGTATGCGGATCGCACAACTCGTGGTGCTGAAGATTCCCGAGGTGAGGCCGCTCGAGGTCAACGATCTGCCCGATACCGAGCGCGGCGACCGAGGATTCGGCTCGTCGAGCGTCTGAGACGCCGTGAGCGCGCCCAGAATCCGCGTTGCAGCGTTGCTTCGCTGGAATGGGCGGATTCTGCTCTGCAGACAGGAGAAGCCCGGCAGGTCGTACTGGCTCCTACCGGGCGGCGGAGTTGAAGGAGGGGAGACCCTCGTGCAGGCGTTACACCGTGAGCTCAGCGAAGAACTCGGGCTCATTGACGACCTCCCCTTGGAGGGTCCGATTGCGGTTGCCGAGTCAATCGCACCGGATTGGAGCGCCGGCGATCGCCACATCGTGCACATCGTGTTTGCGGCCGATCTCTCGCATCGCTCGCTCGAAGACGTCGAACCGCACGACGCGGCGATTCGCGGGACGTCGTTGTTTACGGTCGAAGAGCTCGAAGAGATCGTTGTACATCCGCCGATCAAGCGGTTCCTCACGCGGTGGCGGCCGGGAGACCCTGCCGCCTACCTCGTCTCGCTCTGGGTTCGCTAGCGCCCGCCGCGCTGACGTGCGCGTGCCGCAGCAACCTCGTGCGCCGCTCGCTCGAGCGTGTCGTCGAGAGGCTCGAGCTCGACGACGTGTCCCGATAGGTGCTCAAGCGACTCGGCCAGTAGGCGGTCGGCGAACCACGGGTTCCGCGGGAGGAGCGGCCCATGCAGATACGTGCCGTAGGCGCGCCCAAAACGACAGCCCTCAGCATCGGATTCACCGTCGTTTCCGAATCCAGAGATGACCGATCCCAGCGGTTCGGCCCCCGCGTCGAGGATCGTGCGCCCCGCGTGGTTCTCGAATCCAGCGAGCGTGAGGTCATGTGCCCATCCACAGCGCAGGAGGACGTCCCCGATCAGGCGTCGCTCCCCAGCAACCGTCTCAAGCGGGAGGACACCTGCTCCCGGCAACTCATTGCCCTGTGAGTCGCGATACCCGCGCCCGAGGAGTTGGTAGCCGCCGCAGACGGCAAGGAACACGGCACCATCGGCGTGTGCGCTCCGGAGTGCCGCCGCATGCCGTGCGAGATCAGGCGCGACGACCTGCTGCTCTCTGTCCTGGCCTCCGCCGAGGTAGTACAGGTCGTAGGCCCGCGGATCGAGCCCGTCACCGATCGAGACTGCCGTGACATCGAGCGAATGTCCCCGTGCCGCCGCTCGGGCGGCGAGGACGGCGATGTTCCCGCGGTCTGCGTAGATGTTCAGCAGATCGGGGTACAGATGAGCGACGCGGATGTTCACGCGCTCACCTCCCAGTACTCGGGCAGGCCGCCGCGTTCAGCCGCGAGGCTGCGGAGCTCGAGCATCGCCGTGTACGTCGAAAGCACGACAAGCTCACCATCCGCCGGAGTAAGCGCGAGCCCCTGATCAAAAGCCCTCTCAAGGTCATGTTCGACCACGATCCGCTCCCGCGCGAGGCCCCCGAGCGCGAAGCGTAGGGCGAGCTCCTCCGCCCGCGATCCAGTCGCAACGAGACGATCGAGGTGCTCGGCGAGGGGCTCGAAGTCGACGTCCCAGATCCACGAGACGTCGCGCCCGTCAGCAATCTCGTCGTTCAGTGCGATTACCGCAGTGCGCGGCGCGTCGCCGCTCACGAGCGTACGAACGGCCTCGTTGGCGCCAGCGGGATTCTTGATGAGCAGGATCAACGCCCGGCGGTCGCCGATCGGTATGCGCTCAAAGCGTCCCCATGCGGCCGTAAAGCGCGCGAGCCCAGCTGAGACGTCAGCGAGACCAGCTCCCATTGCAAGCGCGAGAGCGGCCGCTGCCACCGCGTTGTAGACGTTGTAGAGACCAGGTACCGAGACCGTGACGCGAACCTCCTCGTCTCGCGCGCCAATCGAGAACGTCGATCCGTGCAGCCCGTGCAGCTCGATGTCGCGTGCGACCACGTCGAGCGGCGGGCGTGCCTCACCACAGCTACCGCAGCGGTAGTCGCCGAGATGACCGCTGTAGATCGCGACGTACGTGTACGGCGTGCCGCACGTTGTGCAGTAGACCGAGTCGACAGCGTGCTGAAGGCCTGCCAGGGCATGTCGCGTGTCGTCCACACCGAAAAGCAGCGAGCCCGCCCGGTTCCGCGCAAGCGCAGCTAGCCGCGGATCATCGCCGTTCACGACGAGTGTCGCGTCTGACCGCGAGACGACCTCACGCCATCGCTCGGCCACGTGCTCAAGCTCTCCGTAGCGATCGAGCTGATCGCGAAAGAGGTTGCCTAGACACACAGCACGCGGTGATGTCGCCTGGGCGACTGCAGGGAGCGCCGCTTCATCGACCTCAAGCACAGCGCGTGGCGCCGCTGTTCGCGTTAGGAGCGACGACGCCACACCCGAGGTGAGGTTGGCGCCGCCGGGATTGGCGAGGACGCCACCCAGCTCCTCGAGAATGTCGGTCGCCATCGCCGCGGTCGTGGTCTTGCCATTCGTGGCGGAGACGAGCGCGACGCCCTGATCGAACCGGCGAGCAAGAGCCGAGATCGCCCCCGGATCAGCACGCCAGAGGAGCTTCCCCGGCAATGTTGTGCCGCCGCCCTGCCGCGTCAGACGCGAAGCTGCGCCGAGGGAGCGAAACGCGGCGGCTTCGACAGGGAGGAGGAGGGACCGGAGACTTCCCACAGGCGCCAGACTATGCGTCGGCGAGGGGGAGAGTGCGGCAAACCCTACCTGCAGGACGTCCGTTGCACGCATGCGGTGTTGCACTTCGTGCGGCGTGCTCTACCATTTAGCTCGATGGCGGGCTATCGCGCCAAGGTGGCTATCGACTCCGACGCTTTGCAGTCGTTTCGCAACGATCTCCGTCGCCGCTACACCGACGAGCAGATACTCGGTGAGCTCCGCGAGTGTGCCGAGCGTCTTGGGCGTTCGCCAACGATGAAGGAGTTCGCTGCCGACACGAACACGAGCGCGCATCCGCAGACCGTGGTCGAGCACTTCGGTTCGTGGAACGACGCGAAGCGCGCCGCAGGTCTCGTGCCACGACGCTTCGCGTCGCGCGCAGAGCTGCTCGAGCAGTTGCGAGCCTTGGGCCGCGAGCTCGGCCGCACCCCGACTTCACGCGATCTCGACGAGTATCGAGGTCGCGTGCCTTCGAAGTCGCTCGTTTGGAACACGTTCGGCTCACTCGCTGCTGCCCTGCAGGAGGCGGGATTCGACGTGCCGGTTGGTGAGGCTCGCCTGGAACGGGCACTCACCGAGGGCGCGAATCTGGCGCTTGCAATCGGTCGATTGCCTCGATTCACCGATTGGCGCGACGCACGCACCGGCGGCGCCCGGCTCACGCTCACCGAGTGGCAGGTCTACCGCATGTTCGA
>OMIZ01000048.1 GCA_900299235.1 Actinomycetota bacterium
GTTCGAGGAGATCGCCCACCTCACCCATGACCTTCCACCCAAGGAACGGGCAGCCGTCGTGCTCCGCTACGGCTACGACCTGCACTACGCCGAGATCGCGGAAGCGCTCGGCTCTTCCGAGGAAGCTGCGCGAGCCGCGGCGTCTTCGGGTGTCCGTCGACTGAGGAGAAGCCATGAACGTGACGCCTGATCTCGACGCCCGGTTCCGCGCGGCCGCCCTTGCTGCCGGGATCGTTGATGTGCGCTTCGACATCGTCCCCTCTCCGGTCGGCGATCTCTTCGTCGCCGCCACGCCGAAGGGGTTGTGTCGCATCTCGTTCACGCCGGAGCGGGCCGAGGAGGACGTTGCCCGAACGTTCGGCGTGAAGATGTTGCGCCTGCCGCTCGACGCTGTCCGCCGTGAGCTCGATGAGTACTTCGAGGGGAAGCGTCACGCCTTCGACCTGCCGCTCGACCTGCGTGTCGCCGAATTCAATGAGGCTGTGCTGCACGAGCTTGCTCGGGTTCCGTACGGGCGCGTCGAGACCTACGGTGGGTTGGCTGCCAGGGTCGGGCGGCCGAAGGCTGCACGCGCGATCGGCACCGTGATGAATCGGAATCCCATTCCGATCGTGCTTCCATGCCACCGAATCATCGGCTCGAACGGCTCGCTGACTGGCTACGCAGGTGGGCTGCCGGTGAAGCGCGCGCTGCTCGATCTCGAAGGCGCGACACTCCCGATCTAGCGTCGCCAGCGTCACCGTCGACCGCCGAACCCGGGCAGCTCGCCGAGGAGCCGGTACCCCACTCCCCAGACGGTCTCGAGCAGCTCGTCGTCGGGCGCATACAGTCGCAGCTTGCGACGCAGACGCGAGACGACCACGTCGAGCGCGCGTGTTCGAGCAGACGCGTGGTACCCCCACACCTCGCGCAAGAGTTCGGCGCGCGTGAACGTGCGTGTCGGCTCCACCGCAAGCTTGCGCAGGAGCGCGTACTCACGCCGCGACGTGGGAATCGGACGCCCGTAGAGCGTCACCACCCGTGCCCGCGCATCGAGCTCAAGTGGGCCTGCGACGAGACGAACCGCATCTTCGGGACGCGTACGGCGAACGACCGCTCGGATGCGTTCCACGAGTTCGTCGTAATGAAATGGCCGGGTGACGTAGTCATCGCACCCGAGGCGAAATGCACGCAACCGATCATCGACCTCCGCGTCGTGCTGACCGAGCACGATCACCGGCGCCTCGCCGCGCCATCGCGCCAGGTCACGATCGGTGCCCGCGACCACCACGTCGGGGCGCTGTTCCGCAGAGCCGATGAGCTCGAAGCCACTGAGTTCCAGGTGGCGCTCGAGGAACCCTCGCGTCGTCGGTTCCTGATCGGTCAGAAGCACGCTCGTCGTCATGCAGGTGACGCTAACGCGCCACTCGCGCCACGACTAGATGTCCTTTGGAGCGCTTCTGTAACAACGCATCCACATGCGTCCTACAAGGCGCTGCCAGCTTCAGGCCCGTCCTGCGGGCGCACCCTGCCCGTCAGATGCGGCCGGAGCGAATGACGCCCCAGAGCAGCCACACGCCGAGCACGCCCGAGAGGAAGAACCCCAGCACCGAGATCGCGTTGATGCCGAAGAGCTGCGGTCCTGTCTTCGCGAAGATCCCGATCAGACTCGATCCGATCAGCCCGCCGGTGACAACGAGCGCGATCACAAGCCGGTTGAACAGCACGTCGAGCTTGTGCATGAACTCATCGAGGCCCTTGTGGACGAACCCGACCTCGATCTCGCCCTTGCGTACGAGTTCAAGGGTCTCGTGCACCTGGTAGGGCAGCTCGGCCGCCATCCGCGCCAACGTGAACCCCTCGCGGCGTGCGCGTGACGCGATGCGATGCGGCGTAAACCGCTCGAGCATCAGATTTCGCGCGTACGGTCTTGCGACCTCGAACACGTTGAAGTCCGGATAGAGGTCGGCGCCAACAGCCCCGACCGTCGCAATCGCCTTGTCGAGCATGACGAACCGCGTCGGGAGTTTGAGGTTCAGGCGGTAGATGAGGCTGAAGCCTTCGCGGATGACCTGCATCGGGTCGATGTCGCGGAGCGTCGCGCCGTAGTAACGCGCATACACCTGGTGCAACTCGGCGACGAGCTCGGCCTCGCGCTCCCGCGGATACACCACCCCAAGGTCGGCAAGTCGCTTGGGCAACGCTTCGATGTTCTCGCTCGCCGCATCGATGAAAAGCGCCGTGAGCTTTGACATGTCGGCGTCGGTGAGCTTGCCGCACAGGCCGAAGTCGACGAGACCAATCGTGTCGGGCGCCAGCACCAGAATGTTGGCCGGGTGTGGGTCGCCATGGAAGAACCCGTGCCGGAAGATCATCGTGAGCCACGCCTCGGCGACGATGTAGGCAAGCTCGCGCCGCTGATCCATCGACCACGCGTCAAGCTCGATGTCGCGCAGCTGGACACCCTCGAGATACTCGAGCGTCAGCACGCGCTCGCGGGTGTAGCTCCAGTACGTGCGCGGCACGACGACATGCTTGTTGCCCGCGAAATTGCGGTAGAAGGCGTCGGCATTCCGCGCCTCCTGGCGATAGTCGAGCTCTTGCCGGATCGATCGCGCGAACTCGTCGACGATCTCTCCTACGTCGATGAACTCAAGCGCCTTCACTCGCTCCTTTACGAACCCCGCAAGCTGCCGCATCAGCGAGAGATCGGATTCGATGCGCGCAGGAGCATCGGGCCGCTGCACCTTCACGACGACTTTGCGACCGTTCGGCAGCACCGCGCGATGCACCTGGCCGATCGACGCTGCGGCGAGCGGCTCGGGGTCGAACTCGAGGAAGAGCCGCTCGATTGGCTGCCCGAGTTCCTCACGAATCACGCGCTCGATTTCGGGGTACCCAAACGGCGTCACGGCATCTTGCAGCTGGCGGAGCTCCGCGATCATGTCGGGGGGCATCACGTCGGGCCGAGTCGAGAGCAGCTGACCGAACTTCACAAATGTCGGGCCGAGCTCATCAAGCATCTCCCGGAGATGGCGGCCGCGTGAGGTGACCCACTCCTCGTCGCCCCCGCGTCCGCGACGCTCGTCGAGGAGATAGCCAAAGCCATGGCGCACAGCGACCTGGACGATCTCCCCGATCCGCCCGAGGTTCGCCTGGCGCGAGCTGCTGGCCATGGCCTCAGTGTGACAGCGCGAGCGCTAGCGCGGGAACGCGGCCGGCACACCGCCGTCAACCGTCAAGACGCAGCCGGTTGTCGTACGTGACCGGTCGGAGACGAGAAACGCGACCGCCTCGGCTACATCGGGACCCGTGACTGCGCGGCCGAGCAGGCTGCGTTTGGCGTAGAACTGCTCAAGTTCGTCGACGGCGACACCGTGCGCATCGGCACGCTCGCGCCGAATCTCATCGGACCAGAGCCTGGAGCCCGAGAAGATCGCGTCGGGGTTCACAACGTTCGCGCGAATGCCATGCTTGCCACCTTCGAGGGCTGCGATCTTGGCGAGCTGCACGAGGCCGGCTTTCGCAACGGAGTACGGCCCGAAGCCTGCGCCAGGCGCGAATGCGTTTTTCGATGAGATGTACACGAGGCTTGCGCCGATGCCCTGGTTCTCAAGGATCGACCAGACCCGCTTGGTGAGAGTGAACTGCGAGGTCAGGTTCACTTCAAGCGAGTGGCGCCACTCTGCCTCATCGACGTCGACGAGGTTTCCTGTTGCGGCAATACCTGCGTTGAACACCACCGCATCCACTCCACCCCAGGCTTCGACTGCGGCACTCACGAGCCCGTCGACGACTACGCGGTCAGTGAGATCGCCGTCCACCGCGACCGCGCGCCCAGCGGGCAGCTCAGCGAGAGTCTCAGCGAGGCCGTCGGCATTGATGTCCGCAATCGCGACGTGCGCGCCGCGGCGGGCGAGGTCGAGCGCAACATCCCGCCCGATTCCCGACGCGGCACCGGTCACGATCACGACCGTTCCCGCGAGTTCGGCTGGCGGCGGCGCCAGAGTCAGTTTGTAGAGCTCAAGGGGCCAGTACTCGAACTCCCACACCTCGGCTGGCGTCAGCCACGACGAGCCGCCGAACGAGTCGAGCGTCGCGGCAGTGGCTGCATGTGTGTGAGCAGCAAGCTCAAGCCGCAAGCGCGCCATCGCGACATCGGGGCCAGCCGCAATACCCCCGACGCCAGGTACGAGCATCACCTTCGGCAGGGAGCTCTGCATTAAGGTCTGACCGTCTGACTCCGCATCGTGGTAGGCGCGGTAGGCGTTCTCGTACGCGGCGACCTGATCGTCGATGTCGTGCTCGGTACGAATCACAGCGGTACGTGGGCCGATGCGCAGCATGTGATCGGGTGTGCTGCGCGCTGCTGCGATCGAGTCGACGTCGGGGCGTCCAGCGACCGCCCGCTGTGAAGGATCGACCGCAAGCACCTGCCGACGCTCGCGCGAGAGTCGTCCGCGGAGTTGGGCAAGGAAATGCTCGGGTGCGGGGCCTGAGCCGAGTGCCACCTCGAAGATGTCGGAGCCGTGCGCTTCGAGGTAGTCCTGGGCCTTGGCGACGAGCTCGATGGTGAGACCGTACGACTCCTCATGTGTGTCGCCCCAGGTAACAAGCCCGTGGTGGGCGAGGACGACGGCGCGGCTACCCGCGAACTCGGCGACGATCTTCGCCAGGCCGAATCCTGGACGGACGTACGGCGCAACCGCGATGTCGTCACCGAGAGCCTCTCGCACGGCAGCCTTCGGATCGGGGGCGTTCGCGAGTGCGCAGATCGCGTCGGCGTGAACGTGGTCGACATGCCGCGCTGGCAGGAAGCCATGCAACAACGTCTCGATCGACGGGCGTGGCGCATCGGCTTCAACGAGGCAGCGCGAGAGGTACGCGAGCATCTCCTCATCGGTGAGGCTCTCTCGCTCGCGCAAGGGCAGTAGGTCATCGAGCCACAAGCCGGCAAAGTGCCTCGCCTCGATCGTCCGCAGATCCGAGCCAGTGCCCTTGATACGGAGCACCCACCGCTCGTCACCACGATGGTCGGTCTCGAGGATCTTGCTTGAGGTGTTCCCGCCGCCAAAGAGCACAAGGGTCGGGTCGGCACCGAGCAGACGGGAGCGGGCGACGAGCCGATCGAGCTCTGTCTCCCCCGGGATGGGCGGGAGGCTTGTTGGCACTACGAGATGCCGCGGATAGTCGCGTTCCAGGAGCCGCGAGGCGCCTGAACCTCGACCGTCTCGCCGACCTTGCGGCCAAGCAGCGCGGAGCCAAGCGGCGAGGTTGGGGACACCGTGCCTGCCCCACCGACGGCGCTCACCTCGACCGTCATCAGCTCACCGCGGTCATCTTCGACCTCGACGACTGAGCCGATCGTGACGTCCTCGCCGGAGCCCGTCTCAACGATGATCGCGTGATCGAGCCGGCCGCGCAGAGTTCGGATACGAGCCTCAAGGAGGCCCTGCTCGTTCTTCGCGGCGTGGTACTCGAAGTTCTCCGAGAGATCGCCGAACTCACGAGCTTTCTTGATGGCGGCGACGACTTCGGTACGGCGCGGCCCCTCAAGCTCCTCGAGCTCAAGGCGTAGAGCCTCGGCTTGCTTCGCTGTGAGACGTTCCTCTGTCATGTCCGGGACGCTAACACGCGTCCGCCTATCGAGTGCGAGTCATTCGCCACGATCGCGCTCTACGAGCCGAAGACGATGCTCGAGCTGCGCGATCCGAAGTTCGAGCTCCTCGAGCTCTTCGCGCGTGACGAGGCCGAGTTCACGCAGGAGATCCCGCAGCCGCTGTTTCGCGTTCTCAGGCATGCGAAGCGTGTCGCCCCGCAACCGCGAGGTCGCCTCCTCGATCAGTGCGCGTGCTTCGTCAAGACGCGGTCCGACCGCCGAGACGAGTCGGTCGAAGGGATCGTCGGAACCGGTGTTACCGGGGGCGTCCATGCTGCCTCGACCGCCGACGCGCACGCCGCTCTGCACGCTTTTCGTCGTCGGTCGGCACCGGGGCACCGGAGATCTTCTCTTCGAGCTGCTCGACCACAGCCTCGACCTCATCCATCGGTGTCGATGGTGTCGGCTCATCGGCGGCGAGACGCTCCGCCCGCCGCATGAACGGGAGGCTCACAGCCTTGACGTCGTTCGGATCCTTGCGGCGCGCGTAGTCAGGATCGCGCTCCATCAGGCCTGAGAGGAGCGGCGTCGCTACGAAGATCGTCGACACGGCGCCAATCGTGATACCGACCATGATCGCGAACGCGAAGTCGCGAAGGGTCGCGCCACCGAAGATGAAGAGGGCGACGATCGGGAGCAGCGTGATCACGGAGGTCACGATCGACCGGCGCAGCACCTCGGAGACCGAGACGTTGGCGATCTTCGCGATGCTGGCGCGCGGCATCAGCTTCATGTTCTCGCGCACTCGATCGAACACGATGATCGTGTCGTAGACCGAATAGCCGAGGATCGTGAGCATGGCGGCGACGGTGGCGGCAGTCACCTCGCGACCCGATACGGCGTAGACGCCCATGGCGATCGGAATGTCGTTCAGCAATGTCCGCAGGATCGGCACCGCGAACCGCCACCGATAGCGCAGCGTCACGTAGATCGCGATCAGCAGGAACGAGACGAAGACGGCGAGGATCGCGCCCTTCAAGATCTGCTTGGAGAAGCTCGCCGAGACGTTCTTCACGCCGAGCTTCTGCGCATGCAACGTCGTCGTCAGGGCATTCGTCAGTGACGCCTGCTCGGTCGGCTGCAGCTTCTTGATGCGGATCTGGAAGCTCTTGTAAGCGTCGTTACCAGCCGTCGTGCCGCGACCCTGAACGACGGCGTCGCCGTGTCCAATCGCGGCGGCCTGCGCGCGAACGACAGAGATGGACGTGGCCTTGGTGGTGGTGAACTCGATCTGCACACCACCCTTGAAGTCGATGCCGAGGTTCAGACCCTTGGTGCTGATCGCGAGCACGCTGGCGACGATCGCAACGATCGAGAGAATGAACCACAGACGGCTGCGACCCGTGACGTCGATCCGCTGCCAGCGCGGAATGTCGGTGGCCGTGGCGCCCATGAAGCGCGGGTCATCGAACCAGCGGAAGCCGGCGAGCAGCCCGAGCAGCGCGCGTGTCGCGGCGACGGCCGTGATCAGCGAGATCACCGTTCCGAGCAGCAGCATGAGCGCGAAGCCCTTGACCTCGGCAGTCGCGACCCCGAAGAGGATCAGGGCGGTAATCGACGTGACGACGTTGGCGTCGACGATCGTGCGGAAGCCCTTCGCATACCCCGCCTGGATCGAGGCGCGGACGGACTTCCCCGACCGAGACTCCTCCTTGATGCGCTCGAAGATCACGACGTTCGCGTCGGCTGCGACGCCGATCGTCAGGATCAAGCCGGCGAAGCCGGGCAGCGTCAACGTGACGCCGAAGATGAGGATCGCGGCGTACATGAACGCCGAGTAGATCCCGAGGCCGAGAACGGCTACGAGCCCCAGGAAGCGGTAGAGAAGCAGCAGGAACAGGGCGACGACGATCAGACCGCCGATCGCGGCGTTCCGTGCCTGGCGGAGCGAGTCCTTACCGAGCGTGGCCGAGACGTCAGAGCGCTCGACCGTGACGAACTTGACGGGGAGCGCACCGGTCTGCAGCACGAGCGCGAGGTTTTTCGCCTCAGTCAGATTCGCCATACCGGTGATCTGCGCACCGCCGTTTGTCGGATCGATGCCGTCGGGGTAGGTCTTGTAGTCGATCTGCGGCCACGATCGGATCTGGTCGTCGAGCACGATCGCGAAGTGCTGGGCGGCGCCGAGCACTGACCCGCGTGTCGCCTCGAGCCGGGTGATCTTGTGGAACACCGAGTTGCCGTGGCCCGTGAACTGCATCGTCACGATCGGCTGGCCGCTCGTCGGGTCGAAGTCCTGCTGCGTGCCCTTGAGCTTCAGATCCTTACCCGACATCTGCGGAACGGGCGACGTCGCGTTGTTCGGATCGTGCTTGAAGAGGTAGTAGTAGGTGACGCCCGTGGCGGGGACGCCTGAGAGGCCCGGACAGACGACCGAGACGGCGCTCGAACAGGTGATCACGACCGAGTTGTGAGGCGCCTTCAAGACTTCGTAGCCCTTCGGCGGCCAACTTGCCGTGGTCGCGACCTGACGGATCCCCTTCGTCGTCACAACCGCGCTGTTGCTTGCGGTCGTCGTGGTGGACGACGAGGTCGTCGTCTTGGTCGTGGAGGTCCTCGCCTTCGGCTTAGGCTTCGGCGCCGTGAACGGCTTCAACCCAACCGCAGCTGGATCCTTCTCGAGCGCTGCGAGTGAATCGAACGGCCCCGCGATCAGCTTCTTCCCATAGGTGCGGAAGAGGTAGTAGTACGACGGCGTGCCACCAAGGCTCGACTGCACGCGCGTAAGCAGGTCGTAGAGGTTCGATGACGACACCGGGTTCTGGTTCGCATCGATCGACGGCGAGATCAGGCTCGTCTCAAGGTCGTAGAGCTCAAGCTGCGCGGTCTGACCGATGATCGCTGCGGCCTGATTGATGTTGTGCACGGCAGGGAGCTGAATGACGATCTGATTTGTCCCCTGCTTGCGGATCTCCGGCTCCGACACGCCCAGCCGGTCGACGCGGTTGCGCATGATGTCGATCGACCGCGTCATGTCGTCGGCGGTCAAGATGTGGCCCGCAGGCGGCTGCGCCTGGAGAACGACCTCGAGGCCTCCCTGCAGGTCAAGGCCCTGACGCAGGCTCTTGTGGAACGGCGACGACGGCACGGCAAGCAGGCCAACGCCGACGAGCGCTGCGACGATCAGGCCGACAAGAATGAAGTGGGAGCGTCGCGAGGTCAAAGCTCGGGAAGGTTAGCGGTCGCCGGAGGCCGACTCGGGATCCGGCGACGTTTCGTCGGCCTCACCGTCGACGGCCTCGTCGTCGTCATCGGGTACTGCGACGGCCGCGATTGCCCGGCGATCAACGGTTACGACGACGCCTGGAGCGATCTCGATCCGCAGCTGACGGTCGTCAAGCTCGTGCACGACACCGTGCATGCCGCCTGCGGTGATGATCTCATTGCCGATCTCAAGGTCGTCTTGCATCGCCTCGTGATCGCGCCGCCGCCGGCGCGCTGGCAGGGCAAAGAGCACCCAGAAGAGGACAGCGAGAATGACGATGACAACGAGCGGGTTCATGGCAAGAGACGTTCAAGCGCCGAGCTCTTGTACGACGCGAAACTTCCGTTGAGGATCGCGGCGCGCGCGCCGTCCGTCAACTGGATCAGAAAGCGGATGTTGTGCAGCGAAATCAGCTTGATCCCGAGGATCTCGCCCTGGTTGACGAGATGTCGGATGTAGGCACGGGTAAAGCGGGTACACGCCGGGCAGTCGCAGTGCTCGTCGAGTGGCCCCTGATCCTTGGCGAAACGCGCATTACGGAGGTTGAGGCGCCCCTCCCAGGTCAATGCTGATCCCGTGCGGGCGGTGCGCGTCGGCAGGACGCAGTCGAACATGTCGATGCCTGCCTCGATCACCTCGAGGATCCCTTCCGGGTCGCCGATCCCCATGAAATATCGCGGCTTGTGCGTTGGGAGCATCGCCGCAGCCGCGTCGGTGGTCGCGAACATCGTCTCGCGGTCTTCGCCGATCGCAAGGCCGCCGATCGCATTTCCATCGAAGTCGAGCTCGGCGATCTCCTCGACTGAGCGGCGACGTAGCTCCGCGTCGATCCCACCTTGCGAGATGCCAAATCGCAGCTGGCCGGGAGCACGTGGTGCGTTGCGCTGGATCCGCGCCCAGTCGGTCGTCCGGCGGACTGCCTCCTCGAGCGCGCGACGCGACACATCCGCCGCGGGAACCTGATCGAGGCACATCGCGATGTCACTGCCGAGGTTCGCCTGGATTGCGGCGGCGAGCTGCGGAGTGAATCGCGTTGGCGTTCCGTCGTAGACGCTGTTGAACGTCACGCCCTCGTCGTCGACCTTCGAGATCGTGTCGCGCAGCGAGAACACCTGGAAGCCGCCGGAATCGGTGAGGATCGGCCCGTCCCAGCGCATGAACTCGTGGAGACCGCCGAGTTCAGCGATCAGCTCGTCACCCGGCCGAAAGTGCAGGTGGTAGGTGTTCGAGAGGATGATCTGGGCGCCTGCGTCGCGCACCTCAAGCGGGTCGAGCGTCTTCACCGTCGCCTTCGTGCCAACCGGCATAAACACGGGAGTCTGGATCGTCCCGTGCGCCGTGCGCAGCGTTCCCGCTCGCGCAGCACCATCCTGGCCGAGAAGTTCGTAGACCTGACTCATCGCTCAAGCATGGCGGACGCGCCGCCTAGAGGAGCAGCATGGCGTCACCGAACGAGTAAAAGCGGTACCGCTCTGCGACGGCAATCCGGTACAGCTCGCGCGTCTCGTCGACCCCGGCGAATGCCATCACAAGCGCGAGGAGCGTCGACCGCGGCAGGTGGAAGTTCGTGAGGAGGAGATCGACACGTCGAAACGAGAAACCGGGCGTGATGAAGAGGTTCGTGCGGCCTGAGAGGGCCCCGCCCGAGGCGACGGTCTCAAGTGTGCGCACCGACGTCGTACCGACCGCCAAGACGCGCTCCGCCGCTCGAATGCGTTCCCATGTCGAGGCGTCGATCTCGTAGCGCTCGCCGTGGATGACGTGGTCGGCCAGGTCATCGACCTGCACGGGGCGGAACGTGTCAAGCCCGACATGGAGCGTCACGTGCTCGACGGTGAGGTGCGCGAGCAACTCCGGCGTGAAGTGGAGGCCTGCTGTTGGAGCCGCCGCCGAGCCCGGCTCTCGCGCAAACACCGTCTCGTACCGCGTCTTATCGAGAAGCGGCGCCGTGATGTAGGGCGGCAGTGGCGTCTCGCCATCAGGCTCACCCGCGAGTGAGAGGCGCCAACGGCCGTCACCCAGATGCTCGTGCAGGGTGACGGCGCCGTAGGTCATCCCCGGCTTCAGCCGCCGTGTTGGCCGTGCGAGACCGATCCACTCATCTCCCGTCATCCGCTCGAGAAGCAGCACCTCACCCTTGGGTGATGCGATCGGGATGCGCGCGGGCACGACCTTGGTGTCGTTGACAACGACGGTCGATCGCGCGGGAAGAAGGTCGGGCAGATCGCGCACGCTGCGATGTTCGATCTCGCCCGACTCGCGTCGAAAGACGAGCAGCCGCGCCTCATCGCGCCGTGCAGCGGGCCGCTGAGCGATCAGCTCTTCGGGGAGGTCGTAGTCCAGCTCATCGACGCGCACAGCGCCAGCGTAAGGATCTTGTGACGACTTGGGCTGAGGGGTTGCGTCCATCCGGGATCATTAGTACGGTCGGTTGACCGTGGATTCGCGATACGCCCTGCCACCCGAACTCGCCGCTGCGCTCGACCGCGCGCGTCTCCAGATCGAGGCGCTCGCTCAGACCGCAGACGAGCTGCAGATCGTGCTGCCCGATGCCGTCGGGAGCGCTCTGCGCGATGGCCTGCGCGAAGAGGCTGCCCCGATCTCGCGGCGCCTCGCCGAGGTGAAGGGGCTCGTGAACCAGACGATCCGGCGGCTTGAGCGGCTCGAGGGTGACATGCTCGCCGAGCGCCACGCCCGCGTCGACGACCTCAGCGTGCTCGTCGACCTAATCTCCGGTCAGTGGCAGGCGATGAACGAGCGGCTCGATCGCATCGAGCGTTCGCTTGAGCCGCGCGGTCAGCTCGTGAAGCTGCCGCGCGCGAACGACGCCAGCTAGACCGCAAGCGGCAGGACGAGCTCGAACAGCGAGCCGATCCCGACCGTCGACTCGAGTTCCAGGCGACCGCCAAGAGCGACCGCAAGCTCGCGCGCGATCGTTAGCCCGAGCCCGGTGCCGCCGTCTGAGCCCGAGACGAACGGGCGGAAGATCAGCTCACGCTGTTCCAGGCTGATCCCGGGACCGGTGTCACGGACACGGATCCGCACTGAGTCGTCCGTTTGTGCGAGCTCGACGTCGACAACGCCGCCGTTTCGCGTCGCCCGGATCGCGTTCGACAGAAGGTTCGCCACGATCTGCAGCACACGATCGCCGTCGGAGACGATCACCGGAGACTCGTTGATCGTCAGCCGGTAGTCGATCTTGTGTCGGCGTGCCTCGTCACCGAACGTCTCGTATGCCTGCTGCACGAGCTGGCCGAGATCGACCTCCTCGTGGTGGACGGTGAAGCGATGAGTGTCGAGCTTCGCGAGATCGATGATGTCGCCAACGAGTCGCTCGAGGCGCTGGGCCTCGGCTTCGACGACGCCGAGCGACAACGCCTGTGTCTCCGGGTCGTCGACAACGCCCTCGAGAATCGCGGACACATGGCCGCGGATCGCGGTGAGTGGCGTCCGCAGCTCGTGCGACACGCTCATCAGGAAGTTCCGCTCATGCGTCTCGGCCTCTGCCAGGCGTGCAGCCATCTCCGAGAATCGATCGGCGAGGTGTCCGATTTCGCCAGCACCCCGCTCGGGAACAGGGGTGTCGTAGCGACCTGCGGCGACCTCATCGGCCGCGTGTGACAGCCCGAGAACCGGCCGAACGAGTCGCCGTGAGACGTACACGGCCAGCACCGCAGCGACGAACAGGCCAAAAACGCCGGCGACCGCGAGGCGACGGATCAGCGACCACACACTTGCCGAGATGTCGGTCTTCTGGCGAGCGACGACGATTGCACCAACCGGGGTCTTGCGCGGTTCGACAGGCGCGGCGACGGCAATAAACACGTTGCGTGCTCCCGGCGGGACGAACTCGAAGGTGAGCATCTCTCCTGACTGCCAGTCGATCTTCGACTCGGGCAACGTCGGCAGGCCCGACTTCTCACCCGGAA